>NZ_JYJG01000117.1 GCF_000955955.1 Lentzea aerocolonigenes
CTTCATCACCGATCGGGTTCAGACCTGCCCGGACCAGCATCACCGCCGCGGAGTTCTTGTCCCTGGAGGACATGGCTCCGCACGACGTGCAGCCGTAGGTGCGTTCGGACAGCGGCAAAGCGTGCTTGGCTCTCGCACCGCATGCCGCGCAGTCCATCGTGGTGTGTTTCGGGTCCACCAGCCGCAGGTCGCGGCCGTGTTTGCGGGCCATCGCGATCAGCTCGCGCTTGGTGGTGCCGATCGCGGCGTCCGCCGCTTTGCGGGCCATCGTGGACTCCGGCAACGATCCCAGTCCACCAGCAACGCGCGGCAGGCGTACGACGACAAGCGCAGCCGGTAGGTATACCGGGCCACACTCGTCTCATCCGCCACCCAGGTGACCTTACCGAACACATGTTCGGTGCCGTCAGGTGGTCGCGGACAGCGCGCAGCCGTTCAGTAACGTTGCCAGCGTGCAGCGCGCTCGAACCGCCTGGGCATCCTTCGGAGGACATGGTGACCAACGCCCTGATCTACCTGATCGTGATGGTGGCCGTCGCGGCAGTGGTGTTCCTGCTCGCGGCGTTGGTGTTCGGGCGCGGCGAGGAGCTCGCCCCGCTGCCGCCCGGCGCCTCGCCGACACGGCTGCCGGCGGACGACATCACCGCGGAGGACGTCCGCGAGCTGAAGTTCCAGCAGGTGTTCCGCGGCTACAAGATGAGCGAGGTCGACTGGGTGCTGCGGCGGCTCGCGACCGAGGTCGGCGAGCTGCGGGCCCGTGTCGAGGAGTTGGAGAGCAGTGACCGAGCTTGAGCTGACGGTCGAGGTCGCCGCCCCGCCGGACACGATCTTCCGCGCGATGACCGACTGGGAACGCCAGTCGGAGTGGGTGTTCGGCACCCGCGTCTGCGTGGTGGAGGGCGACGGGAAGTCGGTCGGGAGCGAGATCGACGCTCGGACGTTCGGCGTCTCGGACCGGATGCGGATCACGCGCTGGGATCCGCCGCACGCCGTCGAAGTTCTGCACCTTGGTCGCGTTGTGCGCGGAACCGGTGTCTTCGCCGTGCGAGGCAGTCGTTTCGTGTGGACGGAACGCCTCGACGTGCCGTTCTTCTACCCGTTGGTGAAGCCGTTGTTCGTGTTGATGCTGCGCCGGTCCCTGCAGCGCTTCGCCCGTTTCGCCGAGGAGTACCGGTGATCGTTCGTTGTCCGTGGGGTGACTCGACCCCGGACTACATGGACTACCACGACACCGAGTGGGGCGTGGAGCTGCACGGCACCGACGCGCTGTACGAGCGGATGTCGTTGGAGGCGTTCCAGTCCGGGCTGTCGTGGATCACGATCCTGCGCAAGCGGCCGGCGTTCCGTGCGGCGTTCGGCGACTTCGACCCGAAGCTGGTGGCGGAGTTCGGGCCTGCCGACGTGGAAAGGCTCATGTCGGACGCGGGAATCGTCCGCAACCGGATGAAGATCGACGCGGCCATCCACAACGCTCGCGTGATCGTCGAGGAAGATGTGGATCTCGACGCGCTGCTGTGGTCGTTCGCGCCGGCGGATCATGTCCGTCCGGCGACGTTCGCCGACGTTCCGGCCATCACGGCGGAATCCAAGGCGATGGCCAAGGAACTGAAGCGACGCGGCTTCAAGTTCCTCGGCCCCACCACGTGTTACGCGCTGATGCAGGCGACCGGGATGGTCGACGACCACATCGCGTCCTGCTTCCGGGCTACTTCCCGATGAACTTCGGGGCGCGCTTGTTGACGAACGCGTCGACGGCCTCGCGGTGGTCTTCCGTGGCACCGCAGTCGGCCTGAGTCCGGCGCTCGGCTTCCAGCGCGTCCTCGAGCGTGCCGTCCGCGGCCGCCGCCAGCGCTTCCTTGATCTTCGCGTACGCCGTCGTCGGGCCCTTGGCGAGCTTCGCGGCGAGCAGGTGCGCGGTCTCCAGCAGCTCCTCGTCCGGCACGACCTGGTTGACCATGCCGACCCGCAACGCCTCCTCGGCGCCGACCGGCTGGGCCAGCAACATCATCTCCATCGCGCGGCCGTGCCCGATCAACCGCGGGAGCGTGTACGACGCACCGGAGTCCGCGGTCAGGCCGACGTTCGCGAAGGCCATCAGGAACTTCGCCGACTTGCCCGCGATGCGCAGGTCCGAGGCGTAGGCGAAGGACGCGCCCGCACCGGCCGCGCTGCCGTTGACCGCGGCGATCACCGGCTTCGGCATGCCGATCAGCTCGCGCACGATGGGGTTGTAGTGCAGCTCCACGGTGTGCAGCGGCGCGGGGTCGCCGGCCTGCAGCAAGCCGATGTGCTCCTTGAGGTCCTGACCCGCGCAGAACGCCTTGCCCGCACCCGTGATCACCACCGCGCGCACCGACTCGTCCGCCGCCGCCTCCCGCAGCGCGGCGAGGAACGACTCCTTCAGCGCGATGGTGAAGGCGTTGAACGACTCGGGGCGGTTGAACGTGAACGTGCGCACACCATCGGCGTCGTCGACGAGGAGCTCGGACACTGGACCTCCATCAAGCAGTGGAAACGTTGCGAACCGGCCGCAGGCACTCGTCGACGAAACGACTTGTGCCCGGTGCCAGCCGCAGTGTCTGTTCGTCGAAGAACGACGCTGCCGCGTGCCCCGGCCAGTCCGGTGGCAACAGTTCAGCAGGAAGACCGGGATCGCGGAACAGGAACTTCCGCCACGCGTGCAGCAGCTGCTGTGACGCAGCGAACGCCGCCGCGTCGTCGGTTTCGTCCACAACGGACACCTGTGCCCGCCAGTGCGCGACGAAAGCGGCGTAGTCGCGACCGAGTTCGGCCAGGTCCCACGCCTTGGACGCCAGTTCGACGTCCGCACCGTCGTGTGAACCGTGAAAAGTTCGTGCCGCCACTTGTTCGGCTTTGAGCACGTCGGCCAGCTCCGATGACGGCCGCGGCGCGATCCACGTCACAGGACCGAGCGCGCCGTACCCGAGCAGTTGCAGCTCCGAGGCGAGGTGATCGCGCGAGTCGCGGGCCGGCATCTCCTCCAGCACCACCACGTGCCAGCGACCGTCCCAGGTGGACGGCCCGGTGCGGTAGATGCGGGCGGCGGCCTCGTCGAGCCTTCGTTCCCCGCGAGGTGTCATCGCGTAACCCGGCCCGTCGGGCAGTCTCGTCGGCTGGAGCCAGCCCTGCCGGACCGTCCTCGAAACAGCGGTGCGCACGGCCGGCGCGGCGAATCCGAGCGGTTCCAGCAGCCGGACCAGGGCAGCGATCGTGGCGGCACCACCGCGTTCGCGAAGGTGGCCGCCGTACACGTCGAAGAGCGCGGAACGGGCTCGCATCCGGCCCAGTCTGTCATGGCGCGCCCAGCCGTGCCGAAACTGTTGCCTTGTCGTGAAAACGGGTATTGATCAGGGGGAAAGCAAGATCAACAAATGTCACCCGAACTCGCCAAAAGATCGGTTCGGTTTCGCCCCTGAGTCGCGATAGGGGAGAATGGAGCAGATCCGGCCTGGCCGGACGGGGAAGATGTTGACGGAGGGAGCACGCGATGGCGGCCATGAAGCCCCGGACCGGCGACGGTCCCCTCGAGGTCACCAAGGAGGGACGCGGCATCGTCATGCGCGTACCGCTCGAGGGTGGTGGGCGCCTTGTCGTCGAGATGTCGGCGGACGAGGCCAGCGCTCTGGGCGACGCGCTGAAGGCCGCCGCCGGCTGAGGCACCCGGCGAGGAAGAACACCGAGCCCCGGTTTCCACTGAGTTCCATAGTGGAGGCCGGGGCATCGCTTCGTTCCTGGATGGGAGACACTGAACGGTCGTTGATGCAAGGGGAGGGTCAGTCGTGGGGTCGACGGTTCCGTCAGTGCCAACCAAGCTCGTGGACGTCGAGGTGGCCACCACCTCGCGCCGCAACGTTCCGGCTGTCGTGCTCGCGGCCACCGGACCGGCGCTCGGGCCAGGTGGCGAGGGCATCGACGTCTCCGACCTGACGGGCAAGGCGGGTGAGGCGGTCCGCCACGACGAGGCGTGGACGCTCGGTGTCGGCGCCGGCACGGCGAGCGACTACCGCACGGCGGGCGCGGCCCTGGTGCGCGCGCTGAGCGGCGAGGACGCCCCGAAGAGCGCCGATGTGCTGCTCACGCCCGACTTCGACGCCGAGAAGGTGCGCGCGTTCGTGCTCGGCGCGGCGCTCGGCGGGTACCGGTTCAAGGTCACCGGTGAGGACGGCCCCAAGCGGGTCGGCTCGCTGCGGTTGATCACCGGGGACACCGGGTTCGAAGAGGTGCTGACGTCGGCCGCGTTGAAGGCGCACGCGCTGGCCACCGCCACCTCGCTCGCCCGTGATCTCGCCAACACCCCGTCCAACGTCAAGGACCCGCGCTGGCTCGCCACCACGGCGGCCAAGCTCGCGGAGAAGATCGACGGGCTGTCCGCCACGGTGCGCGACGAGAAGTGGCTGCAGCAGCAGGGCTTCGGCGGCGTGCTCGCGGTCGGCGGCGGAAGTGCCCGCCCGCCGCGGTTCCTGGAGCTGACGTACGGCACCACCGGCCCGCACCTGGTCTTCGTCGGCAAGGGCATCACGTTCGACACCGGCGGCATCTCGGTGAAGCCCGCCGACGGCATGCACCTGATGCGCACCGACATGGCCGGCGGCGGCGCGGTGATCTCCGCGCTGATGGCCGTCGCGCGCCGGCAGCTGCCGATCCGGATCACCGGTCTCGTGCCGTGTGCCGAGAACCACGTCGGCGCTGCCTCGTACCGGCCCGGTGACGTCGTGCGGCACTACGGCGGCGCGACCACCGAGGTGCAGAACACCGACGCCGAGGGCCGCATGGTGCTGGCCGACGCGATGGCGTACGCGGTGAAGAACCTCAAGCCCGACCTGATCGTCGACGTCGCGACGCTGACCGGCGCGATGAAGGTCTCGCTCGGCCTGCGCACGGGCGCGGTGTTCACCGCCGACGAGGAGATCGCTGCTCAGGTGATCGACGCGGGTGTGAACGTCGGCGAGAAGTGGTGGCGCATGCCGCTGCTGGAGGAGCACGTCGAGGCTGTCACCAGCCAGATCGCGGACTACAAGCAGTGCCCGCCCGGCCCCGGTGGCGTCACCGCGGCGCTGTTCCTGCAGAAGTTCGCAGGTCAGGTCCCGTGGGCGCACCTCGACATCGCGGGTCCGGCGCGGTCGGAGAAGGTCTACGACGAGGTCGTCGCGGGCGCCACGGGCTTCGGCGCGCGGACGCTGGTCGAGCTGGCTGAAAAATATTCGCGTTAGTACCTACGATCGGCCATACGAGACAGCCGAGTTCCACGGCATGATGTGAGCGCCTTCACACCGTCGTAGAGGAGCTGTCGTGTTGCTTCGCCTGGCTCTCGCCGCCTCGTTGGTCATAGCGTCGTTATCCCCCGCGGCGGCGAGCACGCCCTGGTGGGAGCCGGTGGCGCGACCTGCGCCGGACTCGCAGATCAACGTCACGGGTGAGCCGTTCAAGGGCACCGACGGCCAGGGCAGGGTGCGCGGGTTCGTCGACGCGCACAACCACCTCATGACCAACGAGGGCTTCGGCGGCCGGCTGATCTGCGGCGCGCCCTTCTCCGAGAAGGGCGTGGCGGACGCGCTGAAGGACTGCCCCGAGCACTACCCGGCCGGTCTCGGCGCGATCTTCGAGGCGATCGTCACGGGAGACTTCGACGGCCACGACCCGGTGGGCTGGCCGACGTTCAAGAACTGGCCGTCCTACACGACCGTGTCGCACCAGCAGAACTACTACGCCTGGGTGGAACGGGCGTGGCGCGGCGGTCAGCGCGTGCTGGTGCAGGACCTCACCAGCAACGCCGAGCTGTGCATCATCAGCCCGTTCAAGGACCGGCCGTGCGACGAGATGACCTCGGTCCGGCTGCAGGCCCAGCGCACCTACGAGCTGCAGGCGTTCATCGACAAGATGTTCGGTGGGCCGGGCAAGGGCTGGTTCCGCGTCGTCACGTCCGCCGAGCAGGCCCGTGACGTGATCACGCAGGGCAAGCTGGCCGTGGTGCTGGGCATCGAGACCTCAGAGCTCTTCGGCTGCCGGACGTTCCTCGACTTCCCGTTGTGCAGCAAGGCCGACATCGACCGCGGCCTCGACGAGATGTACGCGCTCGGGGTGCGCAGCGCGTTCCTGTGCCACAAGTTCGACAACGCGTTGTGCGGTGTCCGGTTCGACTCCGGCACGCAGGGCGGTGTGATCAACGCGGGCCAGTTCCTGCGCACCGGCCAGTGGTGGCAGACCGAGCAGTGCAAGGGACCGCAGCAGGACAACCCGATCGGCACCGTCGGCCCGAACGCGCTGATCCCGGCCTCGGCCGTCGCGCCGGCGTACGACCCGGCGAAGCGCTGCAACGTGCGCGGACTGACGTCGCTCGGCGAGTACGCGGTGCAGGCGATGATGAAGCGGCACATGATGATCGAGGTCGACCACATGAGCGTGAAGGCCGCTGGTCGCGTCCTCGAGCTGGCCGCGCAGAAGCGCTACCCCGGCGTCATCTCCAGCCACAGCTGGATGGACGCGCAGTGGACCGAGCAGGTCTACCGGCTCGGCGGGTTCGTGGCCGGGTACGAGAACGACCCCGGCGGCTACGTCTCGCAGGCGGCCGCCGCGGAGCCGTTGCGGCGCAAGTACGACGTGGGCATCGGGTTCGGCTCGGACTACAACGGCGTGGGCTCGCACCCGGCACCGCAGTCCGGCGTGACCTACCCGTTCCGCAGCTACCCGGACGGCCCGCTGGTCGACCGGCAGCGCACCGGCGACCGCGTCTGGGACATCAACGTCGACGGCGGCGCGCACAGCGGCATGCTGCCGGACTGGGTCGAGAAGGTTCGTCAGCTCGGTGGTGACCAGCTCGTCCAGGACATGCTGGGTGGTGCGGAGTCGTACCTGCGGACGTGGTCGGGTTCTCAGCGCTGGACGTCGTGAGTCCTGAGAGCGTGCTCGCGGAAGGCTCTCACCGCGGGCGGCAACGGGTTGTCCTTCAGCCAGGCCAGCCCGAAGACACGGCTCGCCCGCGGCGACAGCGGTAGTTCACGGAGCCCGGCAGGAGGTGTGGTCTCGGCGTGCGTCAGCAGTGCGACGCCGAGACCCGCCGCCACCAGCCCGCGCACCGTCTCGATCTCCTGGCTCTCGAACGCGATCTTCGGCGAAATTCCGGCGGCCGCGAACATGTCGTCGGTGATCTGGCGCAGTCCGTAGCCGTGTTCCAGCAGGATCAGCTCCTCGTGCTCCAAGTCCTTGAGCCGCACCGACTTCCTGGTCGCGAGGTGATGTCCGGCCGGCACGACGACGATCAGTTCCTGTTCGAACAGGACGACCGAGGAGAACTCGGGACCGTCCGGCGGCGGGGCGACCAGGGCGAGGTCGATCTCGCCGTGCAGCAGCTTCTCGACGACGGTGTAGCGGGCGTTCTGGACCAGGCCGAACCGCACGTGCGGATGTTCGGCGCGGAAGCCGCGGACCAGTTCCGGCACCAGCGACCGGCCGAGCATGTGCAGGAATCCCAGCACCACCCGGCCTTTCTCCGGGTCGAGCTCCTCCTCGACCTCGCGCAGGCCCGGTTCCAGCGCGGCCAGCGAACGCGTGGCCGCCTCGGCGAGGAGGCGGCCGGCGCGGGTCAGACGCACCCGGCGGCCGGTCTTCACGATGATCGGCGCGCCCAGTTGCTCGCCGAGCTCCGCGAGCCAGCGGCTGACCGTCGGCTGGGGGAGCCCGACGCGTTCTGCGACACGGGTCACGTGCTCGTCGGCGGCAAGCGCTTTCAGCACCGCCAGCTTCGGGGCCAGCTCCAATTCATCCACGAATTGATTCTGACGTATTTCCGTATTGGACGTATGGCTTAGCGTCAAAAGCGTGAACAGGTTGACCGCGTCCATCGCCGCGTCCGGGCTCGCGTGTTTCGCGTTGCTGTACGCGCCGCAGCCGGTGTTGCCGCAAATCGCCGCGGAGTACGGGCTGGGACCGGGCGGTGCCTCGCTCGCGATGTCCGCCGCCACGCTGGCGCTGGCCGTGGTGGTCGTGCCGATCGCCATGGTGTCCGAACGGATCGGGCGCCGGCCGGTGATCGTGATCAGCGTGTTGCTGGCGGGCCTGCTCGGCCTGGTGCTGCCGTTGGCGTCCAACTACGACGTCTTCCTGGTGCTGCGGGTGCTCCAGGGCATCGCGGCGGCCGGGGTGCCCGCGGCGTCGATGGCCTACCTCGCGGACGAGCTGGACAAGGGCAGGCTCGGTGCCGCGATGGGCGCGATGATCGCGGGCAACAGCATCGGCGGCATGGTCGGCCGCCTGCTCTCCGGCCTGACCGTCGACTGGCTGGGCTGGCGCGGGGCGATCCTGCTCAGCGGCGTCGTGGGGCTGGTGGCGGCACTGGTCGTCGTCTTCTTCCTGCCCCGTGCGCAGGCGGCGCCGAAGCGGGCGCCGCGCGGCATGAAGGCGGCAGTGCGGGACCCGGTGCTGCTCTCGCTGTACGCCGTGGCGGTGCTGATGGTCGGCGCGTTCATCTCGTTCTACAACGTGGCGGGCTTCCAGCTGTCCGGTCCGGCGTGGCTGGAGTCGCTGGTGTTCCTCTTCTACGCGTTCGGCAGCACGTCGGCGGCGTTCGCGGGCAAGCTGTCCGACCGGCTGGGACGCGGGCGCGCGTTGCTCATGGCCATCGGGGTCGTGGCTGTCGGAACCCTGGCGAGCCTGCTGTGGGTGCCGCTGGGGCTCGCGATCGTGACGGCCGGGTTCTTCGCCTCGCACGCCGTGGCGAGCAGCTGGGTCGGTGCACGGGCGCCGTCCAACGCGCGCGGCCACGCGTCCGGGCTGTACCTGTGCGGGTTCTACGTGGGCAGCAGCATCGGCGGCACGTCCGGCAGCACCGCGTACGGCGAGTGGGGCTGGGGCGGGCTCGTGCTGGTGATCATCGGCTGGCTGGCGCTCGCCGCGATGCTCGTTCAGAACTCCAACGCGAGGGTCATGCGCGAATCGACCGGCGAGATCAGCTGGCGGCCAAGGCGGGGCAGGTCGACCGTGCCCTCGTTGAGGCCGACCGAGACGGAGCGGGTGTCCGCGGGGACCTCGACCACGATCGCGAACGGCAGCGGGCCGCCGTCGTAGCGGGCGCCGACCTGCCGGGCGGTCGAGCCGTCCGGCAGCTGCACGGTGATCAGGTCCTTGGTCACGTTGCCGCCCGCGGTGTCGGGCAGGTCGCCGGTGGCCTCCAGCCGCACCTCCAGCAGCGCCTTGTCCGGTGCGGAGATGGTGGCGAGGTCGTACTGGCTCTCGCCGAGCTTGACCGGGCGCTGCCTGCCGAGCTTGATGCCGGTGACCTTCATGCCCATCGCGCTGCCGCCGAAGCGGATCTTCTGGGTCTGCTCCTTGAACTGGCCCGGGCCGGCGGCGCGCTGCAGCACGCGCGGCGCGTTGTCGGTGCGCTTGCCGGTCGGGATCTCGACCTTCTGGTCCAGCGACTTGGCGCCGAGCGAGCCCAGCGCCAGCGTCTCGGTGCCCTCCTGCGGGTCCGGGACCGTGTAGACGACGAACACCGAGCCGTTGGCCGGGAGGCGGTCGGCCGGCAGGAGCTGGCGCTTGCCGGGCACCTCGAGGGCGAGCTCGGACGGCTGCGGCGCGAAGCCCTGCCAGTTCGTCCGCAGGAAGCCGCTGTCGGTCTCCCAGAGCTTCTCGACCTTCATCCGCATGACGCGCAGCCGGGAGCCCGGTTCGGCGCGGAGGGTGCCTTCTGCGGTGTACCAGATGTCCGGGTTCGCCCAGCCCGTGACCGCGGTGGCCAGCAGGTCGTCGCGCAACTTGAAGTCGACGTTGCCGAGCCCGAGATCGTTGTTGGGGCGCTTGCCGTCGTCCGGCAGCACCGCGAGGAAGTCGCGGCCGGCGGTCATGTCCTGCTGCTTGCTCGGGTCGAACTCCTTGCCGTCGGTGCGCACGAGCCTGCCGGACGGGGTGCTGCGGTTGCCCTTCTCCGGCACCTGCGGTGACTGCACCTCGTAGTGGACCTCGTCGCCGCTCTTGTTGACCTCTTTGAGCGGCACCGGCACCCAGTCGGTGGACGCGCCGGTTCCGGGGACCTGGACAGGTCCGCACCAGAGCTTCTTGTCCACCTCGGTCTCGACGCCCGTCTTGGCGAACCAGCAGCTCACGGCCGCCGCGCCGGCCCGTGCCACGTAGCCGTACTCCAGCGTGTACGCGAGCTGGGCCTCGGCCTGAGCCTGCAGGTCGGAGGCGTCGGCGAGCTTCAGCCCGTCGACCCTGAGCTGGACCGCGGTGGGCTTTGTCGCTGTGGATGTGCCGCACGCGGTCAACGCCAGGAGGACCGACAGACCCAGCACCGCAACACGCACAGTCCTCGCGCCCCTCACCAGTTGAAGCCGAAACGTCACTACTGGTTAAAGGCGGCGTTCACACTTTGGGGTTGCCCCAAGTGAGTGTGACTCAAATCACGCTGCGGTAGACCTCGACTGTCTGCTCAGCCATCGTCGACCAGGAGAATTCCTGCTCAGCGCGCTGTCGTCCGGCGGCGCCGTAGCGTCGGGCGCGCTCAGGATCTGAAATTAGTTCATTTATGGACTGGGCCAAGCTGTGTCGATATGTCGACAAATCACGCTCGTCGTAGTGAACGAGGAGCCCGGTCTCACCGTGCGCGACGACCTCCGGGATGCCGCCGACGTCACTCGCGACGACCGCCGTGCCGCAGGCCATCGCCTCCAGGTTCACGATGCCGAGCGGTTCGTAGACCGACGGGCAGACGAACACGGTCGCGTGGCTGAGGATCTGCCGGACCTCGGCGGGCTGCAGCATCTTCTGGATCCAGAACACGCCGGACCTGGTCTTGGACAGCTCCTCGACGGCCAGCCGGGTCTCCTCGGCGATCTCCGGGGTGTCCGGCGCGCCCGCGCACAGCACGATCTGCGCACTCGGGTCGATCTCGTGCGCGGCGGCGACGAGGTGACCGACGCCCTTCTGCCGCGTGATCCGTCCCACGAACGCCACGATCGGCTTCTCGGGATCGATGCCGCGGGTCGTGAGCGCGTCCGTCTCGCTCACCGGGTGGTAGGCCTTGGAATCGATCCCGTTGCGCACCACGTGCACCTTTGCCGGGTCGAGCGCGGGATAGGCGTCGAGGACGTCGGCGCGCATCCCGTCGCTCACGGCGATGATCGCGTCGGCGTGTTCGTACGCCGTCCGCTCGGCCCACGACGAGATCCGGTAGCCGCCGCCGAGCTGCTCCGCCTTCCACGGCCGACGCGGTTCGAGCGAGTGCGCCGTCACCACGTGCGGGATGCCGTGCAGGAGTTTGGCCAGGTGACCGCCCATGTTGGCGTACCAGGTGTGCGTGTGCACGAGGGTTGCCCCCGCGACCGCCGCGGCCATCTCAAGATCGACGGCGAGCGTGCTCAGTGCCGCGTTCGCCTGCTCCAGGCTGTGAGGCGGGTTGTGGGCCGAGGCGTCTTTTCTGGGTGCCCCGAAGCAGTGCACGTCGACGTCGACGAGCTCGCGAAGATGGGGCACGAGGAATCCCACGTGCACACCAGCGCCGCCGTAGACCTCAGGCGGGTACTCCCGCGTCATGAGCGCAACTCGCACGCCCCCACCGTAGATCACTGCGGTCCTTGTTGGGACGAACCAGTTTGCGTCTGGTTGAAGCTCGATCGCACAGATAGGGTCACATACCGTGAAGGGGCAGCCGCACGTTCTCGGAATTGTGCTTGCCGGTGGTGAAGGCAAGCGCCTGTGGCCACTGACGGCCGACCGCGCGAAACCGGCTGTGCCCTTCGGGGGCAACTACCGGCTGGTCGACTTCGTGCTGTCGAACCTGGTCAACGCGGGGCTCGCGAAGCTCTGCGTGCTGACGCAGTACAAGTCGCACTCACTGGACCGCCACATCTCGACGACGTGGCGCCTGTCCAATGTGCTCGGTCAGTACGTGACACCGGTCCCGGCCCAGCAACGTCTGGGCCCCCGCTGGTACACGGGATCCGCCGACGCGATCTTCCAGTCGCTGAACCTCGTCCACGACGAGAAGCCGGACCACGTGGTCATCTTCGGTGCGGACCACGTGTACCGGATGGACCCCGGCCAGATGATCTCGCAGCACATCGAGTCCGGGGCGGCCGTGACCGTTGCCGGTATTCGCGTGCCGCGGACCGAGGCCAAGGCGTTCGGATGCATTGATTCCGATGCCTCCGGGAAGATCACCCGGTTCCTGGAGAAGCCGTCCGAGCCGCCGTCCGTGCCGGACGACCCGGATGTCACTTTCGCTTCGATGGGCAACTACATGTTCACCACCGAGGCGCTGCTGGACGCGCTTCGCGGGGACGCGCTGAACCCCGACTCGGACCACGACATGGGTGGCGACATCATCCCCATGCTGGTGGACCGGGGGAAGGCGCACGTCTACGACTTCCAGGACAACGAGGTTCCCGGGGCCACGGACCGGGATCGCGGGTACTGGCGTGACGTCGGGACGATCGACGCGTACTACGACGCGCACATGGATCTGGTTTCGGTCCATCCGATTTTCAACCTGTACAACCAGTTGTGGCCGATTCGGACGGCTACTCCGCCGTTGCCGCCTGCCAAGTTCATCGCCGGTGGGTCTGCTGAGGACTCGATGGTCGGGCCGGGGTCGATCATCTCCGGGAAGATTCACGGGTCGGTGATCTCGTCCGATGTGATCGTTGAGGTCGGGTCGGTGGTGCAGGGGTCGGTGCTGTTGCCAGGGGTTCGGATTGGCAAGGGTGCTGTGGTGCGGCGGGCTATTTTGGACAAGAACGTCGTGGTGCCTGATGGGGCGTTGATCGGTGTGGACGCGCCGATGGACCGTGAGCGCTACACCGTTTCCGCGGGCGGCGTCACGGTCCTCGGCAAGGGCGTCCGGGCCTACTAGCCGTGGTTTCTGGCTAGCAGCCCGTCAGCTTCACGTCGTCCTGACCTTCGAACCGGCGGCCGTCGACCGTGCGGCCCACGAGGGTCGCCGTCGTCATGCCACAGGTCAGGCCGGTCTTCGTGGTGTCGAACTGGCACACGAGGTCTGCCCTGCCGTCGTCGTTGACGTCCTCACCTGGCGATCCACACCGGACGAAGCTCTGTTCGAGGCCGGTGGCGCCGAACGTCAGGCTGGTCCGGTCGACCTGGGTGACCGCGTTGAACTCGGCCGTGGACAGGATCGCGACCGGGATCAGGCCCTCCTTCTTGACGTTGATCGAACTGGGGAAGCTGCGCGGCTTCACGTCCGGCGGCACCCAGCTGATCGAGCGGACGTCGTTCGCCCGGTTCGTGTCCTCGGGGTGCGGTTCGTTCGCCGCGATCACCGCGCTGGTGGACAGCAGGTGCCTGCGGTTCTCGCTGCAGGACACCGTCCAGTTCTTGGTGAACGTCGCGGTCGCTCCCGCGTTGAGGACGTGGGTCTGCTGCTGACCGGTGTTCGGGGTGATGGTGCAGTCCGCGGGAGCGCCGAACGTCACCGTGGTCAGGGTCTGGACCGCGTCGGCCGGGCCCGCGTTGGCCACGGTCACTTTGCTCGTGCAGTCGAACGTCCGCATCTGGTACTGGCGTTCGGTGCAGGTCAGCCGGATGTCGCTGACCGAGAGGTCGACCCGCTCGAACACCTCGACGCGATCCGTCGCCGAACCCGTGTCGTTGCTGCTGTCCGGGTCGATGACGTGCAGGTGGTCGAGCACGGCCTTCGACGACGCCGCGAAGTCGTGGTAGCTGCGGTTCGCGCAGGTCACGTTCCACTTCGACGAGACAGTGACCGGACTGCTGATCGACACCTCGTGGGTCGTGGGGGTGGTGGCGGTCAGCGTGCAGTCCGCGGGGCCGGTGAGGCCGAGGGTCACGTCGGTGCTCGCCGGGCTGTGATCGCCCCGGTTGACCGCGACGGCCGTGACGGTGCATTCGAACTGGTCGCGGACGTAGGTGCGGGTCACGCAGTCGAGCTGGGTGCTGTCGATGCCGACATCGGACTCGTCGAAGACCGGGATCGTCGTGGTGGTCGATCTTCGGTTGGAGCTCGGATCCGGATCGGTGACGCCGGGCGTCGTCACGTCGAGCGCGTTGTCGAAGGTGAACTTGTGGAAGCTCGGTTCCGTGCAGGTGAACTGGACCTCGAAGATCACCTCGACCGGCTGGCCGAGCACCAGTCGCCTGGTGGCGGCTGGAGGCTGGCGGAAGGTGCAATCCGGCTCGCCGCTCGCGGTGACGACGTCCTGGACGTCGATGATCGGCGCCGGACCGCGGTTCTCCAGGATCGCGCGCACCCGCAGCGTCTGCTCGATGTCGGCGGTCAGCTTCGCCGGCGGGTCGACGACGTCGAAGGCGACCTTCACCGCATCGGCCTTGGTCTCGACGTTGCCGAAGTCGCGCCCCTCGTACCGGGTGTTCCCGGCACCGATGGGCACGTGGATGCCATGGCGTTCGGTGCCCGACGTGCGGGTCCAGTCGGCGCGGTTCTCCTCGGTGACGGCGTAGTCGCCGGGCAAGTGACGGTCCAGCCGGAATTCGTAGTACCCGTTCGCGTCGGTCGGTGTGGTGGCGACCTCGCCGGTGTTCTGACCAGCGTCGGAACGGTCGCGGTGCAGCGTCATCCGCCACCCGGCGAGGCCGGGCTCACCAGGATCGCGGACGCCGTTGCGGTTGACGTCGTGGTACTTGAAGCCGCTGATCACCGGCACAGGAGTGTGAGACCGGTCCTCGGAGAAGTTGCCGCAGGCCAGGCCGATGAAGCTGCCGTCGAAACTGAGGGCGGGGAGGTGCACAGGGCGTGCGGTGAACGCGTTCAGGACGAAGTTGTAGTGCAGTTGACCGGGTGCGCAGGGCACGTCCACGTCGAGATTGTTGTTATTGCATCCCGACCATCTCACCGTGTCACTGCTGACTGTGAGAGTCTCCATCTGCGCATACCAAGCGAAGTTCGGGTGGAATCCTCGCGCTTCGTAGTAGCCCCAGTGTCGAATGATATCTTCGCGTGAGAGTAGTTGGTTGTACCCAGGGTCCAGCACGAACGTTTGGCGACAGCTCGTGCTGGTGGTGGCGGGCATATCCGCTGCGTCGTACCAGCATGTGTCGATGGCCTGCGCCGTTGGAGCGGTCATTCCGATGATCGGTATGACGGCAGCCGTCATCGCGGCGAGCACTGTTTTCAGTTTCACCTGTGCCCCTTTCGGGGAATAGACGATCCCCGACCCTGCGGAAGGAACGTCGAATTGCCGCGATGCGCTGTTACCGCATCACTCAGGTGGTCCAACTACGATTCTTATCGGCGCACTCAGGGTTTGCGAGCAGCCACCAACAGCCCATCGCCCAGCGGCAGGATGACCGGAACGAGCCGCTCGTCCTCCCTGACCATCCGCGCGATGTCCCGCATGGCCTGGGTGGACTCGTCTCGCTTGCTCGGGTCTACGACCGCGCCGTGCCACAGGACGTTGTCGAACGCGATCACTCCGCCTGGGCGGAGCATGCGCACGCCGTGCTGGAGGTACTGCGGGTATTCGGGCTTGTAGGCGTCCACGAAGACGAGGTCGTAGGCCGCGTCGGTGAGGCGCGGGAGGACGTCGAGTGCTTTGCCCATGATCAGGCGGGTGCGTGACGGGGAGATGCCTGCTGAGGCGTAGGCCTCGCGGGCCGCTCGTTGGTGTTCGGGGGCCACGTCGATCGAAGTCAGGATGCCGGACTGGGGCATGCCTGCCAGGAGATAGAGGCCGCTGGTGCCTGCGCCGGTGCCGATCTCGACCACGGCTTTGGCCTGCAGGGCTGTGGTCAGGAAGCGCAGGGCGGCGCCGCCACCTGCGCCGATGGGCACGCAGCCCAGTTCCTGGCCGCGGGCTCGGGCGGCCAGGTGCACCTCGTCCTCGGGGAGGTACTGCTCGACGTACTCCCGCAGGGCCGATTCCGTGGTCACAGGGGGCAGGTTAGTGCCAGTTGTGCCCAAAACGGGTGAACGCGGCCCGAACCGAGATTCTCAGGATGCTCTCAGCCCACTCTCACGATCGTTTAAAGGGAGCAGGAGAAGGTACAGAGGCAAGAAGCCAGGCTCTAGTCGGGAACAAGCCGGACCCGTCGCCCGTTGAGCCGCATAAGGGTCGCCGGGCGGCCCACATGGAGGTGCCGAAACACCTGATGCGCACGCAGTCGAGTTCGCCGGAGGCCGTCGCGCCCATCGAGACGGCCGACTGGACGCCGCCCTCGTGGGACTCCATCGTCCGCGAGCACGCGGATCGCGTCTACCGGCTCGCGTACCGCTTGACCGGCAATCAGCACGATGCCGAGGACCTGACGCAGGAGACGTTCATCCGCGTCTTCCGGTCGCTGGCGTCGTACAAGCCGGGCACCTTCGAGGGGTGGCTGCACCGCATCACCACCAACCTCTTCCTCGACATGGCACGCAGGCGTTCTCGCGTGCGCATGGAGGCGCTGCCCGAGGACAACGACCGCCTCGAGGGTGACGACCTGTCCCCCGAGGAGATCTACGACGAGAACCACCTGGATCCCGATCTGCAGGCCGCGCTGGACGAGCTCCCGCCGGAGTTCCGCGCCGCTGTGGTCCTGTGCGACGTGGAAGGCCTTTCCTACGAGGAGATCGGCGCCACGCTCGGGGTGAAGATGGGTACCGTGAGGAGCAGGATCCATCGGGGCCGCCAGGCTCTGAAGGTCGCGCTCGAACGTCGTCGTCGGGAATCGTTGCTGGAGGACTCTGCATGACCGACCTCCGTGGTTGGGGCCTGCCTGAGCAGCATCTCTTGCCGGATGCCGTGGTCGCGTTCGTGGACGGAGAACTGTCCTCGGTCGCCCACGAGCGAGCTTCAGCGCACATCCAGCGCTGCGGCTTCTGCGCCTTCGAGACCTACACCCAGCAGCAGGCGCGCGCGGCTGTGCGCACTGCTGCTGCGCCGACGGCGTCCGCGTCGTTGCTGGACAGGCTCGGTGCCATCCCGCAGGAGGTCGACCTGCCGTCCGCTCCGGACGGGCTCGCGATCACCGAGGACGGACAGTTCGTCGCCGTGCAGCGCACCGACAAGCCCGCGTTCGGGTCCGGTCCGGTGCTCGGCTCTTCCAGACCTCTGGGCAGCAACGGCTGGTTCAGCGGCCGTCGCGCGCGCCAGGGTGCTGGTGTCGTGGTGAGCGGCATGCTGCTCGGCGCGCTCGCGTTCACGTCGCCGGACAGCGACGCGCCTGCCTCGCCGTCCGTGCCGCAGAACGCCCGCGCGGTCTTCGCGACCACCCCCTGACAGTCATTTCACCGTTCGTGAGGCACGCTGTAGTTCAGCACTCCTAGCGAAAAATCCGGGGAGAGATGAGCCAGCAGTCGCCCAACGGCCAGATGCCCACGCCCGTTTCCGGAGTGGACGACGGAGCGCATCGCAGGCTCCGGCCACGGCCCCTGGTGCAGCCGCCGGTCGACCCCGCGTACGCCTCCGCCTTCGGTCGCCCGGACGGTGTCGACACCGCGTTCGCCGCGCGCGACGTGCCCGTTCCTCCCGTCGAGTCGGCGCCACCGCCTCCCGAGTCGCTGGTCACCGCGTTCGGCCGCCAGGGCTCGCAGGAACTGTTGCAGCGCCCGCCGCAGCCCGTTTCCGACCCGGACCCGGACATCGACCCCGTCTTCTGGGGTGACAAGCCCGCCGGTGACCCGTGGCGCGACCCCGCTTCCGGTGCCGTGATCGGTCCGCCCGCCGTGGGTGAGGACCCGCCCGGCGAGTCCGAGGCGAAGCCCGCACCGGGTCCGCAGCTGAGCGTTCCGGAACTGATCTTCGGCCGTCGCGTGAAGCCGGCCGCCCTGACGTTGCTAGTCGTGGTCGCGCTGCTCGTCGGTGCCGCAGGTGGCCTCGTGGGCTGGCTGATCGGCCGCGCGGGCAACCCGCTGACCGACTCGACGGTGACGTTGGCCGAGATCGAGCAGGGCAAGGAACGCCCCGCCGGTTCGATCTCCGACATCGCCAAGCGCGTGACACCCAGCGTGGTGTCCATCGAGTTCAAGGGCACGAACGTCGCGGGCGTCGGCTCCGGTGTCGTCATCGAGGCCGGCGGCTACATCCTGACCAACGACCACGTGGTCGCCCCCGCGGCGCAGGACTCGTCGGCCAAGCTCAGCGCCGTCTTCACCGACGGCACACGAGCTCAGGCCCGCGTCGTCGGCCGCGACCCGAAGACCGACCTCGCCGTGATCAAGGTCGAGGTCACCAACCCGACCGTCCTGCAGTTCGGCAACTCCGACGAGCTCCAGGTCGGCGACAGTGTGATCGCCATCGGCTCGCCGCTGCAGCTGTCCAACACCGTCACCGAGGGCATCGTCTCCGCACTGCACCGCCCGGTGACGGCGGCGGGCGAGAACGGCGGCCCCCAGGTCACCTACGACGCGATCCAGACCGACGCGGCCATCAACCCCGGCAACTCGGGCGGCGCGCTGGTCGACTCGCGCGGCGCCCTGGTCGGCATCAACTCGTCGATCCGCACCGAGACCGGCGGTTCGGTCGGTCTCGGGTTCGCGATCTCCGGCAAGCAGGCCCGCAAGATCAGCCAGGAGCTGATCCGCAGCGGTCAGGTCAAGCACGCGGACATGAACGTCAACGTCAAGTCCGTGTCCGCGGAGACCTCCGAGGGCGCCCAGGTGCAGAACGTCCCGGCTGGTGGGGCTGCCGCGGCGGCCGGCATCCAGGAGGGTGACGTGATCACCAAGGTCGGCGACCGCATGGTCCGCAACGCCGCCGAGCTCGTGGTGGCCGTTCGCGAGCACGAGATCGGGCAAACGGTGCAGGTAGTGCTCGCCCGCCAGGGCCGAGAGCTCAAACTCGACGTAACCCTCAAGAGCGACTGACAAGTAGGCTGGGACCCGTGTTCGACAGCATCGGATGGGCCGAGATCCTCATCATCGTCGTCGCGGGTCTCTTCATCCTGGGGCCCGAACGCCTGCCGTCCGCGGCAGCCTGGCTCGGCAAGACCGTGCGCCAGGTCCGCGAGTACGCCACCGGCGCGCGCGAGCAGCTCAAGCAGGAGATGGGGCCGGAGTTCGAGTCACTCCGCAAGCCTCTCGAGGACCTGCGCGAGCTGCGCAACTTCGACCCGAAGCGCGCGGTGACCAAGCACCTGTTCGACGACCCGGAGCCCACGACCAAGTCGAACGGCTACCCGACGCCGTCCACACCGCCCGCGCCGGAGCAGCGGCCGCTCGCGCCGGGCGAGCGCCCGCCGTACGACCCAGACGCCACCTGACAAACCATGAACGGCGCTTTTGTGGACCTCAGGTCCACAAAAGCGCCGTTCATGGTTTTCTGCCTAGCGGCCCGCGGGGGAGACGTTCAGCAGACGCCCCGCCAGGCCGCGCGACTTCACGGTCAGCTTCTTCGCCACCTCGTTCAGCACCTGAGCGGCTGCCGAGTCCGGCACCGCCTGCACGATCGGCGTGCCCGAGTCGCCGTTCTCCCGCAGGCGCGGGTCGAGCGGCACCTGGCCGAGCAGCGGCACCTCGGACCCGATGGCCTTGGTCAGCGACTCCGCGACGGCCGCGCCGCCACCGGTGCCGAAGACCTCCATGCGCGAACCGTCGGGCATCTCCAGCCACGACATGTTCTCGATGACACCCGAGACCCGCTGACGGGTCTGCAGCGCGATCGACCCGGCACGCTCGGCCACCTCGGCAGCAGCCTGCTGCGGGGTGGTGACGACCAGGATCTCGGCGTTCGGCACGAGCTGGGCGACCGAGATCGCGATGTCGCCGGTGCCGGGCGGCAGGTCGATCAACAGCACGTCCAGGTCGCCCCAGAACACGTCCGCGAGGAACTGCTGCAGCGCGCGGTGCAGCATCGGGCCGCGCCACACGACCGGGGTGTTGCCCGGCGTGAACATGCCGATCGAGATGACCTTCACGCCGTGCGCCTGGGGCGGCATGATCATCTTCTCGACCTGGGTGGGCTTGCCGTCGGCGCCCAGCATGCGCGGGATCGAGTGGCCGTAGATGTCCGCGTCGACGATGCCGACCGACAGGCCGCGCGCCGCCATCGACACGGCGAGGTTCACGGTGACCGAGGACTTGCCGACGCCGCCCTTGCCGGACGCGACGCAGTACACGCGCGTCAGCGAGCCCGGCTGGGCGAACGGGATGACCGGCTCCTCGGTGCCGCCGCGCAGGGTCTTGCGGAGCTCGGTGCGCTGGGCGTCGCTCATCACGTCCAGATCGACCCGCACGGACGAGACGCCGTCCAACGCCTGAACCGCCGCGGTGACGTCCTTGGTGATCTTGTCGCGCATCGGGCAGCCCGCGACCGTCAGGAACACGCCCACGACCACAGCGCCGTCGGAGCCCACCTCGACGTCCTTGACCATGCCGATCTCGGTGATCGGGCGGCGGATCTCGGGGTCCTGCACACCGGCGAGCGCCTTGCGGACGTCCTCGACGGTGGGGAGGGGCTGCGTGGTGGTCACCCGGCCATGCTACGTCCGCCGCACGCCTGTACTACCGGCCGGTCACTTGAGAGCACAGGCCCAGGTCGTAGCGGGGCCGGAGCTGTCCGTAACATCGACGTCCGTGCCGGAATCGGGTAGTTCCCGGTTGCCCACCCGTGTCGAGCTAGGGGTGTGGCGATCGTTCCTCCGCGCGCATGCACGGATCACGAGGGTCCTCGAGGCCGAACTGATTGCTGAGCAGCGCCTTTCGCTCGCGGCGTACGACGTGCTGGTTCAACTGGCCGAGACGCCTTCCATGCGCATGCGCATGACCGAACTCGCCGATGCCGTCCTGCTGTCCCGTTCAGGCGTGACCCGCCTGGTGGACCGTTTGGAACGTGCTGGGCTCGTCGGACGCGAACGCGCCGACGGTGATGGACGCGGCATCGTGGCCGTGCTCACACCGCTCGGTGCCGAACGCCTGCGCAGCGCGTCCGCCACCCACCTGGCCGGCGTCGCCGAGCACTTCGGGGAGAGCTTCGGGCCCGGAGAGCTCGAGGCCTTCGGCCGCACGTGTGATCGACTCGCAGCGGACGACCTCTATCCGTGATCACCGTGGTGGGACTTGTGCACGTCGAGGCTGGCCGCCTCCTCGTTGTGCGCTCACGCAACAAGAAGGCCTTCTACCTTCCCGGCGGCAAGATCGAGGCCGGCGAGTCCCCTGCGGACGCCCTCCGCCGGGAGGTGCGGGAGGAGCTCGGGATCTCGTTGGAGGACCCGGCCGTGCTGAAGCGCTACGTCGCACCCGCGTACGGCGAGGGCGAGGGGGCGATCGTCGACATGACGTGTTTCACCGCTCAGTTGCTGGGTGTGCCGCAGCCGACGAGCGAGATCGCCGAGCTGACCTACGTGACGCGCGACGAGTACCGGTCGCACGTGGAGACAGCGCCCGCGATCCACGAGGTCCTGTCAGACCTGGTCGCGAGTGGACAGATCAGGACGTGATCCGGCGCACTTCCGCCATCACCTGTTCGTCCACATCGGTCGTCGCGCGGTCGTCGTACTCCAAGATGTCGTACTCGTCATCGAGCCGCGCCAGCTCCTCTGCCGCGGGAAGGCCGTGCCCGAACCTGTCGTGCACCCACGCGGCCAGCTCTCGCGCTGACAGCTCTCCGGCGAGCGTCCGCCGGGCCATCAGCCGCAAGCCCAGCGCCTTGCCTTCGTTGCTGTTGTGCTCGTGGTGATCCAGGCCGAGCTCCAGCAGAGCGTCTCCCAGCAGCGGCTGGATCTCGTCCCACGGGCGGCGCAACGAGACTCCGGCGAGCGCGCTCACCCCAGGACCGTCGATCCCCGCGACCACCAGGTCGCAGGCGGCGAGCACCACGTCGCCATCAGACCTCTCGCCCAGGTGCCACAACGCGACCAGGTCCCGGAACTCCTCGACCGTCACGGGCGCACCTTGCGGGTGTTGTTCTGCTCCTTCACCAGCTTCTCCAGCTCACCCCGGATGAAGTCGCGCGTCGCCACCTCACCGAGCGCCAGCCGCACCGCCGCCAGCTCCCGCGCCAGGTACTCGGTGTCCGCCTTGGTCTGCGCCGCCCGAGTCCGGTCCTCCTCCAGCGACACCCGGTCCCGGTCGTCCTGCCGGTTCTGCGCCAGCAGGATCAGCGGCGCCGCGTAAGCAGCCTGCGTCGAGAACGCCAGGTTCAGCAGGATGAACGGGTACGGGTCCCATTGCAGGGTCACCGCGAAGAGGTTCAGCACGATCCACGCGATGACGATCAGCGTCTGCCAGAACAGGAACTTCCCGGTCCCGAGGAACCGCGCGAGCCGTTCGGAGAACTGCCCGAACGAGTCCGGGTCGATCGAGAGGCGGAAGCCACGTGGCTCGCGCGGTTGGTCGAGTCTGCGCCGCGGCAGCAGTTCAGGCATGGCTCAGTCCCGTCTCGCGCCAGTTGGCCGGCAGCAGGTGGTCCAGCACGTCGTCCACGGTCACCGCGCCGAGCAGGTGCTCGGCTTCGTCGGTGACCGGGGCGCACACCAGGTTGTAGGTGGCGAAGTAGCGGGTGACGTCGCTCAGCGAAGCGTCCGGGGGCAGGCGCACGAGCGACGTGTCGAGCACGCCGGCGACCAGATCGGACGGCGGTTCGCGCAGCAGTCGTTGGATGTGCACGCACCCCAGGTACCGCCCGGTCGGAGTCGCGGAGGGCGAACGGCACACGAAGACCATGGACGCCAGAGCAGGAGTCAGGTCGGGATTTCGCACTCGTGCCAACGCTTCCGCGATCGTCGCGTCCGGCGTGAGGATGATCGGCTCCGGAGTCATGAGACCGCCGGCGGTGTCGAACGAGTACTCCAGCAGGCGCCGGACCGGTGCGGACTCCTCGGGTTCCATCAGCTCCAGGAGTCGATCCTTGGTGCCCTCGGACAGTTCGCCCAGCAGGTCGGCCGCGTCGTCCGGGTTCATCGCCTCCAGGATGTCCGCGGCCCGTTCCTCGTCCAGGTGCGACAGGATGTCCTTCTGGTCCTCTTCGGACAGTTCTTCGATGACGTCCGCGAGCCGCTCGTCGTCCAGAGCATCCGCGACCTCGTGCCGGCGCTTCGCCGGCAGCTCGTGCAGTGCGTGGGCCACGTCGGCGGCGCGCATGCCCTCGAAGACCGCGACGAGCTGTTGTGCGCCCTGCGGCTGGCCCGCGATCTCGTTGACGCTCAGGCCGCCGACGTCCTCCCAGCGGAACACCTGGGTCGGGCCCTTGAAGCCGAACCTGCCGGTGCGCTGCCGCGCCGCCACCTTGATCATCCGCCAGTCGCGGGTGCGGGTCAGCTCCATCGCGGCGTCCACGACGACCGCCGTGCTGCCGTCCTCCAGCTGGATCTTGGCGTCGAGCACCTCGCCGATCACCAGCACCTCGTTGACGCGCTGGTGGAACGGCCGCAGGTTCACCGAGCCGGTCGCGAGCGTCACGGCGTTCGGCTCGACCGAGGTGAGCCGCAGCATCGGTACGAAGATCCGGCGGCGGGTCACCAGTTCCACGACCATGCCCAGCACGCGGGGCGGCTGGCGGTCGATCCGGAGACTGATCACGACGTCGCGGGCCTTGCCGATCGGTTCGCCGTCGGGGCCGAAGACGGGAAGTCCGGCCAGCTGAGCGATGTAAACCCGGTTCACAGCCACCACAACGTCCAGGCTAGATCAGGTTCTGGCCGCCCACCCGGCGATCTCGGCGCAGATCACCGCTAGATCCTCCAAGTCCTCTTCCAGACACCAAATCCAGTTCGCGATCGCGCGGTAGAACGTCCAGTCCCGCGCCTTCGCGACGTCCAGCTCACCGGCGTCGCACAGCGCGAGGAACCGGTCGTTCAGCCCTCTGCGACCCTCCAGCTCGTCGAACCTGTTCCACAGCAACGGGATCATGCCGTACTCACGATCACCCGAGAGCGGCTTCGGGTCGATCATCAGCCATGGTTCGCGGTCGCCGTGCAGCACGTTCTCGTAGTGCAGGTCCTCGTTCACCAGGGTGGTGCCCATGGGCCTGTTGTCAGCAACGTCACGTGCGGCGTCGAGCAGTTTGCGCGGTATCGCCGGGTGATCGCGCAGCTCACCTTCGAACCTGCGGATCTCGTCGGGAGCCTTCAGGTCGCGATGGCGCCGCAGCATCGAGCCGATCACGTCGACGGCCGTCTCGATCGGCTCGTGGTTCAGCGAGCGGGTGTGGTCGAGGCGTTCGAGCAGCAGCGCGCCGAGCTCCTCGTCGTGGTCGAGCAGCCGGACCGCACCCTCCCCGTCGTAGAGGCGCAGAGCCAGTGGTTCGTTCTCGGTCTCGCTGCCGACCCAGGTGATCTTGAGCGCCGCCGGGTGCCCGTCGGCCTGCCGGACCGGGAGGACGATGGCGCACATCCCGTTCAGCAGAGGACCGTCCGGGGTGAGGCGCCACCGCGAGCACGCCTTCGTGGCCAGCTTCGGCAGCGAGGCCACCCACTCGTCCGCGCGGTCGCCGAGAACTCTCCCGAAGCCTTCGGGGACGGTGATCATGCGCTGAACTCCAGGCGGTACACGGCTTCCCACTCCGGTTCGGTGTTCAGGCGCGCGGTCTTCAGCGCCTGCGTCGTCTCCTCGTCGGGCTCGGTCAGCGTCGCCACGGCCTGGGCGTCGATGAGGTGCGAATGCGTGCTCGGGGAGCGCACGGTGACGGTGACCTGCGCCTGGTCGGTCAACCCCGGCACCTGCTGTTCGCTGCCGCCGGTGATGACCCACAGCGCGTCGTCACGCCAGTGCGCGTGCACGAGACGGGGTTCGTGGCCGGGGGAGCTGATCCAGACGGCGGCTGCCTTTCGCAGCGCCGCGTCCAGTACTCGAGTGATCTCCACCGGTTCAGCGTGCCAGGGTTTGTGAAACGGGACTCAGCGAATATGCGCCCGGAGATGATGCGTGCCACTGTGGCGCACATAGTTACCGGCCGGTACGAGGAGGTACTCCAGTGGTCGACCAGCAGCGTCCCCGTCGCTCGTGTCTGGCGGTTCCAGGTTCGAGCCAGAAGATGATCGACAAGGCGCGCACGCTGCCGGCGGACCAGGTGTTCCTGGACCTGGAGGACGCCTGTGCGCCGCTGGCCAAGCCGGACGCCCGCAAGACGATCGTCGCGTCCCTGAACGAAGGCGGCTGGGGCGACAAGGCCCGCGTCGTGCGCGTGAACGACTGGACGACGGAGTGGACCTACCGCGACGTCACCGAGGTCGTCGAGGGCGCCGGTGCGAACCTCGACTGCATCATGCTGCCGAAGGTGCAGACGCCCGAGCAGATCGTCGCGCTCGACTTCCTGATCACGCAGATCGAGAAGACGATGGGCTATGAGGTCGGCAAGATCGGCATCGAGGCGCAGATCGAGAACGCGCTGGGACTGAACAACGTCAACGCGATCGCCACCGCGTCCCCGCGCGTCGAGACGATCATCTTCGGCCCGGCGGACTTCATGGCGTCGATCAACATGAAGTCGCTCGTGGTCGGTGAGCAACCGCCCGGCTACGACGTCGGCGACGCCTACCACTACATCCTGATGCGGATCCTGATGGCCGCGCGGGCGCACGACAAGCAGGCCATCGACGGCCCCTACCTGCAGATTCGCGACGTCGACGGCTACAAGCGCGTCGCCGGCCGTTCCGCGGCGCTGGGCTTCGACGGCAAGTGGGTGCTGCACCCCGGCCAGATCGACGCGGCCAACGAGGTGTTCAGCCCGAAGCAGGACGACTACGACCACGCCGAGAACATCCTCGACGCGTACTCCTACTTCACGTCCGAGGCGGGCGGCAAGCGCGGCGCGGTGATGCTCGGCGACGAGATGATCGACGAGGCGTCGCGGAAGATGGCTCTGGTGATCTCGGGCAAGGGTCGTGCCGCGGGTATGTCGCGCTCGAACATCTGGACCCCGCCGGAGGACTGATCCCGTTACGGATTGTGCGCTACTTCACCCCAACTATTACTGGACGTGTTCGACCGTCACAGGTTGCGTTCAAAACGGGTGAAGTGGCGCACAATCAGTGACAGGAGTTTGCGATGCGCCCCGGGGTGGGGTGCATGCTCGTGGGCATGTCACGTTCGAGTAACGGTAAGGCGAGCAGACGGTTGCGGCTCTTCAAGCGCCGCGAGGACGACCTGCTCGAGCGCAGCTTCCGCAGCTGCCCGGGATGCGATGCAGACGTCCACGTGTTCGCCGATGTCTGCCGCCACTGCGGTGGCACGCTGGAGATCGCCCTCGCGGGCTGATCAGCGGTTCGCGTTCTCCAAGATCGCCGCACCGATGCCCAGCGAGTAGAGCAGCACCAAGAGCACGATGAAGCCGTAACCGATGCACAGGGCGGCGATCGCCATTCCCTTGCCCGTCGCCTCGCCCCGCTTGATCTTCGACAGGGCGACGTGGCCCATCACGATCCCGACGATCCAGCCGACGCAGCACAGGATGCCCGCGATCGAGGCGATCATGGCGATCATGGCCGTCTGCGTGTCCAGCGGCTTGGGCGGGTAGCCGCCGTAGCCGTACTGCGGGCCGTAGGGCTGCTGGCCGTACTGAGGCTGGCCGTAGGGCTGTTGTCCGTACGGCTGTCCGTAGGGCTGGCCCTTCGGGTCCTGGTTGTACGGGTCGTACGTCATCGATCCCCCCAATGTGCGAGTGCGCAGGGATCTTAGGGGGAGCTTTCCAATTCGCGCCGTGTGGGTGCGTGATTGCCGTCGTCCGGGATGCTGTCTCGGTACAGGTGACGGGACTGTGTTGCGGAGAGCACACCCCGGTCGCAAACGGGCGTTAACCGGTCCATACTCGCCGGTAACCAAAGCCTTGGAAGGGAAGTGCGATGGCGCGCCTCGCCCAGACCGCGGGTCTCACGGACATCCAGGAAGAAATCCTCGCGACCGTTCGCACGTTCGTGGACAAGGAGATCATTCCGCACGCCCAGACGCTGGAGCACGGCGACACGTACCCCGCCGACATCGTCGAGGGCATGAAGGAGATGGGCCTCTTCGGCCTGACGATCCCGGAGGAGTACGGCGGCCTCGGCGAGTCCCTGCTGACCTACGCGCTCGTCGTCGAGCAGATCGCGCGCGGCTGGATGAGCGTCTCCGGCGTCATCAACACGCACTTCATCGTGGCGCACATGCTCAAGCAGCACGGCACGCCCGAGCAGAAGCAGAAGTACCTGCCGCGCATGGCCGCCGGCGAGGTGCGCGGCTCGTTCTCGATGTCGGAGCCCGAGCTCGGCTCCGACGTGGCGGCGATTCGCACGCGGGCTGTTCGCGGGGATTCCGGCTACACCATCAACGGCCAGAAGATGTGGCTGACGAACGGTGGCACGTCGAACCTGACCGCGGTTCTCGTGAAGACGGACGAGGGCGCCGAGAAGGCGCACCAGAACCTCACGACGTTCCTGGTGGAGAAGCCCGAGGGTTATGGCGAGGTCCTGCCGGGCCTCACGATTCCCGGCAAGATCGACAAGATGGGCTACAAGGGCGTCGACACCACCGAGATGGTGTTCGACGGCTTCGAGATCGCTCCTGAGCAGATCCTCGGCGGCGTGTCCGGTCAGGGCTTCCGCCACATGATGGACGGCGTCGAGGTGGGCCGCGTGAACGTGGCCGCCCGCGCGTGCGGCATCGCGATCCGCGCCTTCGAGCTCGCGATCGAGTACTCCCAGCAGCGCAGGACGTTCGGCAAGGCCATCGCGGAGCACCAGGCCATCGCCTTCAAGCTCGCCGAGATGGCGACCAAGGTCGAGGCCGCGCACCTGATGATGGTGAACGCGGCTCGGCTGAAGGACTCGGGCCAGCGCAACGACGTCGAGGCCGGCATGGCCAAGCTCATCGCGTCCGAGTACTGCGCCGAGGTGACGCAGGAGTCGTTCCGCATCCACGGCGGCTACGGCTACTCCAAGGAGTACGAGATCGAGCGCCTGATGCGCGAGGCCCCGTTCCTGCTGATCGGCGAGGGCACCTCGGAGATCCAGAAGACGATCATCTCCCGCGGCCTGCTGCGCGACTACCAGTCCCGCGGCTAGACGTTCCTCCGTTAGGGGTCATTCTTTCACGAGAGTGGCCCCTAACGATTTTTTCGCGCAGGTCATAGGGTTCGCTCACTTTGAGCACAGATCTGACGCTGCCGAGACCTGTGTCGCCGCCGCACGTCGTCCGCCTGGAGCTGGACACGTTCTCCGTCGTCGACCGCTCTTCGCTGGCCACCTGGTTCGGGAACCTGTTCACCGACCTGCTCGCGCCCCTCTGCCCGGCCTCGGTCTCCGAGCTGGTGTCGGTGGCGCGCGACTACCAGCCGTCCGATACAACGCCTTGGGGCCCACCGGGTTATGCCCGCCTGCTGCTCTCTTCGGGTGAGTTCACCCGTTCGTCGTGGTCGGCCGCACTTTCGGACCTGCCTTCGTTCTTACGCGTGCAACTCGTCCAGCTCGACTCCCAGGGCATGCCTCTGGTCGACGGCGGCTGGTGCGCGGAAGTGTTGCTGAAAGACGATCCGGCCTTCCCGCACCAGGTCGTCGTGGTGGCGTCGCGCTCGTTGTTCGGCGGCTGGATTTCGCATGCCGTGCAACAAGATTGGCTGTCGATGTTCCGCACCGGCGCCGACCTGGTCCGCGCCTCGGGCGGCTGGATCACGCTGGATCGAGTCGGCGTTCGCACCGCGCACGAGGTGTCCGTGGGCGTCGGTCTCGACGAATCCCTTTTCATGGCAGCGGAACTGTCCCGTGGACCGCATTGGGCCACGCTGCTCGGTCCGCGTCAAGTCGCTGCTTTGGGTGGTGTGCAACAGGTCTGCTCGACCGCGCCGTGTTTCTCGGTGTCCGATCTGGGTGGTGGGCGGCTGCTGCTGCAGCTCACCGAGCATCTCGACGACGTACCCTCGGAGGCGGTGGAGGCGCTGGCGAAGTTCCTGGCGCCGGTGCTGCACTGATTTCTGGGGGATCGCAATGCACGAGCTTCCGTGGCGTACCGGCCTGAGCTTCCAGCCGTGGACCTACGGTGCTGGTCATTCTCAGCTGAGGATGTTCGCCCGCACGGGCCCTGAATTCGCGGGTGTGATGCTCCTGTTCGAGGGCACCAAGCTGATCAAACTGGCTCAGTCCTCGGGGTCCAGCAGGGTGCTGGACGACGGCCGCCTGATCATGTCCACGTACTACAAGAAGCACCTCGCAGGCCTTCCGGCGCCAGTGCGACAGCCCCCGCGTGAGCTGGACGGCGCCGAAGTGGTCCAGTTCGCCCTGGTCGGACCAGCGCAGCGGCGGAGGGGAAACTCGCCTGCGACCGCGTTCGCGGTGACGGGTTCTGGCCAGAGCACGCGTCTTCTGCAGTGCGACGACGACTGGAACGTCCTCGCTTCGTCGACGCACGCGGGCGTTTTCAAGGCGATGCGGCAGGCGGCGACCGAGTTCGAGGCGCTCGAGTTCCTGGACGTGACACGATGACCGGCTTCCGCGACGCGGTGCACCACCTGGCCATGCCCGCCTCACAGCAGGTCGAGTACCTGCGGTCGATCGGCACGGCCCCGTCCGCCGACGAGCTCGCCCTGGAGTTCGACGACGTGAAGCACCTCTGCCCGGACGACCCCGCCGCCATGACGCTGAGCGAACGCATCGACGCGTTGCTCGAGGC
Source organism: Lentzea aerocolonigenes (assembly GCF_000955955.1). Lineage (GTDB taxonomy): Bacteria > Actinomycetota > Actinomycetes > Mycobacteriales > Pseudonocardiaceae > Lentzea > Lentzea aerocolonigenes_A. The sequence continues at coordinate 29,498 of NZ_JYJG01000117.1, forward strand.
CATGAGCGGCCCAGGGCCGGTGTGGCACACCGACTCCCTGGCCACCTCCGCGCAGTGGGCCGAAGTCCGGACCCTCGCCGCCGACCTGCTGCACCTGCTGGGCTGACAGGCGGGATCCCGCCGGCCCTGGCACTCTGTCCTCGGTGAGGCCTTCCCCCAAAACCGACGTGCTCGTCGCCGTGGACACCGCCCTGCGCTCAACGGGCTTCGTCCGCCGCGGCCACGTCTGGCTCCAGGACCGCGGTGACGGCGTGTCCGGGTGGCTGGGGTTCGGCATCGCGGGCTGCCTCGAGGTCACCCCGCTGGTCGGCGTCTGCTTCCGCCGCTACGACGAGGTGTGCCGCACGCTCGGCATCACGGCGACCACGCCGCTCGTCTCGGCCCCGCTCGGCCACCTGATGGGCGACAAACCGGTGTGGCACTGGACGTTCGAGCCCGGCGGCGACCACACGCCGGTGGCCGAGGCGCTGGTCGGTGCGTTCCTCAAGCACGGCAAGCCGTACATCGACAAGTACGCGAAGTGGGACACCCTGGCGCGCGAACTCGTCGCGAAGCCCGAGTCGTTGCTGGACTTCGAGCGGGCGCGCAAGCTGTCGATCGTCCACGTGCTCAACGGCAACGCGGGCGCGGCCGGCGAGGTGCTGAAGAAGGAACGCGAGCGGGTGGCCGACAAGACGGACGTCTACGCACGGTCGTACCGCGCCTTCGCGCACCGATTTTCTCTTGTGTTCCCGGTCAGGTGACTTAGAGTTCGGCCTGACCGCTCTACCTGGGGGATTCTGATGCGAGTACTTCTGGCGATGACCGCTGCCGTCATGTCGCTGTGCCTGACGGCAGGCGCCGTCCAGGCCGACGCGCCGCTGGCGAGCCACTGGCGGCTCGACGAGGCGTCCGGCGCCACCACCGTCGACGCGGTGACCGGTGCGTCCGGCACGTTGTCGGGCAACGTCGCGTTCGGGCCGGGCAAGTCCGGCAGCGGCCTCGTGTTCGGCGGTGGCACGGTGTCCGCGCCGCTCGCGGTCGACACCAGCCGCAGCTTCACCGTGTCGGCCTGGGTGAACCTGGCGGCGAACTGCCCCGAGCGCAAGTGCAAGCTGGCCGCGGTGAGTGGCGACGGCGAGCACAGCAGTCGCTTCTCGCTCGGCTTCGTGAGGGACCGGCAGAGCCTGGGCAACTGGATCTTCGAGGTTGCCGAGGCGGACACGGACGTGGCCCCGATCACGAAGTCCGCGGTCGCCGCCGTACCCGCGGAGTTCGGTGTGTGGACGCACGTGGTCGGTGTCTACGACGCGGAGCTCGGTGAGACCTTCCTGTACGACACGGGCGGCCTCGTCGGGTCGGGCACGGTCAACACGCCGTGGCAGGGCACGGGCGGGTTCACGATCGGTGCGGCGCGCAAAGCGGGTGCCACGACCGGGTTCTGGCCGGGCGGGGTCGACGAGGTGCGCTTCTACGGGCGTGCGCTGACGATGGACGAGGTGTTCGAGCTCTACCTCAGCGAGCGAGGCTAAACACTCGAACACACGTTCGAGCTTGAGGGGTCCGCTGGTGTCAAATGACCAGCGCGTGTCCGGAATGTCCGAACTCACATTTCGCTCACGCGTGACCACCGTCACCCGTTCAGCCTATGGGTAAAGGTGGCTTTGCCTGCCTACAGTCCCGCTGACGCTTTCGAGTCCGTGTGTTGTCGGGGGGCATGCGCCGGACTACTGGGGGATCCACTTGTCAACCCGCCGCCCTGCGGCGGCGCAGTCACGCCTGCGCACGCCCAGAAACATCGCTGCTGCCCTGTTGTCGTTCGCGTTGGCAGCCACCGCGGTGGTTGTCACCGCGAGTGCGCCTCCTGAGCCGGGGGCGCCGCAGGCCATCGCCGAGGCTCCCGACACCGGTCAGGCCATTGCCGCCGCGCGTCGGCAGGGCACTGAGGTCGAGGCGGTGAGCATGCGGACCGCGACCCGCGAGGTGTTCGCGCTGCCCGATGGCAAGCTGCAGGCACGTCTTTCCGCTGCGCCGCAACGAGTGCACAAGAACGGCAAGTGGCAGAAGATCGATGCTGGGCTGGCCGGCGATGGCGGGCGTGTTGCTCCCAAGGCGACTGACGCGGGTGTTTCGTTCTCCGGCGGTGGTGAGTCCGAGGCGTTGGTGCGGCTGGTGAAGGACGGCAAGTCCTTCGAGCTGAGCTGGCCGGGGAAGCTGCCGGCGCCGCGTCTGGACGGTTCGACCGCTGTCTACGAAGAGGTGCTGCAGGGTGTCGACCTGCGGATGACTGCCGAGAACGACGGCTACAAGTTCGTTCTCGTGGTGAAGTCGCGTGAGGCTGCCGCGAGCGTGGCCGCGGTGAAGCTGGGGCTCAAGACCGAGGGGCTCGAGGTGAAGCCCGGCGCGGACGGCGCGTTCAGCCTCGTCGACGCCGAGGGCAAGGCGTTGTTCGAGGTGCCGCAGTCGTTGATGTGGGACTCGAAGAAGCAGGTGGAGGACGAGGCTCCACGCACTGACTTGGTGACGGTTGGTGTGCAGCACTCGGAGGGCGCGCTGACTCTGGTGCCCGATCAGAAGCTGCTCAACGACCCCGCAACTGTCTACCCGGTCTTCGTCGACCCGAACGGCCGTGTGGTGAACCACGGCGGTGCGTGGACGACGGTGTACGACAACGGCAGCGATGCGATGCGGAACGGGACGCACTGGAGCGGCGCGAACAGCGAGGCCGAGACCAGGTGGTGGGTGGTCGTCAACCCGACCGCGCGTTCCGGTCGTGCGCCTGAGACGTCGCCGACGTTGCTCACGCGGTCGTACTTCCAGTTCGACACCAGCTTCCTGAACGGCACCACCATTTTCGGTGCTCGCATGGACGCCACCGTCGTGCACGCTTCTACCGCCTGTGGCGAGAACCGTTGGCACGACCTGCACGTCGCCGGCTGGGACATCGGTCCGGGGACGAACTGGAACAACCAGCCGCCGGACCACGGCGTGCTCGCCTCGGCGAACGTGCCGACGGTGCAGGGCAACTGCTCCGGCCACCAGTCGTTCTCCTTCACCAGCCCGAGCTTCAAGGACTTCCTCGACACCACCGGCAACTCGACGTACGGCATCTGGCCGGGCTCGACCGGGGAGGACTACTGGCGCAAGTTCGACCCCGGTGCCATGAAGCTGGTCGTGGACTACAACTCCACGCCGTCCACCCCGTGGGACCCCAGCACGCAGCCCGACCCGGTGGCCTGCACGCACTGCGAGGGCATGCCGTGGGTCGCGGACTCCTCGATCCGTCTCAAGGCGGGAATGGGCGACCCGGACGGCGAGCAGATCCAGGCCATCTGGCACGTGTACGACGACGTGGTCCCCGGTGACCCGGCCAAGCAGAACAAGCGCGAGATCTGGGGCGGTGTGGTCGGTTCCAACTCGTGGACCACGCAGGACGTGCCGCTCGACAAGGTCGAGGAAGGCCGCTTGGTCACCTGGTTCGTCGCGGCGCACGACGGCCGCGCGACCGGTCCCTTCAAACAGGGCCCGAAGCAGTTCCGCATCGACCGCACGGCTCCCGTGAACAAGCCGGACGTCACCAGCTTGCAGTACCCGGAGGACAACCGCTGGCACGGCGGGCCTTCCGTCAAGGGCACCTTCACCTTCAAGGCCAACGATCCCGACGTCGACTGGTTCGACTACGGCTGGAAGGACGGCGAGTGGACTCCCATCGCGGCCGACCGGCTCGGCGGCTCGATCACCGTTTCGACGCCCCCGCCCGGTGATGGTCCGCGCGACCTGTTCGTGCGGTCGAGGGACCGCGCGGGCAACGCCGGCCCGACTCGCGTCTACCACATCTACGTCCGTCCCGGCAGCGGTCCGATCGCGCAGTACTCGCTGGACGGCAACGCGAACGACAGCGCGTACCTCGGCGACCGGCACGGCACCACGCACGGCACGACGAGCTTCACCAGCGGCGCCTTGGGTTCCGCGTTGTCCGTGGACGGCATGGGAGGCCATGTCACCGCACCGAGTTCGGTGCGCACTGATGCAAGTTTCAGCGTCTCGGCGTGGGTGAAGCTCGACAGCCTCGACACCTACTGGCGCAGCGCGGTGTCGCAGGACGGCAACTCGATCTGCGCGTTCTGCCTGCAGTACCAGGCGGACCAGCGGCGCTGGTACTTCGTGATGCCGCAACAGGACTCGATGAGCCCGACCCACTGGGCGTTCGTCAAGTCGCTGGAGGAACCGACGCAGGGTGCGTGGACGCACCTCACAGGTGTGTTCGACAGCGAGACCAGGGACGTCAAGCTCTACGTCAACGGCGTGCTGCAAGGCGTCGTCAAGGCCACCTCGCCCTGGAACGCCACGGGTGATCTGCGCATCGGCCAGGCCAAGGCCAGCGGCAACTTCGGCAGCAGCTGGCTCGGCGGCCTCGACGAGGTGCGCCTGTACGACCGCGCGCTGACCGACGCCGAGGTGGTCGGGGAGGTCCGGCGCGACAACGTCCAGGTTGGACACTGGCGGTTCGAGGAGGACCTCGCGACCGTCGCCCGCAACTCCGTGACGACCGGTGAGTCCGCGACGCTGTCCGGTGGTGTCTCGTTTTTCGAGCAGCGCCCGCAGCCGAAGAACAACGCGGTGCGCTTCGACGGCACCGGCCAGATCCGCACGACGGGTCCGGTGGTGCGCACGGACAAGAGCTTCACCGTCTCGGCACTGGTGACGCTCGCCGACGTGACCGGCACGCAGACGGTGTTGTCGCAGGACGGGCCGAGCTCCAGCGGTTTCGTGTTGCAGCAGAAGGACGGTCGCTGGCAGTTCGGCCTGACGGAAGCAAACGGCAGCACGGCGTGGAACGTGCTGGCGCAGACCGGCACGAACACCGCTGTCGCGGGAACGCCGACGCACCTCACGGCGGTCTTCGACGCGGGCACCAAGAAGGCGACGTTGTACGTCAACGGCCTCGACCCGGTGGGGAGCACGGCGGCCACGAAGCCGTTCTGGGACTCGGCCGGTGCGTTCGTGATGGGCAACGATCAGCAGAACGCCGCGCTGAAGGGTGATCTGGACAACGTCCGCGTGCACAGCCGGGTGCTGGCAGCCGACGAGATCAGCGACATCGTCAAGCTCGACGCCGGTGCGCTGCGCCAGTGGAGGCTGGACGGTGACGGCGTCGACGCCTCCGGCAACAACGGCACTGCCCAGCTCGGCAACCCGATGGACTGGGTGAGCGGGCAGAGCGAGAACTCGGATCCGAAGGACCTCGGTGCGCGCCTGACCGGTGTCCCCGGAGCCTCGCTGAACTCGTCGCACGCCGTGGACACCTCCCGCAGCTTCTCGGTGAGCGCCTGGGCCAAGCTGGACAAGACGATGACCGACCGCAACCCGACGGTGTTGTCGCAGGACGGCAACACGGTGAGCTCGTTCCAGCTGCAGGCGACGAGCGACGGCCACTGGGCGTTCGCGATGGCTGCCAAGGACCAGCAGAACGGCGGCGGCGACGTCTCCAGGGCCATCGGCGCGGTGGCGCAGCTCGGCGTCTGGACCCACCTCGTCGGCACGTACGACGACCGGACCGACCGGATGACGTTGTACATCAACGGGGTCGAGGCCGCGACGGCGTCCCGTCCGAACGCCTGGGACCGTGCGGACGGCCAGTTCCGCATCGGCCGCGGGTTCTGGAACGGCGCCGACGTGGACCACTTCCCTGGTGCGATCGACGACGTGGAAGTGCACAGCCGGGTGCTGTTCGCGGACGAGATCCGCGACAAGGCCGGCCGTGATCTCAACCTCGTGCACAAATGGCAGTTCGACGAGGGTGCCGGCACGAATGCCGCGGATTCCGTTGGTGGCAAGCAAGGCACGCTGACCAACGCGACGTATGCGCCTGGCCGTCTCGGCAACGCCGCGAGTTTCAACGGCACGAACGCGGTCGTGTCCACGGACGCGATGGTGCGCACCGACCAGAACTTCTCCGTGTCGGCGTGGGTGAAGCTGCCCGGTGGCTGCACCGCGATCTGCAAGAAGGTCGCGGTGAGCCAGGACGGCGTGAACAACAGCAAGTTCCGGCTCGGTTTCGTCCGCGACCGCGACCACCTGGGCAACTGGACGTTCGAGATGACCGAGGAGGACACCAGCGCCACCAAGGTGACTGTCGCCGCGGTGTCCGCAGAGGTGGACGACTTCTCGGGCTGGGTGCATCTGGTTGGTGTGTATGACAGGACGGCGAAGCAGGTGCTGCTGTACGTCGAGGGCAACCGCGTCGGCGAGGGCCGGGTCAACTCGGCCTGGCAGGACACGGCGAAGGCGCTGCAGATCGGCCGGGCGAAGAAGGCGGGGGCTGCCGCCGAGTTCTGGACCGGCTCGATCGACGACGTCCGCTTCTACACCGGCGCGCTGGACAACGAAGGCGTGTTCGGCCTGTACAGCTCGTACCCGAAGAACGACCAGCCTGCGGCGACGCTGCCGGTCGCGGACCTCGGGTACTGGAAGATGAACGAGGGCACCGGCACGACCGCGGCGGACAGCAGCGGCCGCAACAACACGGTCACCTTCAGCACCGGGTCCAGCTGGATCGGTGGCCGCACGGGCGCCGGTGCGTGGCTCGACGGGACGAGCGGTGCGGGTGAGACCACCGGCCCGATCATCGAGGACACGACGAAGAGCTGGACCGTGTCCGCGTGGACGTACGCGCCGTACGGCATCACCGGCAACCGGGGAATCCTGGCGCAGGACGGCAACCGTCAGAGCGCGTTCATCCTGTCCTACAACGGTGACTCCGGCAGGTGGGCGGTCGTCCAGCCGCAGCAGGACGCGGACGGGGCGCCGGCCACGGTGCTGGTCTCCTCCGAACCCGCAAAGGTGGACAGGTGGACGCACCTCGCGGCGTCGTACGACTCCGACTCGAAGCAGCTGCGCCTGTACGTCAACGGCGTGCTGTCCGCGGTGAAGGTCGGTGCAGTCGGATTCAAAGCGACCGGACCGTTCACCATCGGCCGCAACAAGTGGAACGGCGTCAAGGGCAGCTGGTACTACCGCGGCATCGACGACGTCCGTGTGTTCAAGGGCGCACTCACGGCGGGCCAGATCAACAAGGTCCACGACGACGTGGTGCTGAACGACTTCGGTCTCTTCAAGTTCGACGAGAGCAGCGGCAAGGACAGCACCTGGCGCAACAACACCCTGACGACGACGGGTGGTTCCTCGTTCGTGCCGGGCATCATCGGCACCGCGTACAAGTCGGACGGCGGCGGTTCTGCGGCGGCGCAGTGGTTCGGTGCCGACACGCGTGACAGCTTCACCGTGCAGGCGTGGGCGCGGGTGGAGCGCGACGACAAGCCGTTCACCGTGCTCAGCCAGGACGGCGACAACGTCAGCGGCTTCGTCCTGCAGTACCGGCCGGAGTCCAAGCGGTGGACCTTCGCCGCACCCGTTCAGGACTCCGACCAGGCACCGCTGGTGAAGGCGCTGTCCAACGACCCCGCCGTGCCGTGGCGCTGGACGCACCTCGCCGGTGTGTACGACCACGGCGCCGGGCAGCTGCGGCTCTACGTCGACGGCAAGCTCGCCGGCACCGAGTCGGGCAGGCTCTGGCCCGCCGACGGCAAGTTCGCCGTCGGCCGCGCCAAGTGGCAGGGCAAGGACGCCGACAACTTCGCCGGCCTGATCGACGAGGTGCGGATCGAACAGGGCATGGTGCCAGAGGAGAAACTGCTCGAGCGCGCCTCACGTCCACTGCCTCCTGGCGGCCACCTCGGCCGGTTCGTGAGCACCATGGGCACGGGTGAGCACTACACCGGCCCCGCCGACGTCGCACCGCTGCCCAACTACCGCTACGAGGGCACGATGGGCATGCCGCCCTCGCCGTCCGCGCAGAACACGCAACGGCTGTACTCCTGCAAGGCGGGCAACGACTACTTCACGTCGACCGCCGCGAACTGTGAAGGTTCAACCGTGCTCGGCGAGACCGGCGCGTCCTACACCGTGAAGCCGACCAACATCCCGACCGTCGAGCTGAACCTGTGCATCGTCAACGCCGACCGCTTCACCTCGACGTCGGCCAACTGCGAGGGCCAGACCAAGGTGAAGAGCCTGGGCTGGCTGCGTGCCTACGCACCGCTCGCGCGCTACCTGAGCACCGCGTTCCCGTGGGACCACTGGAGCACCCCGCACGGCGTGCTCCCGGGCTACCGCTTCGAAGGCGTGCTCGGCGTCGTCGCGACGACCAGTGCACCGGGCACGGTCCTGCTCTGGGCATGCCGCGAGGGTTCCGACACGTTCAGCTCGCTGGACTCGTCGTGCGCCGGCGCGCAGTCGGTCGGCGGCCTCGGCTACGTCTGGACCTCGCCACCGGAAGGCCTGCCGTCCAAGCAGCTCTTCCGCTGCCGGGCCAACAGCGGCGCCGGCAACCGCTTCGACTCGACCGGCAGTTGTGAGGGGCATCAGGTCGAGCAGTCGCTCGGCTACATCCCGATGGATCTGCCCACAACAGTCGCCACGTTCTGACCACTGGGGGAGAAGAACATCATGAAGCTCAAACGCGCCCTCGTCAGAGGGTTGGCGGTCTGCCTGGCGCTGACCGCGGTCACCGCGACCGTCGGGCAGCAGGCGATCGCCGCGGGAAGCCCGTCGGTGAACGCGCCGGACGTGAAGTCCGTCGCGGTGTCGAACGGCTCTCTCGCCTCGCGGGGTCCGGACGAGGCGACAACGCGTGCGCTGAAGGGGGACCAGCCCGCGGCGAGCACGAATCCGGGTGGTGGCTCGTTCGCGGCGACGCCGTTCTCGGCGTCGTCGTCGTGGGAGGTGTCGAAGCAGAGCGGCGACTTCTCCTGGTCGTACCCGTTGCGGGTGCCGCCGTCGCCCGGTGGGTTCTCGCCGTCGCTGGGCTTGTCGTACCAGTCGTCCGTTGTGGACGGTCTGACGTCGGCGACGAACAACCAGCCGTCGTGGATCGGTGACGGCTGGGATCTTTCAGCCGGCTACGTCGAACGTGCCTACGGCGGGTGCGCCAGTGACACCGAAGGCGGTACGACCCCGCCGAAGACCGGCGATCTGTGCTGGCGCAGTGACAACGCCACCGCCTCGTTCAACGGCCGGGGCGGCATGCTGATCAAGGACGACGCGACTGGTGTCTGGCGGTTGAAGTCCGACGACCGGTCGCGCGTCGAGAAGACCGTGTCCGCGGGCAACGGTGACAAGTTCAACGAGTCGTGGAAAATCACGACGGTCGACGGTACTCAGTACTTCTTCGGCACGCGCAATGACGCGAAGTCGACGTGGACTGTTCCGGTGTTCGGTGACGATGCCGGGGAACCTTGCCACGAAAGCACGTTCGACGCGTCGTCGTGTGATCGTGCGTGGCGGTGGATGCTGGACAAGGCCGTTGATCCGCGCGGCAACGTGATCCTTTACAACTACGAGACCGAGACGAACAAGTACGGCAAGAACCTCAAGGACGCTGCCGTTCCTTATGTTCGTGCGGGCAACCTGAAGTCAGTCGAGTACGGCCTGCGGGACGACGTCAACGCTCCCGCGGCCGGCCGGGTCGAGTTCGTGCTGGCCGATCGCTGTGTGAAGGAAAGCAACTGTTCCTTAAGCACCAAGGAGAACTGGCCGGACGCCGATGTCGCGGAGAACTGCGACGCTGCGGCGTGCAAGGACAAGTACAGCCCGACGTTCTGGTCCACGAAGCGCCTGTCCACGGTCACCACGCAGGTCCGCAGCGGGGACGGGTACAAGAACGTCGACCGCTGGACGCTGGAGCACGAGTTCCCGAAGACCGATGACGTCTACCAAGCCGCGTTGTGGCTCAAGAGCATCAAGCACACCGGTCTCGTCGGTGGTGAGGCCTCGCTGCCGGAGGTGTCGTTCGAGGGGACGGTGAAGCCGAACCGCGTCGACGCCCCGACGGGCATCGGCCCGCTGAACCGCTTCCGCGTCACCGGCGTGGTCACCGAGGCCGGTGGTGTCACACAGGTCAAGTACGCGAACCCGGACTGCGTGCCGGGCACCTCGATGCCGGCCAGCCCGGAGACGAACGACAAGCGCTGCTACCCGTCGAAGTGGACGCCGAAGAACGGCGCTGAGCGTGAGGACTACTTCCACAAGTACGTGGTGGAGTCGATCACGACCTCGGACCGCGCCGCGACCAGCGCCGAGCAGATCGTGCGGTACGAGTACCTCGACGGCGCGGCTTGGCGGCGCAGCCAGTCCGAGTTCGTCAAGGACGAGAAGAAGACCTACAACGACTTCCGCGGTTACGGCCGCGTGCGGGTGAAGGCCGGCAAGGACGGCAGCCTGACCGAGCCGGTCACGATGACCGAGGACCGCTTCTACCGCGGCATGCACGGCGACAAGCTGCCGAACAACGGCACCCGCACGGCGAAGGTCACCGACTCCGAGGGCGTCGAACGCGAGGACTCCGACTGGCTCTCCGGCATCAGCTTCGAGAACCAGGTCCACCGGGGGACGAGCGAGGAGATCGAGTCCAAGTCCATCTCGACGCCGGCTTGGGCGGGTCCGACGTCGACCAGGGGCGAGTACAAGGCGTACTGGACGGGTCCGAAGACGTCGACCGCCTACACCAGCCTGCGTTCGGGTGGCTGGCGGATCATCCAGTCCGAGGTGAAGCACGACGACCACGGCCAGGTGATCGAGACCGACGAACTCGGTGATCTCGGCACCGATGCCGACGACCGGTGCACGACGACCTCGTACCTCCAGGACGAGGCGCGGTGGAGGTGGAGCTACCCCACGCAGTCGGAGACGGTCGCGGCCCGTTGCGGTGCTACCGGGGTCGAGTTCCCCGCACGCGCTCTGGGCGGCACCAGGAACACCTACGACGACGGCGGCAACATCACCAAGGTCGAGACCATCGGTGAACGTCCGGCGGTGGGCCCGGTCTGGTCGACGGCCGTCTCGACCACCTATGACGCGTACGGACGTATGCGCACGGTCACCGATGTACTGGGCAACACGTCCACGACCGACTACATCCCCGCCGCCGGTGGTCCGACGACGAGCAACGTCGCCACCAACGCGCTCGGCCACAAGACCACCACGACGTACGAACCCGCGTGGGGCACGCCGACGAGTTTCGTCGACCCCAACGAGAACGTGTACGAGGCGACGCTGGACCCGCTCGGGCGGACGGTCCAGGTGTGGCTGCCCAACAGGCCGCGGGCCGACTTCCCCGACGAGCCTTCGCAGTCGGTCTCCTACGACGTCAAACGCGACGTGCCGAGTTCGATCTCGGTCAAGGCGCTGACGCCGAACGGTGACTACCTCACCGGCACGACGGTGTACGACGGTCAGTACCGGCCCAGGCAGTCGCAGGCGCCGACCGAGGGCGGCCGGCTGGTCACGGACACGAAGTACGACTCACACGGCCGTGCTGTCCGGACCACACAGCCCTTCTTCAACAACGGGCAGGTCGACACCAACCTCCTGGTCTTCTCCGAGGCCGACGTTCCTGGTCTGAGCCGGACCGAGTTCGACGCGGTCGGCAGGCCGCAGCACTCCATCTTCCAGGCCGGTGGTCAGGAGAAGTGGCGCACCACCACCGCGTACGGCGGTGACCGCGTCGACGTGACACCGGCACGTGGTGGCACGCCGACCACGACCGTCGTCGACGCGCAGGGCAACACGACGGAGTTGTGGCAGTACAAGGGGACGACCGCCAGCGGCGACCACGACGTCACGCGGTACTCGTACTCACGCGCCGGCAAGCTCGAGTCGGCGGTGGACGCCGCGGGCAACACCTGGCGGTGGACGTACGACCTCCGAGGCCGGCTGATCCGCGCGGAGGATGCCGACAAGGGCGTTTCCACGACGACCTACGACGCGCTCAACCGGGTCGCGACCATCACCGACGCCCGCAACACGACTCTTGCCTACAGCTACGACGCGTTGAGCCGCAAGAAATCGGTGAAGTCCGGCTCCACGGTGCTCCAGGAGTTCGAGTACGACACCGCCGAGTACGGCAAGGGGCTGATCGCTACCGCCACCAGGTACCTGGCGGGGAACCCTTACACCACAAGGGTGAAGGCGTACTCGTCGCTCAACGCGCCGCTCTCCGCCGAGACGCAGATCCCGGACGCGGAAGGCCCGCTCAAGGGCATCTACAAGACCAGCTACCAGTACCGTCCGGACGGCACGCTCGAAGGCGAGGGGTTCGGCGCCATCGCCTCCGCGGGCATGCCCGCCGAGAAGGTGCTGCACGAGTTCGACGGCTTCGGCAGACCGTCGAAGACCACCGCCGGCGTGTCCGGTCAGGGTTCCGACACGCTGGTCAACACGACCGGCTACACCCGGCTCGGTGAGCTGTACCGGCTCGAACTCGGCGTCACGGGTAAGCGGACGTGGTTGTCGTACTACTACGACGACAACACGCGACGGATGAACCGCTACATCGTTGACGCTGAGGTCGCGTCGCCCAAACAGGCGGACGTCAACTACAGCTACGACGACGCCGGCAACGTCCAGTCCATTGTGGATACCGCGGGGGCGGCTGCCGACCGCCAGTGCTTCCGCTACGACTACCTGCGGCGGCTGACGCAGGCGTGGACACCGCCAGGCGACTGCTCGGCCGAGCCCGGCACCACGGGCCTGTCCGGCCCGGCTCCGTACTGGCAGTCGTTCGACTACGACCTCGTCGGCAACCGCACCAAGGAGGTTCAGCACGCGGCCGCCGGTGACGTGGTTCGCACCTACACGTACCCGCCGGCCAAGTCCCCGCGCCCGCACGCGGTCGCGTCGGTGTCGGTCGCCGGCCCAGGGGTGAACCGGACCGACGAGTTCACCTACAACCAGATCGGCAGCACCGCGACCCGCAAGGTCGGTGCGACGAACCAGACGCTGGACTGGGACGCCGAGGGGCGCGTCGTCAAGGTCGCCGAAGGTGCCAAGACCACGGAGTTCCTCTACTCACCGGACGGCTCCCGCCTGATCCGGCGCGACCCCGAGGGCACGACGCTCTACCTGCCAGGCCAGGAGCTCCGCCTGGCCAAGGGAGCCACCGCGCCGACCGTCACCCGCTACTACACGCATGGTGGCGACACGGTGGCCATGCGGCAGGGCAAAACCAAGCTGACCTGGTTGTCTCCCGATCACCAGGGCACGCCCCAGATCGCGGTCGACAGGTCGACGCTGCAGATCGAGCGCAAGCGCCAGACGCCGTTCGGTGAGGCGCGAGGCCAGGCGGCGTCGTTCCCGGGCGAGCGAGGGTTCGTCGGCGGCACGAACGACGCGTCGACCGGACTCGTGGGCATCGGTGCCCGGCAGTACGACGCGACGCTGGGCAAGTTCATCTCGGTCGACCCGATCATGGACCCGTCCGACCCGCAGCAGTGGAACCCGTACGCGTACTCCAACAACAGCCCGGTCACCTACAGCGACCCGACCGGTCTGCAGTACTGCGACGACCACGTGTGCTCGGGTGACAAGGGATACGACCCGAAGTGCACCAACTGCCCCGGCGCCAACAACACCGCGGGGACCGTCGGCACCTATCCGAACGGTACGACGCACTTCGAGGACGTCGACGGCACGCATTACGTGGACGGCGTCGAGATGCCGTCGGGCAGCAAGACGAACATCCGGACCCTCGTCTCGCTCGCGGACAAGTACCGGCCGAACTTCGCCCGGGACAACGCCGGCGGCCGGATGACCAGCCCGCGGAACACCGTCAACCTGTTGCAGTCCACCTGCTGGGCGCATCGCGACATCGAGTTGTGCGACGACCCGATGAACAACGGTCTTCGCGATCTCGACAACCAGTTCATGATGGATGACATCGGCGACGAGTCGGTGCTCAGCAACAACTTCGGGGGCATGTCGCCCGAGAAGGTCAAAGCGAACTGGGGCGTCGGCCACGGCAAGACCGTCGGCGGCTGGGGCGGCACGGCCAAGAACATCATCGAGAAGAAGAACTCCTACGGTGCGGCCGCGCAAAGATTCCGAGACGCCCTCGCGAAGAGAGCGGGGTTCACCGGAAAGGGCGAAAAGATCATCGTCGACCAGTGCATGGATGACGGGCTCGCCGCCTCACTTCGCGCTGCCGGTTACGACGCCCGCAGCGTTGAGGAGATGGGAATGCCGGGTACGACCAAGGACCCGGACATTCTCAGGGTCGCGGAACAGGTGGACGCCAGAGTGGTCACCTACGATAGGGGCCGCCAGCTGGACGGAGGGTTCGGCAAACGTGCGATCCAGATCAACAACAAGATCCATGCACCAGAAGGCATCCTCCGGATCATGAGGGGTAAATGAGCAGTGGAGCCCTCACACGTCAGTCATCACGCCAACGAGGTTGACGCGATGCACGAGCGGTGGATTCAGAAGTCCGACCGGGACCTCAACATGATCCCGTGGCCGAAGGAGTGGCGCCGCAACCAATGTGGCGAATGCCGGTTCTGGTGCCCGCTCGCCGGGCAGCTGGGGCTGGACTGGGGCGTGTGCGCGAACCCGGTGTCCAAATGGGACGGCACTGCTCGGTTCGAGCACGACGGCTGCGAGCACTTCGTGTCGTCGGGCGAGTGGGCGACGCCGGACTCGGTCAGGTAGCAGTGGTACGCGCAGTGGCCGGTTGAGTCGCGAGCTCAATCGGCCCGGCGCCCACCTGTGTATCGAACGCGTGTTCGATCTTTTGTTGTCTCAAGTGCTGCACATACCCAGAGTGTGTGCCCGAAATGTCCGAAGCCACACTCTGGTCACAAGTGGCTGACGTCACCCGTTCGGCTTATAGGTAACCGGGCCTGAATCAGTCACGCTTCACGCCGAAGTAACAAGTCCGCGTGTTGTCGGGGGACATGCGCGAGCCTGGGGGAGCACCTTGCTGAACCGCCGTGGTGCGGTGGCGCAGTCACGCCTGCGCACGCCGAGAAACATCGCCGCCGCCCTGTTGTCCCTCGCGCTGGCCGCCACTGCTGTGGCTGTCACCGCGAGTGCGCCGGAGGAGGTGACGGCGAGTGGGCCGATCACCGAGGCTCCCGACACCGGCCAGGCCATCGCCGCCGCTCGTGCGCAGGGCACCGAGGTCGAGGCGATGAGCATGCGGACCGACACCCGTGAGGTGTTCGCGCTGCCTGACGGCAAGCTTCAGGCACGTCTTTCCGCCGCGCCGCAACGAGTGCACAAGAACGGCAAGTGGGAGAAGATCGACGCCGAACTGGCAGAAGAAGGCGGTCGCGTCGCGCCCAAGGCGACTGACGCGGGTGTCTCGTTCTCCGGTGGTGGCGAGACCGAATCGTTGGTGCGCTTGACCAAGGACGGCAAGTCCTTTCAGCTGAGCTGGCCGGGCAAGCTGCCCGCGCCGCGACTGGACGGCGCGACGGCGACCTACGGTGAGGTCCTGCCGGGCGTCGACCTGCGCATGACGGCGGCGAACGACGGCTATCAGCTGCTCCTCGTCGTGAAGTCCCCTGAGGCGGCCGCGAGCGTGGCGACGGTGAACCTGGGGCTGAAGACCGACGGCCTTGAGATGAAGCCGACTGCGGACGGTGCGTTCAGCCTCGTCGACACCGAAGGCAAAGCGGTGTTCGAGGTGCCGCAGTCGTTGATGTGGGACTCGAAAAAGCAGGTGGAGGACGAGGCGCCGCGCACCGACTACGTGACTGTTGGTGTGCAGCACTCCGAGGGCGCGCTGACTCTGGTGCCTGACCAGAAGCTGCTCAGCGACCCCGCAACTGTCTACCCGGTGTTCATCGACCCGGACGGCCGTGTGGTGAATCACGGTGGCGCCTGGACGACGGTGTACGACAACGGTTCTAACGCGATGCGTGAGGGCAAGCACTGGAGCGGCGCGAACAGCGAGGCCGAGACGAAGTCGTGGGTGATCGTGAACCCGACCGCGCGTTCCGGTCGTGCGCCGGAGACGTCGCCGACACTGCTCACGAGGTCGTACTTCCAGTTCAACACCAGCTTCCTGTCCGGCACGACGATCTACCGCGCTCGCATGGATGGCACGGTGGTGCACGCGTCGACTGCGTGTGGCGTGAAGCGTTGGCACGATCTGCATGTCGCTGGTTCGGACATCGGTCCGGACACGAACTGGAACAACCAGCCGCCGGATCACGGCGTGCTCGCCGCGGCAGAAGTGCCCACTGTCCAGGGCAACTGCACGGGACACCAGTCGTTCTCGTGGGCCAGTAATCGTTTCAAGGACTACCTCGACACCGGTGGCAACTCGACGTACGGCATCTGGCCGGCCTCCGAGGGCGAGGACTACTGGCGGAAGTTCGACCCCGGTGCCATGAAGCTGGTCGTGGACTACAACTCCACGCCGAACGTCCCGTGGGACCCCAGCACCCAGCCCGACCCGGTTGCGTGCACGCACTGCGAGGGCATGCCGTGGGTGAGCGGCTCGTCCATCAACCTGAGGGCGTGGGTGGGCGACCCGGACGGTGAGCAGGTGCAGGGCATCTGGCACGTGTACGACGACGTGGTTCCCGGTGACGCGGCCAAGCAGAACAAGCGCGAGATCTGGGGCGGTGTGGTCGGTTCCGGCTCACTGGCCAATCAGGACGTGTCACTCACCGGTGTCGAGGACGGCCGTCTGATCACGTGGTTCGTGGCAGCGACCGACGGCCGCGCCACGTCCGGTTTCAGGCAGGGCCCGAAGCATTTCCGCGTCGACCGCACCGCTCCGGTGAACAAGCCGGACGTGACCAGCGTCCAGTACCCGGAGGACAACCGCTGGCACGGCGGTACCTCTGTCAAAGGCGACTTCACCTTCAAGGCCAACGATCCCGACGTCGACTCCTTCGAGTACGGCTGGACGGACGGTGCCTGGACCCCCGTCGCGGCGGATCGCTTGGGCGGTTCGATCACAGTTTCGCTGCCGCCGCCCGGTGATGGTCCGCGCGATTTGTTCGTGCGTTCCATGGACCGTGCGGGCAACGCCGGCCCGACCCGCGTCTACCACATCTACGTCCGTGCGGGCAGTGGTGCGATCGCTCAGTACTCGTTGGACGGCAACGTCAACGACACCGCGTACCTCGGTGACCGGAACGGCACCACGCACGGCAACACGAGCTACACCACAGGTGCGATCGGCTCCGCGCTGAACCTGGACGGCTCCGGCGCACACGCCACCGCGCCCAACTCGGTGCGCACGGACACGAGCTTCTCGGTGTCCACCTGGGTGAAGCTGGACGCCGTCGACGGAAGCTGGGGCACCGCGGTCTCCCAGGACGGCAACACCACCTGCGGATTCTGCCTGCGGTACGAGGGCGGCCCGCGACGTTGGGTGTTCTTGATGCCCCACAAGGACTCTCTTACGGACAACGTGGTTTTCGTGAGGTCGAAGGAGGAACCCACTCCGGGGGCGTGGACTCATCTCACGGGTGTGTACGACGCGGCGAGTCTTCAGGTGAAGCTGTATGTCAACGGCGAACTGCAGGGCATCTCGCAGGCGAGCTCTACACCGTGGAACGCGGCGGGTGGGCTGCGCATCGGTCAGTCGAAGGTCGGGAACGACAGCGACACCTGGTGGCGTGGCGGCGTTGACGAGATCCGGATGTACGACCGCGCGCTGACCGACGCCGAGGTGATCGGCGAAGTCAGGCGCGACAACGTTCAGGTCGGGCACTGGCGTTTCGAGGAAGGCCAGGGCACCGTCGCCCGCAACGCCGTGCCCGACGGTGCGCCCGCGGAGTTGTCCGGCGGAGTCTCGTACTTCGAGCAGCGGCCGCAGCCGAAGAACAACGCACTTCGTTTCGACGGAACCGGTCAGGCCAGGACCGAGGGGTCGATCGTGCGCACGGACAGGAGCTTCTCCGTCTCCGCGTCCGTGAGGCTGGACAACATCAGCCAGACCATGACCGTTCTGTCGCAGGACGGGCCGACTTCGAGCGGATTCGTTCTGCAGCAACGAGACGGACGCTGGTTGTTCGGGATGTCCGAAGGGAACGACAAGCCAGGTTGGAACGTGCTCGCGCAGAGCGGTGTGAACACGGCCGTCGCGGACACACCGACGCACGTGGCCGCGGTCTTCGACGCGGGTACCAAGAAGGCGACCCTGTATCTCAACGGCCGCGAGGCCGCGGTGAGCGCGGCAGCCACCAAGCCGCTGTGGGACTCGGCCGGCCCATTCGTGATGGGCACCGATCAGCAGGGTGCGTTCCTCAAGGGTGACCTCGACGACGTTCGCGTGCACAGCAGGGTTCTGGCGCTCGACGAGATCGAGGAGATCGTCACGCTCGATGCCGACCCGGTTCGCCAGTACCGATTGGACGGTGACGGCGCCGACACGTCGGGCCGCGACAAGCCGGCGACGCTCGGCGATCCGGTCGACTGGGTGAGCGGGCAGAGCAACACTTCCGATCCTCAGGATCTGGGCGTCCGCCTGACCGGCGTTCCGGGCGCCTCCCTGAACGCCGCACACGCGGTCAGCACCTCCCAGAGCTTCTCCGTCAGCGCGTGGGCGCGGCTGGACAAGATCGACGGCCACCCAGCGGTGCTGTCCCAGGACGGCAACACCACGAGTGCTTTCCAGCTGCAGGCGACGCCGGACGGCCACTGGTCGTTCGCCATGTTCGCCAAGGACGAGGCAGGCGGTGGCCCTGTCCACGACCGAGCGATCGGTGCTGTTGCGCAGGTGGGCGTCTGGACCCATCTCGTGGGCACGTATGACGCGACGCGTGACCTCATGACGTTGTACGTCAACGGTGTTGAGGCCGCGGCGAAGACGCACGCCAACGCGTGGGACCGCCCGGACGGCAAGTTCCAGATCGGTCGCGCGCAGTGGAACTCCGCCGACACCGACTGGTTCACCGGCGCGATCGACGACGTAGAGGTCTACAACCGGGCGCTGTTCGCGAACGAGATCGTCGCCAAGGCCGGCCGCGACCTCAACCTGGTGCACAAGTGGCAGTTCGACGAAGGCACGGGTACGAGCGCAGGCGATGCGGTTGGTGGCAAGGCCGGCACGCTGGACAACGCCACCTATGCACCTGGCCGGCTCGGTAACGCAGTGAGCTTCAACGGCACCAACGCCGCCGTGACCACTGATGCGGTCGCCCGCACCGATCAGAACTTCACGGTGTCGGCCTGGGTCAAGCTCCCCGGAGGCTGCTCGGCGAAGTGCAAGAAGGTCGCGGTGAGCCAGGACGGTGAGCACAACAGCAAGTTCCGCCTCGGCTTCCTCAAGGATCGTGACCACCTGGGCAACTGGGAGTTCGAGATGACCGAGGCGGACACCGATGCCACCAAGGTCACGGTGGCCGCGGTGTCCGCACAGGTGGACGACTTCAACGGATGGGTTCACCTCGTGGGCGTGTACGACCGCGCCGCGAAGCAGGTCCTCTTGTACGTCCAGGGCAACCGGGTCGGTGAAGGCCGGGTCGACTCGACGTGGCAGGCGAACCACGGCGTGCAGATCGGTCGCGGCAAGCTCGCGAGCAAGCCGGACGAGTGGTGGTCCGGCTCGATCGACGACGTCCGCATCTACACCGGCGCTCTCGACAACGAAAACGTGTTCGCGCTGTACAGGTCGTATCCGGATGCCGAGCAGCCGGTTGCGACGCTGCCCGTCGCCGATGCGGGGCACTGGAAGCTGAACGAGGGCACGGGTACGACGGCCGCGGACAGCAGCGGCCGCAACAACACCGTCACGTTCGGCACTGGTTCCGGCTGGATCGGTGGCCCCAGTGGCGGCGCCGCGTGGCTCAACGGTTCGAACGTAGCGGGTGAGACCGCCGGCCCGGTCGTCAACACCTCGCGCAGCTACAGCGTTTCCGCGTGGGCCTATGCGGAAGCCGGCATCACCGGGAACCGGTCGATCGTGGCGCAGGACGGTGGGCAGGACAGCGCCTTCGTCTTGTCCTACAATGATGATTCCGGTCGATGGGCGGTCGTGCAGCCGCATGCGGACGTCAACGGCGGTACCGCCACGGTGCTCGTGTCGTCCGAGCCCGCGCAGATCACCCGGTGGACTCACCTCACCGCGGTGTACGACGCCGATCTGAAGCAACTCCGCCTGTATGTCAACGGTCTGCTGTCCGCGGTCAAGGTTGGTGCGGTCAGCTGGAACGCAACGGGGCCGTTCACCATCGGTCGCAGTAAGTGGGACGGGGTGAAGGGCAGCTGGTGGTATCGCGGTGTCGATGACGTCCGCGTCTTCAGCCGCGCGCTGACGTCCGGTGAAGTCGCCAAGGTCTACGGCGACACACCGACGAGCGAGTTCGGCTTGTACACCTTCAACGACAACAACGGCAACGACAGCACTTGGCGGAACAACCCCGTGACGCCGTCCAGCGGAACGTCGTTCGCTCCCGGTGTGTTCGGATCGGCCTTGAAGCTTGACGGGACGGGCACGGCCGCCGCGCAGTGGTTCGGTGTCAACACCCGCGACAGCTTCTCCGTTCAGGCGTGGGCTCGCCTCGACGACGACAAGCGGACCTACACGGTGCTCAGCCAGGACGGCACGCGAGTGAGCGGGTGGGTGCTGCAGTACCGCGCCGAGTCGAAGCGGTGGACGTTCGGCACCGCCGTGCAAGATTCCGACACCGCGACGGTGGTCAGGGCACTTTCCGCGGAGCCTGCCGTTCCTGGGCACTGGACGCATCTCGCCGGTGTCTACGACCACGCCGCGGGTCAGCTGCGCCTCTACGTCGACGGTCAGCTCGCGGGCAGCGCGCAGTCCCAGATGTGGAATGCCAACGGTGCGTTGGCGATCGGCCGAGCGAAGGAGAAGAGTGCGGATTCCGACCGCTTCGCCGGGCTGATCGACGAGGTGCGCGTGCAGCAGGGAATTGCTCAGGAGGCTCGGATCCTCGCCAACGCGTCCCGTCCGCTGCCTGCAGCCGGACAGCTCGGCCGATTCCTGAACGACAAGGGCGAGCACTACACGGGCCCCACCCACGTGCCCGCGCTGCCCGGCTACCACTACGAGACGCCGCGCGGCATGACGGTCCCGTCGACGGACCCGAACACCGTGCGCCTGTACTCCTGTCTGCAAGGGGAAGACCACTTCACGGCGACCGCGGCGGATTGCGAGGGCGCGACTCTGCTCGGCGAGATCGGATCCATCTACTCGGTCCAGCCGACCAACATCCCCACCATCGGCCTCTACCGCTGCTTCAACGGCACCCAGCGGTTCGACTCGACAGCGGAGAACTGCGAGGGGTCGATCAAGCAGAAGCAACTGGGCTACGTCCGCGCGTACACGTTCCTGAACCGCTACAACACCAGGCAGTTCCCTTCCGATCACTGGAGCACTCCGCACAGCACTTCCCCGGGCTACCAGCTCGACGGGACCTTGGGAGCCGTGCTGCTGGTCGACATCCCGGGCAAGACGGCGGCGCTGAACATCTGCCAGGACGGCGCGGACGTGTTCACGTCGCTGGACGCGGCCTGCGGGGGCAAGACGCGAATCTCCGGTGGTGGCCGGGTCTACACCTCGCCGCCGGAGGGCTTGGCCTCGAAACCTCTCAACCGCTGCAAGGAGAACGGCACCACGAACCGGTTCGACTCGACGAGCGCGACCTGTGAAGGTCACCAGCTCGAGCAACAGCTCGGCTACGTGCTCGAGTCCGTGCCCACCGTCGTTCCGACGTTCTGACTTCTGGGGGTCTCATCATGAAGCTCAAGCGTGCTCTTGTCAGAGGGTTAGCGGTCTGCCTCGCGCTGTCGGCGGTCACCGCGACCGTCGAACAGCAGGCGATCGCCGCGGGAAGCCCGTCCGTGAACGCGCCGGACGTGAAGTCCGTCGCGGTGTCGAACGGTTCGCTGTCCTCACGCGGCCCGGACGAGGCGACCACTCGCGCGCTGAAGGGCGACCAGCCCGCGGCGAGCACGAACCCAGGCGGCGGCTCGTTCGCGGCGACGCCGTTCTCGGCGTCGGCGTCGTGGGAGGTGTCGAAGCAGAGCGGCGACTTCAGCTGGTCGTACCCACTGCGCGTGCCACCGTCGCCAGGCGGGTTCACTCCGTCACTCGGCCTGACCTATCGATCGTCTGCTGTAGATGGTCTGACGTCGGCGACGAACAACCAGCCGTCGTGGATCGGCGACGGCTGGGACCTCTCGGCTGGTTACATTGACCGTGCCTACGGTGCCTGCGCGACCGACACCGAAGGAGGCACGACGCCGCCGAAGACCGGCGACCTGTGCTGGCGCAGCGACAACGCCACCGCCTCGTTCGGTAGCACGGGCGGCATGCTCATCAAGGACGACGCGACCGGTGTATGGCGGTTGAAGTCCGATGACCGGTCGCGTGTTGAGAAGATCGTCGCTTCGGGCAACGGTGACAAGTTCAGCGAGGCCTGGAAGATCACGACGGTCGACGGCACGCAGTACTTCTTCGGGACCAGGCCGGGCTCGAAGTCGACGTGGACCGTGCCCGTGTTCGGTGATGACGCCGGAGAGCCTTGTCACGAAAGCACTTTCGACGCGTCCTCGTGCGACCGCGCATGGCGTTGGATGCTCGACAAGGCCGTCGATCCACGCGGCAATGTCATCCTCTACAACTACGAGACCGAGACGAACAAGTACGGCAAGAACCTCAAGGACACCGCCGTTCCGTACGTGCGCGCGGGCAGCTTGAAGTCGATCGAGTACGGACTACGCGACGACGTGAACGCCCCTGCTGCCGGCCACGTCGAGTTCGCGCTTGCCGACCGTTGTGTGAAGGAGAGCAACTGTTCCTTCGGCACCAAGGAGAACTGGCCGGACGCCGCGGTGTCGGAGAACTGCGACACCGCGACGTGCAAGGACAAGCACAGCCCCACGTTCTGGTCGACCAAGCGTCTGTCGACGATCACCACGCAGGTGCGCAGTGGCGACGGGTACCAGAACGTCGACAGCTGGGCGTTGCAGCACGAGTTCCCTAAGACCGATGACGTCTACCAGGCCGCGTTGTGGTTGAAGAGCATCAAGCACACGGGACTCGTCGGTGGTGAGGCCTCGCTGCCCGAGGTGTCGTTCGAGGGGACCGCGAAGCCGAACCGCGTCGATGCTCCGACCGGCATCGGCCCGCTCAACCGCTACCGCGTCACCGGCGTGATCTCTGAAGCTGGCGGCGTTACGCAGGTCAAATACGCGGCCCCCGATTGCGTGCCCGGCACGTCCATGCCGGCCAGCCCTCAGTCGAACACGCTGCGCTGCTACCCGTCGAAGTGGACCCCGACGAACGGTGCCGAGCGGGAGGACTACTTCCACAAGTACGTGGTGGAGTCGATCACGAGCTCGGACCGCATCGCCGCAAGTGCTGAACAGGTCGTGCGGTACGAGTATCTCGACGGCGCGGGCTGGCGGTACAGCCGGTCGGAGTTCAGCAAGGACGACAAGAAGACCTACGACGAGTTCCGCGGCTACCAGCGAGTTCGCATCCGTGCGGGCAAGGAGACCGATATCGGCGGTCCGGTCACGATGACCGAGGACCGCTTCTACCGCGGCATGCACGGCGACAAGCTGCCGAACAACGGCACCCGCACAGCGAAGGTCACCGACTCCGAGGGCGTCGAACGCGAGGACTCCGACTGGCTGCAGGGCATCAAGTTCGAGACTCAGTCTCACGACGGCACGGGGGAGATCGTCCTCGCCAAGACGATCTCGGTGCCGACTTGGTCCGGTCCCACCGCGACTCGCGGTGCCTACAAGGCCTACTGGGTGGGTTCGGGGTCTTCCGCCGCCTACACCGCGCTCCGCGCTGGCGGCTGGCGGGTCGTGAAGGTCGAGAACACCTACGACGACCACGGTCAGGTCACCCAGACCAACGACCTCGGAGATCTCGGCGTGGCGACGGACGACCGCTGCACCCGCACCACGTATGCGCAGAACGTGGACAGGTGGATGTGGTCCTACCCGGCTCAGAGCGAGGCCGTGAGCGTCCAGTGTGGAGCGAACGCGGCTTATCCGGACGACGTACTAGTGGGATCCAGAGTCGCCTACGACGGGCGTCAGCCCGGCGAGGCACCAGTCTCCGGCACGGCCACCAAGCAGGAGGTGCTGTCCGCACGGCCCGCTTCCGGGGCTGTCTTCGAGACGGTGTCGACCTCCACGTTCGACAGCTACGGGCGGCCGCTCACCGTCGCGGACGCGCTGGGCAACACCGCCCGGACCGAGTACTCCCCGTCGACCGGCGGTCCGTTGACGCGGACCACGGTCACCGATGCGGCGGGCCATGTCAGCACGGCGGACTTCGAGCCAGCATGGGGCCTGCAGACCAAGGCGGTCGACGCGAACGAGAACGTCACCGAGGCCACCTTCGACCCGCTGGGTCGCACGACGCAGGTGTGGCACCCGAACCGCCCCCGCGAGGACTTCGGTGATCGTCCGAGCGCGACGTTCAGCTACGACGTCCAGCGGGACGCCCCCACGTCCGTCACCTCCACCGAGGTAGGCCCGAACGGCGGGTACCTGGCCAAGACCACCGTCTACGACGGGCAGTACCGAGTTCGGCAGGTGCAGACCCCCACGGACGGTGGCCGCCTGGTCGCGGACACGAAGTACGACGGGCAGGGGCGTGTGGTCCGTGCGACACAACCGTTCTTCAACTCCGGGCAGGTGGACAAGAACCTGCTGGTGTTCTCCGAGTCCGAGGTGCCG
Source organism: Lentzea aerocolonigenes (assembly GCF_000955955.1). Classification (GTDB taxonomy): domain Bacteria; phylum Actinomycetota; class Actinomycetes; order Mycobacteriales; family Pseudonocardiaceae; genus Lentzea; species Lentzea aerocolonigenes_A. Next base: position 54,002 of record NZ_JYJG01000117.1, read on the forward strand.
GGACTCACGCGCAGCGAGTTCGACGGGTCGGGACGGTTGAAGCATTCGATCTTCCAGGGCGGCGGCCAGGAGAAGTGGCGGTCCACGCTGGACTACGGGGGCGACCGGACTGACCTCACGCCACCGCAGGGTGGCACTCCCACCACGACCATCACAGACGCACGTGGTCTCGTGACGGAACTGTGGCAGTACAGGGGTGCCGTTCCGTCCGGTGACCACGAGACGACCAGGTACGGGTACACCAGGTCGGGTCTGCTCGCCTCGGTGGCCGATGCGGCGGGCAACAGTTGGCGTTGGAGCTATGACCTCCGCGGTCGCCGCACGAGGTCCGAGGACGTCGACAAGGGAACGACCACGACGACCTACGACGCCGCCAGCCGCGTCGCGTCGATCACGGACGCCCGTGGCACGACGCTGACCTATGCCTACGACGCCCTGGGACGCAACACATCCATGAAGTCCGGCGACACGGTGTTGCAGCAGTCCGAGTACGACACCGCCGACTACGGCAAGGGACTTCTGGCGAGCGCGACTCGGTACGTGAACGGGCAGGCGTACGTCAGCCGGGTCAAGGCCTACACCTCGCTGAACCAGCCGATGGCGACCGAGACCGAGATCCCAGCCGTCGAAGGCCCGTTGAAGGGCATCTACAAGACGAGCTACACGTACAAGCCCAACGGCAGCGTCGCCAACGAAAAGTTCGGTGCGGTGACCACGGCGGGTATCGCCGAGGAAACCGTCGTGCACGAGTACGACGACTTCGGCCGCCAAGTGAAGGCCTCTGGTGGTCTGAGCGGTGCCGGCACCGACACGTTGGTGAACAACACGCTCTACACGCGCCTCGGCGAGCTATACCGGCTTGAGCTGGGTGCGGTGGGCAAGCGGACGTGGATGTCCTATTACTACGAAGACAACACGCGCAGGATGAACCGCTACATCGTCGATGCCGAGGTCGCGTCCCCGATGCAGTCCGACGTCACCTACACCTACGACGCCGTCGGCAACGTCCTTTCGACCACTGACGCTCCACTCGGTCAGGTGGCGGACCGGCAGTGCTTCCGCTACGACCACCTTCGCCGACTGACCAACGCGTGGACGCCCGCCAGTGCATGTGCGGCGGATCCGGTGGTGGGAAACCTCGCGGGACCTGCGCCTTACTGGCACTCCTACGGCTACGACGTGGTTGGGAACAGGACGACTGAGGTTCAACACGCGGCGTCTGGTGACCTGACCCGCACCTACAACTACCCGGCCGCCGGGGCGCCACGACCGCACGCGGTCGGGTCGGTGACCACGGCGGGCCCTGGCGTGAACCACGTCGCCGAGTTCACCTACGACGAGACCGGCAACACAAGAACTCGCAAGGTGAGCGGGGCGAACCAGACACTCGACTGGGACGCCGAAGGCCGTGTGGTCAAGGTGACCGACGGTGCGAAGGTGTCGGAGTTCCTCTACGGCGCCGACGGCACGCGCCTGATCCGACGCTCGACTGACGCGACCACGTTGTACGTGGGTGCGCAGGAGGTTCGGCTGGCCAAGGGGTCGACCGTCCCAACCGTGACGCGGTACTACACGCACAACGGCAAGACCGTCGCGATGCGCGAGGGCAAGAGCAAGCTCACGTGGCTGGCCGGTGACCACCAAGGCACGACGCAGCTGTCTGTGGACAAGACCACGATGCAAGTGCAGCGCAAGCGGCAGCTGCCGTTCGGTGGCGAGCGCGGTGGCCCGTCGGCGATTCCGGGCGAACGCGGGTTCGTCGGCGGTATCAACGACACCGACGCTGGACTCGTGCACATCGGTGCCCGGCAGTACGACGCGGCACTCGGCAAGTTCCTGTCCGCCGACCCGGTCATGAGCGCCGACGATCCACAGCAGTGGAACGCGTACGCCTACAGCAACAACAGCCCGATCACCTTCAGCGACCCGACCGGTGAGCACTACTGTGACAGCCACGTCTGCCGCGGTGACCCCGGCTACGTCGACAGGTGCGCGAACTGCACCAAGGACAGCGAACTGGGTGGCGGCGACAAGGCCACTTACGACAACGGCACGACGGCTATGACCGGTGTCCGAGGTGAGCAGTACATCAACGGCATCGTCTATCCGAAGCTGGACAAGGCTCCGTCAGCTCACGCGGTAGCGAAGAAGATCGACAAACAGCTGAAGAACTACCGTCGCGATCAACCGACCTATTACCCGCCTGAGGAAGATCTCGTCAACCGCATCCTCGCGATGTGCGACTCCGACCGTGAGTTCTGCGGCGATCTGTTCGATTGGGCGTACGGCGCCCAGTTGCGCGGCTACACCGAGAACGAGTCGGTGATGTCCAGCGACGCCGGCGGAATCGACCGAGTTGAGCTGGGACGGCGCTGGGGCATCGGCAAATATGCGACCAAGGCCTCGCCCGAGTCGTTCATGCCCGGGTTCAACGGAAAGAGGGACACCCGGAACCCGAACGGCCACACGTGCAACTGCTTCCCCGCCGGCACGTCGGTGTCCACGGAGAACGGTGCGAAGCCCATCGAGCAAATCGCGGTCGGTGACCGCGTCTGGGCGCGCAACCTGATCACGGGCAAGTCCGAGTTGCGCAAGGTCGTCGGCCTGTTCAACAAGCAGGCGAGCACGATGCTGACCATCTTGGCCGGCGGCGTGCAGGTGCAGGTCACCCCGCAACATCCGTTCTGGGTTCCCGGTAAGGGCTGGGTCAACGCCGGCCAGCTCAAGCCCGGTGACCGGCTGACTTCGTTGGCCGGTGCTGATGTCGAGATCCGTTCCATCACCTCGAGTTCGGTGGGCGCCACCGTCTACAACTTCGAGGTCGAGGGACTCAACAACTACTACATCAGCGAGTCCCAGCTCCTCGTCCACAACTGTGCGGCGAGAAAGAAGAGTGACAACGATGATGGCTACCGGACTCCCAGGGGTAATCAAAGGCAGAACAGGCAAGCCGCCGACGCGATCAGGACCGCGGAGCGGGAGATCGGCCGGAGGCTGACGGATGACGAGAAGAGGTGGGTCCACGACGAAATTACAGGTCAAGGCTACGACTACCATGACATCGTGGATATCACTGTTGCCCAATTCAGAAGAAGATGAGCGGCGACCTGACCAGCGGCGCGTCTTCTGAAATGGAGGCGGCGCGCCAGTCGCTGGAAGAACTCGTCGGTGAACGGTGGAACGCCATCGGGCGCGCCGCCGACCTGCTCTGGCTGGGGTTCGGCAATCGTCACGAGGTGGTCAACCACCGGGGCGAGACCCGTGAGGTCAGCAAGTACGCGCTGCATGTCCAATGCCCGTGGCGCGTGCGTTTTGACGATCAGCTCGTCACGGGTTCGTCTGACATCTACCGGCCAGGGCCGGACTGGATCGGCGAAGACGACTTCGACTGGGACGTGCAAGGCGTCAACCTGTTCGACATGAGGGCTTCGGAGTTGGCTGAGCGCTTGACCAGCGAAGCCGTTGTCGTGGCGTCGGTCGAGGTCACCACCTGGGGTGACTTGGCCATCTCGCTGTCGAACGGCTACCAGGTGGAGGTGCTGAGGACCGGTTCGGTGCGTGAGGAGGACTGGCGGTTCTTCAAGCCCTACAGCGCCAACGACCACGTCGTCGTGTTCGAGCCGGTGGACAGCTGACCAAGGAACACGGAGACCGGCCCCGCTCGGGCATCCCGAGCGGGGCCGGTCTGTCCGATCCCGGCAAAACACCCGTAGGCGTCTCAGCACGCCGCACCGGGCACTGGCAGGATGGAACGATCAGCGCGTCCGACAGAGGTGGTCCCTGTGACGAGTCCGTTCGCCAACCCGAACCGGTCCGGCGTCCCGCCCCGCCTGCCCACCCCGCCGACGGGGTGGCCGATCGGCTCGTACGCCACGTACGAGGAAGCGCAGCGTGCGGTCGACCACCTGGCGGTCGAGGACTTCCCGGTGCAGGACGTCATGATCGTCGGCGTCGACCTCATGCTGGTGGAGCGGATCACAGGCAAGCTCACCTGGAGCCGGGTGCTCATGACCGGCGCGGCGAGCGGAGCCTGGTTCGGTCTCTTCGTCGGCCTGCTGCTCACCCTGTTCAGCCCGGAGCCTGGCGTGACGGTCGGGCCGGTGCTGACCGGCCTCATCACCGGTGTGTTCTTCGGGCTGGTGTTCGCGGCGGTCGGGTACGGGTCGGCGCGCGGCAAGCGGGACTTCCAGAGTGCTAGTCAGCTCGTCGCGGGCAGGTATGACGTGCTCTGCCACCCGAAATCCGCCGAAAAGGGCCGTGACCTGCTCGCGAAGCTTGCGATGCGGCCCGTGAACCCTGGTAATTGAGACGAAAAGATACCGAATGGTTCTGAATCGTTGCTTCCCTTGGTTGCGGCTCCTGATCACCGGGCCTAGGTTCGGTTGACCGGTCCGCCCGGTGCGGCCGGTGGCACGACGAGGTGCCGGGCGCAGGCGGGTCTGGCTCCTCCGTGTAGTCGGGAAGGAGGCAGGGCCGATGGGTGCGACACGGCGCTATCGACTTGCCGCCGGAGTGGGGGCCGCGGTGCTCGCGGCAGGAACGCTCACGGCGTGCGGGTCGGGCGACCAGGGCATCACCGTCAACGTCTACAAGTATCCGCAGGAGAACTTCCAGGCCGTCGTCGACAACTGCAACGCGAAGGCCGGCGGGCGTTATCACATCGTCTACAACAAGCTGCCGCGTGAGGCGGACGGTCAGCGCGAGCAGATGGTGCGCAGACTCGCGGCGGAAGACGACAGCATGGACGTGCTCGGGCTCGACGTCACGTGGACGGCCGAGCTCGCGGAGGCCGGGTGGCTCAAGGAGTTCACCGGGTCGGTCAAGTCCCAGGTGGAGAACGGCACGTTGAAGACGCCGCTGGAGACGGCGACTTACGACAACAAGCTCTACGGTGCGCCGGACAACACGAACGTCCAGCTGCTGTGGTACCGCTCTGATC
>NZ_JYJG01000118.1 GCF_000955955.1 Lentzea aerocolonigenes
GCTGCTGTGGTACCGCTCTGATCTCGTGCCGACGCCGCCCAAGACGTGGGACGAGATGATCTCGATGGCCGAGGCGCTGGTGGCGGAGGGGAAGCCCGGCCGGATCGTGGGACAGGGCAAGCAGTACGAAGGGCTCGTCGTGCTGTACAACACCCTGGTCAACTCCAACGGCGGCACCATCATCGACGAGACCGGCACCAAGGCCGTCATCGACGACAAGGCCGTACAAGCGTTGGCGGCGTTGAAGAAGCTCGCCACGTCGAAGGCGATCGACCCGTCGTTCTCCAACGCGGCCGAGGACAACGCGCGCCTCGCGATGGAGGGCGGCAGCGCGGCGTTCGAGCTCAACTGGCCGTACGTCTACGCGGCGGCGCAGAAGAAGCCGGACTTCGCGAAGAACTTCAAGTGGGCGCCGTACCCCGCGGTCAGCGGTGACCAGGCGAAGGTCACCGTCGGCGGGATCAACTACGCGGTCAGCAACTACACCACGCACGCGGACGAGTCGTTCGACGCGGTGTTGTGCTTGCGCAGCGCGGAAAATCAGAAGCTCGCCGCGCTCAAGGACGGTGTGCCGCCGACCATCGAGGCCGTCTACGACGACCCCGCGATGGCCGAGGCGTACCCGATGAAGGACGACATCAAGGAAACGCTCAAGAACGCGAGTGTGCGGCCGCGCACGCCCGCGTACCAGAACGCGTCGACCGTCATCTCCACGATCCTGTCGCCGCCCGCGAACATCGACCCGCAGGCGACGGCGGACAGGCTGCGCAAGGAACTGCAGGACGCTCTCGACTCCAAGGGGGTGTTGCCGTGAGTCACGCGGTCACAGAGGACGCTGCGCCGTCAGCGGCACCGGAACCCGTCGCGCCCAAGAAGAAAGCGGCGCTGAGCGAGGGCAAGAAGGCGGAGCGCAGGCTCGGCTGGCTGCTCTGCGCACCCGCCGCGATCACCATGATCGCGGTGACCGGCTGGCCGATCCTCTACTCGTTGCTGCTGTCCATGCAGCGGTTCGACCTGAAGTTCCCGAACCGCACCGAGTGGATCTGGTTCGACAACTACGTCACCGTGCTCAGCAGTCCGTACTGGTGGAACGCGGTGTGGGTGACGGTGTTGCTCACCGTCGTCACGGTCGCGGTCGAACTGGTGCTGGGCATGTCGCTCGCGCTGATCATGCACCGGGCGCTGGTCGGCCGCGGCATCGTCCGCACGACGACGCTGATCCCGTACGGCATCGTCACGGTCGTGGCCGCGTTCTCCTGGCGCTTCGCCTGGACGCCCGACACCGGCTACCTCGCCAAGGCGCTCGGCAACGATCCGGTGCTCACCGAGAAGATCCCGGCGCTGCTGGTCGTGGGTCTCGCGGAGATCTGGAAGACCACGCCGTTCATGGCCCTGCTGCTGATGGCGGGTCTGGCGCTGGTGCCGGACGACCTGCTCAAGGCCGCCGCGATGGACGGCGCGAGCGGGTGGCAGCGGTTCATCAGGATCACCGTGCCGATCATGAAGCCGGCGATTCTGGTGGCACTGCTGTTCCGCACGCTCGACGCGTTCCGCATCTTCGACAACCTCTTCGTGCTCACCGCGGGCTCGCAGGGCACGTCGTCGGTGTCGATGCTGACCTACAACAACCTCATCAAGGGCTTGAACCTCGGCATCGGATCCACGATGTCCGTGCTGATCTTCATCATGGTGGCGATCATCGCGTTCGTGTTCATCAAGCTCTTCGGCACCGCTGCCCCCGGCAGTGACGACGGGGGGAAGCGCTGATGGCAGGCATCGGAGGAGCGGACACCACCGGCAAGAAGTGGGGCTGGGGTGTCCTGAACGCGGTTGTCGTGATCTACGCGCTGTTCCCGGTGCTGTGGATCCTGTCGCTGTCGTTCAAGTCGTCGAAAACGTTGGCGGACGGCAACTTCATCCCGCGCGAGTGGAGTCTGGAGAACTACCAGAACATCTTCTCGACGTCCGAGTTCACCAGGGCGCTGATCAACTCCATCGGCATCGCGATCATCGCGACCGCGATCGCCGTGGTGTTCGGCACGATGGCCGCCTACGCCATCGCGCGGCTGGACTTCCCCGGCAAGAACCTGCTGGTGGGCGTCTCACTGCTGATCGCGATGTTCCCGCAGGTCTCGCTGGTCTCGCCGTTGTTCGAGATCGAGCGCTCGATGGGGCTCTTCGACACGTGGCCCGGCCTGATCCTGCCGTACATCACGTTCGCGCTGCCGCTCGCGATCTACACCCTGTCGGCGTTCTTCCGCGAGATCCCCTGGGAGCTCGAGAAGGCGGCGAAGATGGACGGTGCGACGCCGGGGCAGGCGTTCCGTCGCGTCATCGCGCCACTGGCCGCACCGGGTGTGTTCACGACGGCGATCCTGGTGTTCATCTTCTGCTGGAACGACTTCCTGTTCGCGATCTCGCTCACCTCGACCGAGTCGTCGCGGACGGTGCCGGTCGCGCTGTCGTTCTTCACCGGCAGCTCGCAGTTCGAGGACCCGGCCGGGTCGATCGCGGCGGCGGCCGTCGTGATCACCATCCCGATCATCCTCTTCGTGTTGTTCTTCCAGCGCCGGATCGTCGCCGGCCTGACCTCCGGCGCCGTCAAGGGGTGAGTTGACCAATGGCAGAGATCGTTCTGGACAAGGTGACCAAGCGGTATCCCGACGACGCGTTGGCCGTGCAGGAGGTCAACCTCGAGATCGCCGACGGCGAGTTCATCATCCTGGTCGGGCCGTCCGGCTGCGGGAAGTCCACCACGCTCAACATGATCGCGGGCCTGGAGGACATCACCGAGGGCGAGCTGCGCATCGGCGGGCAGCGCGTCAACGAGAAGGCGCCCAAGGACCGCGACATCGCGATGGTGTTCCAGTCCTACGCGCTCTACCCGCACATGACGGTGAAGGAGAACATGGCCTTCCCGTTGCGGCTGGCCAAGGTCGACAACGCGACGGTCGAGCGCAAGGTGCGCGAGGCCGCCGAGATCCTGGACCTGATGCAACATCTTGAGCGCAAACCGTCCAATTTGTCCGGTGGCCAGCGGCAGCGGGTGGCGATGGGCCGCGCGATCGTGCGCAGCCCCAAGGCGTTCCTCATGGACGAACCACTGTCCAATCTGGACGCGAAGCTGCGCGTGCAGATGCGCACCTCGGTGTCGCGCCTGCAGAAGCAGCTCGGCACGACGACCGTCTACGTGACGCACGACCAGACCGAGGCGATGACCCTCGGCGACCGGGTCGTGGTCATGCGCGGCGGGGTCGTGCAGCAGATCGGAGCCCCGCAGTTCCTCTACGACCACCCGGCCAACCTCTTCGTCGCCGGCTTCATCGGCTCGCCGTCGATGAACTTCGTGCCGGCGTCGCTGGAGAACGGCTCGCTGCGGTCGGTCCTGGGCGACGTGACGCTCACGGACCGGGTGCGGCAGCTGGTGGAGGGCGCCGACGCGCCCCGCGAGGTGATCATGGGCATCCGTCCTGAGCACTTCGAGGACGCGGCACTGGTCGACGCGGCGGCGCTGTCGTCGGGCGGCAAGTTCACCTCGCAGGTGGACGTGCTGGAGTCGATGGGCTCGGACAAGTACGCCTACTTCAACCTCACCGGCGAGCAGGCGGCGTCGGCGGAGCTCCAGGAGCTGGCGGCGGACGCGGGATCGGACGACGTGCCGGGTGACGGCATCTCGCTCGTGACGCGGCTGTCGTCGGCGTCGGGTGCTGCCGAGGGTGCTTCGGCGGACATCTGGTTCGACGCGGACAAGGTGCAGCTCTTCGACCCGTCCAGCGGCAGGAACCTGACTTACACGGAACGGTGAATTCTCGTTTTGGCGGCCGCCTTCCCCGCACGGGGAAGGCGGCCTCTCTTTGTCACTCGATCGGGTTAGGGCTAAAGGCCTGTGCTCCGAGGGGCTGATTAGTCCGGGCCATCTGCCGGGCCGAATTCGGTTCGCCATTGGGCGCTCGGCAGCGACGTCTCATCGAAACATCTTCTGCGCCGCTTCGGTTCGTCCGCACGCTTGACGAAGGCGGGTACAGGACCACAGGGGGGTTCCGGGGAACCGCCGCCGAGTGATGAGAGAGAGCGTGCAATGGGGATCCTGGACGGAAAAGCGGTCGTCATCACAGGGGCGGGTCGCGGATTGGGCGAGGCCTACGCGATGCACGCTGCCCTCGCGGGTGCATCGGTGGTGGTCAACGACAACGACGGTGACCTGGCCGAACAGGTCGCGGAGCACATCCGCGGCTACGGAGGCCGCGCCGTGGCCTCGAGCCACACGGTCGCCGACCCGAGCGAGGCGGCCAAGATCGTCGACCTGTGCGTCGACGAATTCGGCCGCATCGACGGACTCGTGAACAACGCGGGACTGAACTACGAGACCGCGCCGTGGGAGGACGACCCCGAGACGATCAAGCACGTCGTCGAGGTGAACGTCCTCGGTGTCATCTACGTCGGAATCGCGGCGATGCGGGCGATGCGCGGCTTCGGCGGCGGATCCATCATCAACATTTCGTCCGGCGCCTCCTTCGGTCAGCGCAAACTCGCCACCTATTCGGCGACCAAGGGCGCGGTGGCCTCGCTGAGCTACTCGTGGGCGCTCGACCTGGAGTCTGAAGGCATCCGCGTGAACGCCGTGTGCCCGGTCGCGCACACGCGGATGGTGTGGAAGTCGGAACGTTCCCTGCGCGCCATTCCAGCCGACCGGACGCCGGGCAAGGTGGCGCCGCTCGTGCTGTTCCTGCTCTCGGACCGCGCCGAGGGCATCACCGGCCAGGTCATCCGCTGCAACGGCCGCCAGCTGCACATCGTGGGGCAGCCGTACTTCAAGCAGCCGATCCTGGAGAGCGACAACTGGGACACCGCTTCGGTGGAGCGGGCGTTCACGGGCGTGCTGCAGGCCCACCTCGAACCGTACGGGTTGGAGAAGAGGATGCCTCCCCGGCTCCGTGCGCTGGTGGAACCGCCGCAGACCGCCTAGCTCCAGTGGATAGAAGTGTTGCCAGATCGGCCAGGCCTGGTAACACTTCTATCCATGGGAACCCTGGAGGCGTTGCCGGACACGTTCACCACGAGATCGGCGAACGAGGCCGGCCTGCACTTTCGCGACCTCTACCGCTTTCGGGACGAGGGCGAACTGCTCGAGCTCTCCAGGGGTGTCTTCCGCAAGGCGGACGCGCCGGCTCCGACCTGGCCTGACCTGCTCGCGGTGTCGATGCGGGCGCCGCTCGCTGTCGTGTGCTGCGTGTCCTCGGCTGAGGTCCACGACCTCACCGACGAGATCCCCCGCGAGATCCAGATCGCGGTTCAGCGCGGTCAACGGCCGCCTCGCATCGACTACCCGCCAACCGAGGTCTTCCGCTTCGGCGCCACGACATTCCACCTGGGGCTCACCGAGGTGGAGGCGGCGCCGGGCGAGACCGTTCGCATTTACGACCCGGAAAGGACAGTCGTCGATCTGATGAGGCTGAGAGGCAGGCTGGGTGAGCCGCTCGCTCTCTCGGCCCTGCGCCGGTATCTGCTGCGGCGTGGCGCCCGCCCAGGACAGGTGCTCGCGTTCGCTCGGGAGCTCGGTGTTCTCGGGCCCGTACGCGCTGCCGTGGACGCGGTGATCGCTGAGTGAGCCGGCCGACCAAGGCCACACCCGGTGGCCGTGCCTACCTGGACCTGCAGAACCGGGCGCGCCGAGAGCGACGCCCGACCCAGGAACTGCAGACGCTGTACGTGCTGGAGAGGTGGCTGGCCCGCCTCGCCGCCTCCCCTCACGCGGGCGACTTCGTGTTGAAGGGAGGCGTGCTCCTCGCGGTGTTCGACGCGCGACGGCCGACCGCCGACGCGGACCTGCTCGCTCGGAACCTCGCCAACGACGAGGAGTCCGTCGTCGCGCGAGTCGTGGAGATCGCCGGCGTCGAACTGGATCCCGAGGACGGCGTGGAGTTCCTGGTCGGGACGACCACGTCGCAGTCGATTCGCGACGACGATCTCTACGCAGGTGTTCGAATCAGCATGGACTGCCGCGTCTCCACCGCGAGCGTGAAACTCAAGCTGGACATCAACTTCGGCGACCCGGTGACCCCTTCACCCCAACTGCTGAATCTGCCGTCACAGCGGCTCGGGGTTGCTCCGGTGCCCGTGCTCGGCTACCCGATCGAGACCGTCCTGGCGGAGAAGACCAGCACTGCCATCGCGCTCCGGGAGGCGAACACGAGGGTCCGCGACTACGTGGACCTCTACACGCTGACCGGCAAGCAGGCCGTGTCTTACGAGTCAGTGCGGTTGGCTTTGGATGCCACGACGCGTCACCGCGGAGTCGACGTGCAGCCGTTGTCGACAGTGATCGGTGATCTCGCGGGGTTGCGTCAGCAGGCCTACGCGGCGTTCAAGAAGCGACTCGGACCGGATGCCGACCACTTGCCGGACGTCTTCGGGGACGTGGTCGCCGCCGTGATCGAGTTCGTGGATCCGCTGGCGGGCGGAGATGTCCTGGACGTCTGGGATCCGGACGCTCGCAAGTGGATGTGAGCGGTCACTTCCAGGCAGGGTAGTTCGGTGCCACTTCGGCGTAGCGCTCGCTCCACCCCGGCAACTCCTCGTCGTCGAGGTGTGCTCGGAGGCGGTCGAGGAAGGCGTGTGTGCCGGGGACGAAGCCGAGGGCGTTGCGTTCGGACAGTCCGCGGTGGGTGAAGGTCAGCAGCGTGGCGTCGCCGTCGGTCCTGAGCTCGTAGCGCACCACGCTGTCCTCGACGATTCGTTGCTGCCACTCGTGTTCGAAGACCGCGTGGCCGTTCGTCGGCGGTTGCCAGGTGAGGATGCGCCCCGTGACGCGCTTGGCCTCCGGTGGGGCGGGCGGGTCTTCGGGCTCGATGACGATCTGGCCGTCCGCGATGTGTGTTGTACCGAACCACTGCGCGCGCTCTGCGGGGTCGGTGATGGCGGCCCAGACGCGGTCGATCGGGAACGGCAGCCTGCGCTCGAAGCTGAGGGTGGCGAGGTTGCCGTTCAGGGACACGGTGCCGAGGTCGTTCATCGGTTCTCCAGGTGCTGTTGCAGGGCGGCGAGGTGGTCGCGCCAGAAGCGCCGGTACGGGGTGATCCAGTCGTCGATGCGTTGCAGGCCATCGGGTTTCAGCGCGTAGATGCGGCGCTGGCCGTCTGGTCTGACCTCGACCAGGCCCACTTCTCTGAGTACGCGGAGGTGTCGGGAGACGGCCGGCTGGGTCAGGGTCGGCAGGCTGTCGACCAGCTCGCCCGCGGTTCGGTCGCGTTCGGCGAGCAGGCCCAGCAGGTGGCGGCGGTTGGGTTCGGCGACGGCTTCGAAGACGTCCACGGCGCTGAACATAACTAAAGGCGTATATAAGCGCAAGTTTATGAATAGCTTAGTCGATCACTCGCTGAGGTGTTCGGGTGACGTTTTCGCACGTCACACGGATGGCTGCGGAAATTGTCAGACCCTCCTGTCACCATCGGGGCATGACTGAGCGCAAACCCAGAGTCACCGACTGGCGACTCGTCGTGCAGTCCCGGTTGGACCGGGTCCGCGCGGATCTTGCTGCGCTCGGGCCGTCCGATCCCGTCGATCCCGAGGGCGACGTGTGGCGGCGCACGGCGGCGGAGCAGGCGGCGGTGGTCGACGCGATGCTCAGCGACCGGGAGCCGTGGTGGAGCATGGTGCCGTCGTGGTGGTCGGGCTGGTACATCGAACGGGCCTGGCGCGCGCTGCACGAGGCCGAGGTGGCGACGATCTCGGCCGAGCGCGGGTTCATGGGGCGGTTGCCGGGGTTGCAGGCACGGGTGGCGCAGTACCTCGACGAGGACGATCCGCGCCGCCGGGCTCTGGAAGCGTTGCGGCCGGGGGAGTTCACGCCGGCGGTGGAGCGGGCGATCGTGGTGGACGCGCTGCGGGCCGCTTACGACAACTCGGACTTCGCGCACGCCGGCTCGCGGGCGTTGCGCAACAAGCTGATCGCGGCGTCGCTGGTGTTGTTCGTGATCAACACAGTTCTGGGCGTGGTGGGCATCGTGAAGCCCGGGATCATCCCGCTTTGCGTCGACCCCAAGGAGAACGCGCTGCCGACGGTCTGCCCGGGAGGCACGACCAAGGCGTCCGGTGTGGACGTGTGGCTGGTGCAGGTGCTCGGCTCGTTCGGGGCGGTGCTGGCCGCGGTGGTGTTGCTCTTACGCCGCCGGCCATCGCTCTCGCCGTACGTGATGATCGGCTACCAGGCGCTGATCAAGATCATGCTCGGGGCGGCACTGGCGGTGGTCGGGATCCTGGCTCTGGGAGCCGGTGTCACCAGCGGGCTGATCGGGATACCGTCGGCCGCGGCTCTGCTGCTGTGGGCGGTCATCTTCGGTTACGCACAACAGATCGGCACCCGGTTGCTCGACAAGTACACGGACGAGGTGCTGGACCAGGCGCGGCCGCTGCCGGACACGCCGGACGGCCCGCGGGTGGTGCCGCGATGACCGTGTCGGAGCGCATCGCGGCGCGGGTCGGCCGGGACTTCGGTGAGCGCGCGTCCGAGGCTCTTGCCGCCCTCGCACTGGCCGAGACCGGCAACCAGGACGTGGAGCGCGTCCACGCCGCCCTGGTGCTGATGGCCGAGGGCAGCGTCGACGGGTTGTGGCAGGCCGTCGAGTTGAGCGCGGTGGACTGGCGCGACGTGCTGATGAACGGCGGCCTGGCCGCCGGTGACTGGCCGGAGGTGCTCGAGCGTGAGTTCGGGCCGGTCAGCGGCGTTCGTAGCTGAGCAGTTCGTCGGTGCTGCCGTACTGGGTGAAGCCCGCCTTCTCGAGCACGCGTGCGGAGGCCGGGTTGGTGCGCTCGACGCTGGCGTGCACGGTGTGGACCTCGTCCGAGGCCAGCGCGAAGGAAGCCAGCGCGGCGGCTGCCTCTGAGGCGTAGCCACGTCCCTGGCGCGACGGCACCACGCCGTAGCCGATCTCGACACGACCATCGGAAGGAGGCCAGAACAGGCCCAGAGACCCCACAACTTCAGACGTGGCCCGCTCGATGATCAGCCGGTGCCCGAACGGCGAGAGCCAGGCCGGGTTCTCCGCGATCACACCGGCGATGACGGTGTCGCCTTCCGCGGGGAAGTCGTCGGCCCACGAGGGCTGGCGCGAGGCCTCCACCACGGCCTTGACGTCGAGTGCGTCCCACGGACGCAGGATCAGGCGGTCTGTCACAAGATCGGGCACCGGCGCACGCTAACCGCGATGGCCTCGGGCGTGCGACTGGGTTTCCTCGCGCACGGCGTTGATCACCTCGGCGTCCCAGCGGTGCGTGCGGATCAGCCGGTAGCGCTCCGCCGCCACCCACATGTAGGCCTCGGTCTCGGTGCGGTCGCCGATCATGTCAGCCTGCCGCAGCATCGCCACGACCGGCTTGTACTCGTCCGAGTACCACCTGCGCGCGACCTCCGACCGGTCGAGGAACGTGCACGAGTCCTGCGAGAGCCGGAAGCCCCAGGCCTCGATGTGCTCGCCCAGTTCGGCGTAGTCCCAGGGGTCGGACAGGACGACGGCCGCGCGGGCCTCGCCGTTCAGCGGCACGCGCTCGAGGAACAGGCGCCGGTAGTCCTTCACGATCAGGTCGCCGCGGTACCGGATGCCGGAGGAGTTGATCCGGGTGATCACCTGTGTCACGTACGCGTCGATCACCGACAGGCCCAGAGCGTGCGCCACGGACACCCGGTGGTGGCCGTCGACGATGAAGTGCAGCTCACCGATCCGGTACACCTCGATCGGCGGCACGCTCTCGCCGCGACGGGCAGCCAGGGCCAGGCGTTGCCAGCGCTCGCGGACGCGGCCGGAAGTCGGGCGGAAGCGGCGGTCGAAGTCGCGGGTGCGATCGACGCTGCCCACGATCGAGTCCAGCCGGATGGACTGCAGGCCCAGGCGCTTCTCGGACACCATGCCCAGGGCGTCCACGACCTCGTGGAACGGCAGCATGATGTTCACGTCGTCCGGCTCGCGGCGCAGCCAGGCCGCCAGCCGCGACATCACCTGGCGGCGCCGCGCCCTCAAAAAATCGTTCTCCGCGTCGGCAACGGGAAAGCCGGTGTCACGTCTCATCGCGAACCCCCGAGATGTCCAGCACCTTCCAAGGAACCACGTTCACCACGCGCGTGGAGCCCAGCACGCGGTCCGGCCGAGGAACACCGTGCGGATGGATGTGGCCGTGCAGCAGCAACGAAGGCTGCAACCGCGAGACCAGCGACGACAAACACGAGAACCCCCGGTGCGGCGCGTCCGGTTCGTCGCCGCAGCCGAGAGGGGGCGAGTGGGTCAGCAGCACGTCCACGCCACGTCCGTCCCGCAGCCTGCGCCAACCCGCCAGCCGGGACACCCGGCGGGCGCGGCGAGCCTGCTGCCGTTCCGTCCACTGGTTCGGGCCCTTGTTGTAGCGGATCGAACCACCGAGACCGGCGATGCGCAGGCCGGCGACGTCGATCACGCGTTCGTCCGCGTTCACCGCACCGGTTGGACCTGGCCAGCGGACCGGGATGCCCGACTTGGTCCACAGGCCGCGCACGTTCGAATAGCCGGACAGATCGGCGTCGTGGTTGCCCGGGACGAACACGAGTGGCTTGTCCAGCGCGTTGGCCAGGTGCTCCAGGTAGTCGAACGGCAGGTCGCCCGCCGCCACGATCAGGTCCACGCCCGCATGCGCATGCACCTGATCAGTCCACAACTGTTCGACCACTTCGTCCGCGACTGCCAGGACCCGAGGCATGAAAGCCAGCGTAATCAAGCTTTCCCCAGATGACGCGGGACAGTGCGCCCACTAGCGTCAACGGGGTGCTTGCCGAGCTGTTCGCCGCGGACGCGGGGGCGCCCCGCGACCGCAGTCCGCTGACCAGACGACTCATCGAGGACGCGGCCGAAGACCTGAGAAGAGGCGGCGTCACCACCAAGATCATGGCGGGCTCCCAGCGCGACCGGGACGGCACCATGCCCGGTCTGCGGTTCGCGGGCGCCGTGCACCGGCTCGTGCTCGAAGGCCGTGCGCCAGGGCTCGCGAAGCACTACCCGTCCGTCGGAGGCCAGCCCGACCTCGAGACGTTGTGGGAAGACGCGCTGCCCGTTCTCAACGAGCACGCGGACCTGCTCAGGCAGCGGATCAGCGCCACGACCGTGCAGACCAACGAGCCTGCCCGCAGCGCACCCCTCTACGGCGGCCTGATGGTCGCCGCTCAGGAAGCCGCGAAGGCCGCCGGCCGCACAGTCCCGTTCTGCGTCCGGCTGCTGGAGGTCGGCGCGAGCGGCGGGCTCAACCTGCGTCCGCACCACGTCGGCTACCGGCTCGACGACGGCACCGTGCTCGGCGACCCGGGCAGTGTTCTCGTCTTCGACCCGCAGTGGACCGGCAGGCCTCCCGCCGACCTGAGCCACCGGCTGCGCGTCGTCGGCAGAGCGGGCTGCGACCTCACCCCGGTCGACGTGTCCACAGAGGACGGACGGCTGCACCTCACCTCGTTCGTCTGGGCGGACCAGGTCGACCGGTTGAACCGCCTGAGAGACGCGCTGGACCTCGCCGCAACGGACCCGGTGAAGGTGGACTGCTCAGCAGGCCCGGAATGGCTTGCCAAACAGCTCGCCCGCTCCGAACGCGATGTGCTCACCGTCGTGTGGCATTCCGTGGTGTGGCAGTACGTCTCGCCCGCCGACCGGGCGATGGGACGGGCCGTGCTGGCCGACGCCGCCGCGAAGGCGACGCCCACGACACCGTTGGCGCTGCTGGTGTTCGAGTCGCGAAGGTCGGACGACGCTGAGGAGGGCTACCGGTTCGAGCTGCTGCTCAAGCTCTGGCCGGCCGGGCTCTCGTTCAACCTCGGGTACGGCAGCGGCCACGGCGCGCCGTTCACCTGGAACGTCACCCCTTGGGAATGACGACCGGGTTCACCACGAAGCGCCCGTCGTGTTCCTCGACGGGCAACCGGAAATCGCCGTGCGAACCGGCGCGGGTGAACTCCACGACGACAGCGCCGTCGCGGTAGAGCCCGCGGTCCACGTCCGCCGCGGTGAACTGCCCGACGGTCGAGCGCGCCACGTCCTCGCCGCCGACCGCGAGCAACGGCTGCAGCTTGTGGAAGTCGTGTGCCCGCAAGGCGTTCGTGACGTCGACAGCCAGCTCGTCCGGGGTCGGCGCGCCCGGATCCGGCCACGCCGCGATGCACACGAACACCATCGCCAGCCAGCCGGCCGGGAACACCAGCAGCCAGAACCTGAGGTTCGTCAGCCGCTCGTACACGTCAGGGCGTCCCCGAGATCAGCACGAACACGGTGGTGATCCAGCAGAGCAGGAACGCGAGGATCCAGAACCGGACGTTGGTCAGCAATCTGGTCATGACAGAGCCCTTCTACCACGAACAAAGCGAGCGAAATCGGGAGTTACAGCCAGCGATTTCGGCGCAATATTCGGTAGAGCGTCAGGCAGGCGATGAGGACGAGCGACATCACCAAGGGGTAGCCGAACTTCCACTTCAGTTCGGGCATGTAGTCGAAGTTCATGCCGTACACGCCGACGACCATGGTCGGCACGGAGATGATCGCGACCCAGGCGGTGATCTTGCGCATGTCGGTGTTCTGCTGCAGCGTGATCTTCGCGAGCACCGCGTCGACCAGCGTGGTCAGCAGCTCGTCGAACGCCGTGACGCGCTCGGAGACCTCGGTGAGGTGGTCGTCGACGTCGCGGAAGAACGCCCGCACCTGCTCGGGGATGAGCGGCGTGTAGCCCTCTGCCAAGCGGCGCAACGGGTTCGCGAGCGGCATGACCGCGCGGCGCAGTTCCACGACCTCGCGCTTGAACATGTAGATCTGCTCCGCGCTCACCTCGGTGCGCGGCGCGAAGACCCGCTCCTCCATGCGGTCGATGTCGTCCTCGATGTGGTCGGTCACCTCGAGGTAGTTGTCGACGACGTGGTCGGAAATCGCGTGCAGCACCGCGGAAGGACCGATCTCCAGGCGCTCCGGGTCGTCCTCCATCTCGTGGCGCAGCTTGGACAGGCCGGAGTGGTTGCCGTGCCGCACCGTGATGACGAAGTCCTTGCCCAGGAACACCATGATCTCGCCGGACTCGACGATCTCGTTGGCGGTGTCGGGGGACTCGTTCGTCACGTAGCGGACGGTCTTGAAGACCATGAACAGCGTGTTGTCGTACCGCTCGAGCTTCGGGCGCTGGTGCGCGTGCACCGCGTCTTCAACGGCGAGCTCGTGCAGGCCGAACGTCTCCGCGATGCCCTCGATCTGCTCGGCGTCGGGCTCGTGCAGGCCGATCCAGACGAAACCGTCCTTGCGCTTGCGCACTTCCTTGACGGCGTCGATGTGCGTCCAGCGGCCTGGCAAGCGCTTGCCGTCGATGTAGACCGCGCAGTCGACCACGTAGTGCGACAACGGCACGGAGATGTGCGGCGCGGGGCGCTGCTGGGCGCCGCGTCCGCGGATCGAGGGCAAGCTGGGCATGGTGAGTTCCTCCAGGGCCACACGTCGTTCAAGTGCACGAAAAGCACGACGGGCGTCCCTACCGGGGGAAAGCTCAGCGAACTAGAACGATCTAGCAGGCCACCTCGGTGAGGACGCGCTTGGTACTGGCAGGGTGGGGGTCCTTGCTCATTTAGGGGTCCTCACCTCCTCGGGGCGAAGTCACTGGTGGTGGAAATCCTCACACACCGGTTGCCGAGGGTACTCCCTCCGTGTGAAGACTGTCTCCCCACCTGGGACAGATCTCGATCACACGTAGTTGGAGGCGCGGTGCAGTTCGGTCGGTACTACGAGGAGTTCGAGGTCGGAGCGGTCTACAAGCAC
>NZ_JYJG01000119.1 GCF_000955955.1 Lentzea aerocolonigenes
AAGAACTAACGACTCAGGACACTAGACGCGCACCGCCACGGCCACCCCCTGGCCGACGCCGACGCAGGCAGCCGCAATGCCGACGCCACCACCACGTGCGCGCAGGTGCCGTGCGACGTCAACGATCACGCGCGGCATCGACGCACCCAACGGATGCCCGTAGGCGATGGCGCCGCCGTGGACGTTGACCTTCTCGCGGTCGATCTCCGGAAGGTGGTGCAGCACCGACAACGCCATGGCGGCGAACGCCTCGTTGATCTCCCACAGGTCGATCTGCGTGGCTTCAAGATGCAGGCGCTTCAACAACTTCCGGATCGCCGACACCGGCGCGATCGTGAACCGGTGCGGCTCCTCGCCGGTCGTCGCGGAACCGAGCACCTCGCCCAGAGGCTCCACACCGAGTTCGGAAGCCATCGCCTCCGTGCCCATCAACGCGGCCATTGCGCCGTCGTTCAACGGAGAAGCGTTGCCGGCGGTCACCGATCCGTTCTCGGAGAACGCGGGCTTCAGCTTCCCGAGCTTCTCGATGCTCGTGTCCGCGCGGACGTTCTCGTCGCGCCGCACCGCGGTCCCGTCCGGCAGCTGCACGGAGAACGCGAAACCCTCGTGCACACCGGCATCCCACGCAGCTGCAGCACGCCGGTGTGAGCGCAACGCGAAGTTGTCCATCTCGGCGCGCGTGATGCCGAGCTCGTGAGCCACGTTCTCAGCGGCCAACCCCAGCGGAACCGTGTAGTGCTTGGGCATTCGCGGGTTCACCAGCCGCCAGCCCAGCGCCGTCGACACGGTCTCCAAGCGGTCCGGGAAGGCCTTGTCCGGCCGTGCCGTCACGAACGGCGCCCGCGACATCCCCTCCACGCCACCGGCCACGAGCAGATCCGCATCCCCGGCGGCCAGCGCCCGAGCAGCCTGCACCACGGCCTCGCCACCGGACGCGCACAGCCGGTTCAGCGTCACGCCCGGCACGGAGACCGGCAGCCCGGCGAGCAGCGCGGCCATGCGGGCGACGTTGCGGTTGTCCTCACCGGCGCCGTTCGCGTCGCCGAGCAGCACGTCGTCGATGCGCGCCAGGTCCAGTGACGGATAGCGACGCAGCAGGTCGACGATGGGCAGCGCCGCGAGGTCGTCCACCCGGATGCCGGAGAGACCTCCCCGGTACCTGCCGAACGGCGTGCGGGCTGCGTCGAGGATCAGTGCGCGGGCCATACGCCCATAGTGAACCAATCAGGGCTTCAGCAGGAACGGGACGTAACCCGTTTCGGGATGCACGTCTGAATCGGTGCTGAACGCCCTGACCTCGACGGCGTGCGGACCGGCGGTCAACGACGACGTGTTCAGTGAAATCCGCCACCGGCCCGCGGCGGCCGGTCCGTCGACGGTGGTCGGCACGGTCGCGATGTGGTTGCCGTCGAGCCGGATCTCGAACCCGGCGAGGCCCGCGACAGCCGAGTCGAGGGCGTTCACGCGCACCTCCAGCACCACCCGGCCCCGGTTGAACGCGGCACCGTTCTCGATCGGCTGGCCACCGGCGTCGAGCATCTCGGGCACGGGATCAGCGAGTACCGGATGTGCGTCGACCAACGGCGTACCGGCCTGGCGTTGCGGTGGGCTCTTGGGGCCGGTCAGCTCGACGTCGGTGTGCGTGACCTGGATGCGCTCCTGCGTCACCAGCTGGACGTTGAGGTTGTCCGTGAAGGCCTCTTTGGGCAGGTCGGCGACGGCCGGGTACTCCGCGCCGGGCTTCCACGGCGTGCCGGGCACGGCAGGACGCAACGGCACCTCCACACCGTTGATCCTCACGGCGGTCACGGGCTCGCTCTCCCGCGACGGGATCAGGGCGATCCGCAGCTGGCCAGAGGTGACGTCCGGGATCGGGTGAGTGCTGCTCACGGGCCCGTCGATGCGGACCTGCGGCGTCGGCACGTTGGGCGGCGCGTCGGAGCGGGCGGTCCGGTAGCCGATGAGGTCGACGCCCGCGCGGATCCGGTCGCCCGCGAGTGCCGCGAAGCCGATCAACGCCGTCGCCTCGTGCCACTCAGGGACGAACGGCGACGTCGCGACGACCTCGCCGTCACGGGTGATCTGGGTGCCGGTCTTGGTCAGCACGATCTCCCAGCGCACGGTCATCCCCGGCACCGCGGCCGGGATCGGCTTGGCCGCCGTGCCGTTCGGGACGAGCTCGACGATCGAGTTGCCGACTACATCGGTGGAGATGGTCGCGCGGATCGCACCAGGCAGGACCGGGTCGCCCTGGACGCTGACCGGGCCGGGCACCAGGTCCAGCAGCAGTTTGCCGCCGGTGCTCGGCGCGTCGGTCTCGATCACGAAGCGCGATTCGTCGTCGCTGCGCACGAATGGCGTGCGGGACCGCAACGTCACCGCGCGCGTGCCGCAGCTGCTGCTGATGACCAACCGGTCGTGGTCTTCCTCGTCGCCCGAGGTCGCGCGGGCGCAGTCGGTGCGCTTGGCGAGGCGCCAGCGTTGGAGATCGGGCTCGTCCGGGCTGTCGAAGCGGTCGACGAACGTGTACGGGGCGTTGTCGGCACGCGGTGTGGCCTTGGTGCGAGCCGGCTGTGAGCGCTGGCCGAACGAGTCGACCGCGCGGATCTCGATCTCCTGCTCGCGCTCGTTCTCCAGACCGTTGAGCTGGGTGCCGGGCCGCGTCACGAGCTTGGTCTTCGAGCCCCACTTCACCTCGTAGGCGGGAGCCTCGCCGGACCAGTTGAGCTGGATCTTGTGGTGACCGCCGCGCGCCACGACGTTCGCCGGTGTCGCCGGACGCCCCTGCGGGCTCGGCACCAGCACCTGGTCCGACACGTACGGCTTGAGCTTCGTCGGTGGCGGGGGAGCCGTGGGCAACGTCGAGTTACCCCCGTCGGTGTCGCGCAGGACGATCACGCCCACCACCAACGCGAGGCCTGCGACGACGAAGGCGACCCGCTTCATGCGAGTCACGCTAAGGCGTTCACCCCAGCTCGAACACGGTTTCGGTGGTAACGGGTTCGCCATGGTCCGCCGGAAGGACGCTGAGCTTGAGCCGAGCGTGCGACCCGGAGGCCAGGTTCTTCGCGTCGAGCCAGAATTCGTGCCTCCCGGGCACGCCTGGACCCTGCTCGTCGGTGGGCAGCGAAACGATCCGCCTGCCGTCGAGTTCGAGCTCGATCCCGCGGTGGCCGATGGCGTTCACCTCCGCCGTGACGAGGATGCGGCCGGTGTGCGGGAGGGGCTGCGGCGGCTTGGTGCCGTCCTCGTGCATGACGTGCAGCCGGGGGCCGCCGGTCTTGATGCCACCTGGCCGGTCGGAGAGCTTCGGCAAC
The DNA here is from genome assembly GCF_000955955.1 of Lentzea aerocolonigenes. Lineage (GTDB taxonomy): Bacteria > Actinomycetota > Actinomycetes > Mycobacteriales > Pseudonocardiaceae > Lentzea > Lentzea aerocolonigenes_A. The sequence goes on from NZ_JYJG01000119.1 coordinate 3,318, forward strand.
GTGCCGGGGCGGCTCTCCGGCTTGCGGATCACGACGAGCTGGGCCGGTGGGGCAGCGACGATCTTGCCGGACTCGATCGGGACGTCGGCGACCCTGACCTGGTTGCCGGCCTCGGGCGTGACGATCTTGGCGGCCACCACGTCCGCGGGCACCTCGGTGTCCGGCAGGATCGGGATGACCTCGGTGGGCACGACCCGTTCGGGCACGCCGCCGACGCCGAACGCGTCCAGGAAGCCGCCACCGTCGATCCGGACCCTGGGGTGCACCAGCGGTTCCTTGAGCGCCACCGGCTCGTAGGCGACGACCACGCCGTCGCGCAACGCCAGCACCGCGTCCGGCAGCACCCGCATCTCCCAGCGGTGCCGCACGCCCGCCACGAGCCCGGTCAGCGGTGCGTCGCCGAGCTGGACCTGCTTGCCGGTGCGGGGGAGTTCCGGGTCGGCGACGATCCGCGTGCCCTGGGTCGTGATGTCCAGGCTGACCGCGCCGCGCGCCTGGACGTCGTTCTCCTTGAGGTACTGCCACGGGTCCGGCAGCAGCGTCAGCCGCACGTGGCTCGACTCGACGGCTCCGGCGACGCTGATGATCGCCCGGCCGATCGCGCCGTCACTCGCCGCAACGCCGAACCTGATCGGCGTGTTCGACTGGAACGCGGCCATCGGGCAGTCGACGTCTATGCGCTTGCTCGGACCGAACGGCCGCAGCCCCAGGCACTCCTGTTCGGCCTCGACGCGCCACTTCCGCGGGTCGAGCGCCTCCGGGCCGTCGAACTTGTCGATCTGGCCGACGAGCTGGTCGTCCCACTTGTCGTCGTAGAGGTCCTTGGGCGTGGCGGCGATCTTGAGCGGCTCTGACCGCCGGCCGGTCGCGCTGACCGCCCGAATCTCGACCTCGACCTGGGCGTCCGGGTTCAGCCCGGGAATCTCGACCTCGGGGCCGGGCACGAGCTGCTGGTTGCCGTTCCAGCGCACCTCGTAGGCGGACGCCGAGCCGTTCCACGCGATCTGCAGCGAGTCCGCGTCGAGCGCCTGGGCCCGCGCGTTCGACGGTTTGCCGGGTTCCTGCTGCTCCACGACCTGGACGACGTCGTCGATCTCGCGCTTAAGCGTGTCCGGCCCGTCACCGGTTCTGAGCGCTACGACCGCCGCGATGACGAGCGCGAGTCCACCGAGCCCACCGGCGAGCGTCCGTCGATCCACCCGGCGACCCTACGACGTTTCCGCTGTGGCGGTGCTGCCGTTCAGCCCAACCACGCGCCCGCCACGTGATCCAAGGTTCCGCAACGCCGCGAGGGCTCCCGGCTTGGTCAGATCGATGGTGATCTTGGTGCGCTGAGGCTGGTTGACCAGCGTGTTCCGGCCTTCGTGGCCCGCTTCGATAGTCTTGGCGAGGCCGCCGGTGGAGGCGAGCGATCCTCGTGCCGCGCCGAGTCTGCCGAGGGCGTCGTCGACGGCCATCAGGAGCGCGTCCCGGTTGCCTTCACACATGGCGCGGACGAGTTCCGGCCTGCTGCCCGCGACCCGCGTGCCGTCGCCGAAGCTGCCCGCCGCGAGCGCCATCGCGAGTGGTCCGCCGTCGGCTCCGGTCGCGGCCAGGATCGCGGCCATGACGTGCGGGAGGTGGCTGATCCGCGCGACCGCCTCGTCGTGCTCCTCCGGCGTGGTCGGGACGACGTGGGCGCCGAGGTCGAGGGCGAGCTCCATGACGTCGTTGAGGTGGTCGTCGGCCTCTTCCGGCGTGACGACCCAGGCCGCGTTCTGGAAGAGGGTGGCCGATCCCGCGTCCCAGCCGCTCTGGCTCGTGCCGGCCATGGGGTGGCCGCCGACGAACCTGACCTCTTTGGCGTACCGGTGCACGGCGTCGTGGACAGGCCCCTTCACGCTGGTCACGTCCGTGAGCCGGGTGCCTGCGGGGATCTTGCGCAGGAGGTCGGGCAGCGCCGGCAACGGCACGGCGAGCACGACGAGCGCCTCGGGGTCGCGGCCGAGGGCTTCGTCGACGGAGGTGATGTCGAAGCCCTCAGCCCGCGCCTTGTCCGCGTCCTCTTTGCTCGCCGTGGCGCCCCACACCGTGCGCCCGGCAGCCTTCGCGGCTCGCAGCACGGAGCCGCCGATCAGTCCCAGTCCGATCACGCACACGTCTCGCACGGCGTCCATCATTCCGTGCGACGCGTGTTCGGAACTACCGGAGGGCGTCCAGCGCGAACGCCGCGTACGTCGCCACCCCGTGCTCCATCGCGGCCTCGTCGAACAGCACCCGGTTCGAGTGGTTCGGCGGGGCGTCGTCCAGGTCGATGCCGCGCGGGCAGGCACCGAGGAACGCGAGCGCGCCCGGCACCCGTTGCAGCACGTAGGAGAAGTCCTCGGCGCCCATCAACGGGTCGAGCATGGGCTCGCTCCACGTCGGTCCCATCGCCTGCGCGGCGAGGTCGACGACGTGCTGGCCGACCACGTCGTCGTTCACCGTCACCGGGTAGCCGGGCACGATGCTGACCTCGGCGTGGCACCCGTAGGCGGCGGCGGTGTGCTTGATGACCTGCTTGAGCTCCTTGTGCACGAGCTTGCGCGTGGTCTCCGACAACGTCCGGATCGTCCCGTCGAGCGTGGCGGTCTCCGGGATGATGTTCGTCGTCGTACCGGCGTTGATCTGCGCGACCGTCACCACGGCCGGTTCGTGCACGCTGACCCTGCGCCCGACCATCGTCTGCAGCGCTCCGACCATCGCCGCGGCCGCCGGCACCGGGTCGAGCGCGTTGTGCGGCATCGCGCCGTGCCCGCCGCGGCCCTTCACGTGGACGTGGAACGTGTCCGCGGAGGCCATGATCGCGCCCGGCCGGCACGTCACCACGCCGGACTTCATGCTCGACGTGATGTGCAGCGCGAACGCCTTCTCCACGCCGTCGTCGAGCAGGCCTTCCTCGATCATGTACCGGGCGCCGTGGTAGCCCTCCTCGCCCGGCTGGAACATGAAGAGCACGTTGCCCCTGAGCGCGTCGCGCCGATCAGCGAGCAGCCGGGCGCTCGACGCCAGCATCGCCACGTGCGTGTCGTGCCCGCAGGCGTGCATGTTGCCGTCCACTTCGGACGCGTACGGCAGCCCGGTGTCCTCCTGGAGCGGCAGCCCGTCCATGTCACCGCGCAACAACACCGTCGGCCCCGGCCGTTCGCCCTCGAGCACCGCCACGACCGAAGTCGTCGACTCGCCCTTCGTGACCTTGAGCGGCAGCCCCTCCAACGCGTGCAGGATCGCCGCTTGGGTCTTGGGGAGCTGAAGTCCCTGCTCAGGGTGGCGGTGGATCTGCCTGCGCAGCGCCACGGTGCGGGGCTGCAGCGAGCGCGCCCCTTCGAGCAGTCCGGCGAGACGCGGGTCCGGCGTAGTTGTGCTCATCTATCGATGGTGCCACCACCTCAGCTACCGGGAAGGTCGTCTGGGCCCTACGGTGTGCACATGACACAGCAGGAGCCGGTCAACGGCTTCGCGGTCGCGGTCGTCCGGGAGGACGGCCGCTGGCGGTGCAGCAGGATGGACAGCTCCGCGTTGTCGGAGCTGGACGCGGCGATCACACAGCTGCGCCAACTGCGGTCGACCGGCGCCGCGTTCGGTCTACTGGCCGTCGACGACGAGTTCTTCATCATCCTGCGCCCCGTGCCCGGCGGTGTGGCGTTGCTGCTCTCCGACGCGGCCGCCGCCCTCGACTACGACATCGCGGCCGACGTTCTCGATCTCCTGCGCGTCGAACCGCCGGACGAGGAAGACACCGAACTCTGGCCGGAGGGCGACCTGGGCGTGCTGGCCGACCTCGGCATGCCGTCGCACGAGCTGCAGATCATCGTCGACGAGGTCGACCTCTACCCGGACGAGCAGCTCCAGATGATCGCCCAGCGCATCGGCTTCATCGACGAGTTCACGAAGCTGCTCGACACGATCCAGGCGTGATCTCCCCAGAAGCCATGATCAGGGCCGCTCTCGTCGCGGCTTCGTTGTCGGGCGCGGACGTCCCGATCGGCGCGGTCGTCTTCGCGCCGGACGGTTCCGTGCTCGCCTCGGCCTGCAACGCCCGTGAGGCTCTCGGCGACCCGACCGCGCACGCCGAGATCTTGGCTCTGCGTCAGGCAGCCTCTCGTTTCGGCGACGGCTGGCGGCTCGACGGCTGCACCCTGGCCGTGACTCTCGAACCCTGCACGATGTGTGCGGGCGCCTTGGTGCTGGCGCGTGTTTCTCGTCTCGTTTTCGGTGCCTGGGAGCCCAAAACCGGGGCTGTGGGGTCGCTGTGGGACGTCGTGCGCGACCGCCGGCTCAACCATCGGCCGGAGGTTCAGGGCGGTGTGCTGGAGTCCGAGTGTGCTGACCTGCTCGAACAGTTCTTCCGGACCCAGCGTTAACCCGGTGGATCGACCCCTGTATTGTTCTTAGCGGTGGCGTGTCCGAGCGGCCGAAGGAGCACGCCTCGAAAGCGTGTGAGGTTAACGCCTCCGTGGGTTCAAATCCCACCGCCACCGCTCGAACGGGGCCCGACCTGACACAGGTCGGGCCCCGTTCTGTTTCCCTGGGCAGGCCTGATCTCGGCTTCAACGTTTCTGCAACGTGCCGCTGCCACCGTCGTCTGTGACACAGATGGGGGTGGAGATGAAGTTCTCCAAGGTATGCGCTGCCGTGACGATGACCATCGCTGCGGCAGCTTCGGTGCTGTCAGTGCCGGCCAGTGCGGCACCAGCCGGTGACGGGCCGCAGATCGTTCGCACGCAGGCAGCCGAGGGCGTGACCACCTGCACGATCGAGCGCGTGTTCCGCGTGTGGTGGAAGTGGGACCCGAACGGCAAGAGCGAGGGTTTCTACGACCGCGGGCAGACCGTGGACACCTACAACTACGGCTGGGACAGCAACGGGTTGGCGTACTACCAGGGTGATCCGTGGGGCGCCCGGCAGCAGGGAATCTGGATCCCGGCCTACGCGTTCGGCAAGCCCTGCTTCGGATGAACGGGCAGGGTGTCATGACCAAGAGGGGGATGGGAATGAAGTTCAGCGCTGTTCGCAGGGCATGCGCCGTCGCGGTGTTGACGGTGGCCGCTGGCGTCTCGGTGACGGCGTCGGCGGGCGCCGCGCCGGAGATCGTTCGCACGCAGGCGGCCGAGGGCGTGACCACGTGCACGATCGAGCACGTGAACAGCGTGCTTTGGCAGTACAGCCCGGATGGCGCCTACGGCGGCGAGTACTGGCGAGGCCAGAACGTCGACACGTACAACTACGGCTGGGACAAGTACGGCCAGGCGTACTACCAGGGTGACGCGTGGGGCGACCGCAACCACAGGGGAGTGTGGATCCCGGCTTACGCCTTCGGCAGGCCCTGCTACGGCTGAGTGGTGAAAGGCCCCGGATCTCTCCCGGGGCCTTTCCTGCTTCTTCAGAACCGCGCGCGAGCCAGGAACTCCTTCAGCAGCGCGGAATCTCCGGACACGTCGAGCCCGTCCGGCCCTCGTCGTCGATAGAGCGCCAGCACCAGTTCCGCGGCCGGTCCGCGCACGGTCACCGCACCCGTCCCCTCGCCCTGAAGCGCCACGGGCTTGGTCCCGGTCAGATCCACCAGCCACCGGGCGTCGACATCGGTCGCCTCGAACGCCAGCGTGCCCGTCCCGAGCAGTTCGGCGAACTCGGGCCGGCGCAGGTGGACGATCTGCAGCCCCACCTTCATCCACTCGTACAACCCGTCGGCGGCGACCACCGGATCGACTTCGAACGGCACGCCCAGCGCCTCGAACGCGTCGTGGCGGTGCACCCACGTCTCGTGCGCCATCCGTCGCGCCCAGAACCGCGGCCCCGGCTGGTCGGGGAACAGCACCGCGATCGGCTCGTCCTCCGGCACCTCGCGCATCGCGGAAGCCAGCAGCGTCGCACCCTCGGTCAGCCACGGGCCCAGCTCGGCGGCAGTTTCTCCGGCGTACGAGTCGACCGAGTGCGCCTTGCTGAGCGAGCGGTCGGCGTCCGGGATCCGCTCCCGCACCAGCTGCTCGATCCACCGGTGCGCGTACCCGAGGTGGCGCAGGAGCTGGTTCAACGTCCAGTCCGGTGTCGCGGGCACCGGGATCGACAGGTCGGCGCCGACGAGTTCGGCAACGAGCAGCTCGGTCTGCGCGACGCCCGTGTCGAGCCGCTGCGCGTGAGTCAGCATCCCCATGGTCAAAAACGTACGCGCTCAAGGAGTTCGGCGAGCAGCTCCCGATCGCCGAACACTTCGAGGCCCTCCACCGGCCGCCGCCGGTAGACCGCCAGCACCAGTTCGACGACCGGCCCGCGCAACGCCACGGCGGCCTTCTCGTGTCCCTCCCGCACCACCGGCTTCTCGGCGGTGAGATCGATCACCAGCTCCACGTCGGCGTCGGTCGCATGCAGGTGCACGGTGTGGCCAGGGCCCACGAGCGGCTGGGTCTGCTCGGGCCACCTCTGGAACGCGTACGGCAGTGCCATCGCGGTCCACTCGATCAACGTGTCGGACGCGACCTCGGGATCCAGCTCGAACGGCACACCCAGGGCGTTCTCGGCATCCCAGCGGTGCATCACGAGCTCGTGCGTCATCCGTCGCGACCACACCCGTGGCCCGGGATGACCGGCGAGCACGGCGATCATCTCGTCCGGGGAGACGGCCTCGAGCGCAGCGGAAAGCGAGGCGGCGCCCTCCACCAGCCACGGCCCCAACGTGGCGGCCTTCTCGCCGGCGTACGACGACACGTTCATCGCGTTGTTGCGGTCGAACGGGATCTCCGGGGAACGGGAGCGGATCATCTCGTCTGCCCACCGCACCGCGAAGCCGACGTGGCGAACCAGCTGGTTCACCGTCCAGTCGGGGCAGGACGGCACCTGAACGCCCAGGTCAGAGCCGTCCAAGGAAGAAGCTAAGAGAGAAGCCTGGTTGACGATCTCGGCGCAATGGCGCTCGTAGCTCAACATGACCATGCTCTAAAAGTAGGGACGCCGACCGGCGCCTGGGAGGGGCCCACCGGTCAGCGTTCCGAAAGCGAGCATACACCATGATCGAACACTTGTTCGAGTGATCATTGATGGGCCAACCGGTTAACCGTTAGTAACAACCGCTACCAAACATCACTCGATCGAGGAAAGATGCGTCGGTCCGCCGCATCCCCTGGAGGAAGTTTTGAGACCCACCCTGCCCGGCGTCGGGACAGCGGTGGCGGCGATCATGTTCGCCGCCGTGCCCGCTGTTGCCGCACCCAGCCCCGACGCGCTGATCTCCGAGGTCTACGGAGGCGGCGGCAACTCCGGCGCCACCCTCAACCAGGACTTCGTCGAGCTCGCCAACAAGGGCGCGGCCGCGATCAGCCTGGACGGCTACAGCGTCCAGTACATCTCGGCCACCCCCGGCGCGACCACGCAGTGGGGCGTGACCCCGCTGACCGGTTCGATCGCGCCCGGCAAGACGTTCCTCGTCGCCGAGGCCAAGGGCAGCGGCGGCACGGTCAACCTGCCCGCCCCGGACGCCACCGGCACGATCGCCATGAGCGCCACCGGCGGCACCATCGCGCTGGTCAACGGCACCGCGGCGCTCACCTGCAAGACGGCCGCCGACTGCGCAGCCGACGCGCGCGTGAAGGACCTCGTCGGCTACGGCACCGCGGTCGTCCGCGAAGGCACCGCGACCAACGCCCTGAGCAACACCACCTCGGCGTTCCGCAACATCGAGCTCGGCGACACGGACGACAACTCCGCCGACTTCAAGGTCGGCGACCCCAGCCCGACCAACTCCAAGGGCGAGACCCCGGGCGGCGGCAACCCGGATCCCGACCCGGACCCCACGCCAGGCGACAAGCGCATCCACGACATCCAGGGCGTCACGCGCTACTCGCCGCTGTTCGGCCAGAAGGTCACCAACGTCCCCGGCGTCGTCACCGGCACGCGTGCCACGGGTGACCGCGGCTTCTGGATCCAGGACACGGTCGGCCCCGACGCCGACCCGCGCACCAGCGAGGGCATCTTCGTCTACACGGCAGGCACCGCGCCGACCGTGGCCGTCGGCGACAACGTGCTGGTCAGCGGCACGGTCGCGGAGTACCGGCCGGGTGGTGAGACGGGCTCCAACCAGACCCTCACCGAGATCGCCCAGCCCACCACGATCACGGTGTCGAAGGGCAACCCCGTCCCGGCACCGGTCGTCGTGAAGAACATCCCGGCCGGCTACCTGCCCGCGCCGGGCGGCAGCATCGAGCAGCTCCCGCTCGAGCCGGACAAGTACGGCCTCGACTACTTCGAGTCGCTCGAGGGCACGCTGGTCCAGGTCGACGACGCCCGCGTGGTCGGCCCGAGCAACACGTTCGGCGAGGTCTGGGTCACCACGAACCCCGACCAGAACAAGAACCTGCGCGGTGGCACCACCTACACCGGCTACGACCAGGCCAACAGCGGTCGCCTGAAGATCAAGACCGCTGGTGCGCTGCCCGTGTCCAACGTCGGTGACGTGTTCTCCGGAGCGACTGTCGGCGCCATCGAGTACACGAACTTCGGCGGCTACACGCTGGCTGCTCTGTCGCTCGGCCAGCACGTCTCCGGCAACCTGCAGCGCGAGATCACCGCGCAGCAGAAGGAATCCGAGCTGTCGGTCGCGACCTACAACGTCGAGAACCTCGACCCGTCCGACCCGCAGGAGAAGTTCGACCGGCTCGCCGACGGCGTGACGACGAACCTCCGCAGCCCGGATGTCGTTGTGCTGGAGGAGATCCAGGACAACAACGGCGCGGTGAACGACGGCACCGTCGCGGCGGACCAGACGCTGCAGAAGTTCTCCGACACGATCGTCGCCAAGGGTGGCCCGCGCTACCAGTGGCGCGAGATCGACCCGGAGAACCTGAAGGACGGCGGCGAACCCGGCGGCAACATCCGCGTGGGCTTCTTCTTCAACCCGCAGCGGGTGTCCTTCGTGGACCGTCCTGGCGGCGACTTCAAGACCCCGGTCTCGGTCGTGAAGAAGAACGGCCGCGCGGCGCTTTCCGTGTCACCGGGCCGGATCGACCCGCTGAACGACGCGTGGGCGAACAGCCGCAAGCCGCTCGCCGGTGAGTTCAAGTTCCGCGGGCGCACCGTCTTCGTGGTCGCGAACCACTTCAACTCCAAGGGTGGCGACGAGGCCATCCACGGCCGCAACCAGCCGCCTTCGCGCTCGTCGGAGGTGCAGCGCGCCAAGCAGGCCGCCGCCCTGAAGGCGTTCACCGAGCAGCTCCGCGCGGTCGACAAGGGCGCCAACATCGTCCTCGCCGGCGACCTGAACGACTACCAGTTCTCGCCCGCGGTGAAGGCACTGACCGCGGACGGCAACCTCAAGGCGCTGATCGAGACGCTGCCAGTGAACGAGCGGTACAGCTACGTCTTCGAGGGCAACTCGCAGACGCTGGACCACCTCGTGATGAGCAAGAACATCACGCGCTTCAGCTACGACGTGGTGCACATCAACGCCGAGTTCGCCGACCAGGCGAGCGACCACGACCCGCAGATCGTCCGCGCCCGCCCGTCCACGGGTGACGCGAACGTCGACAAGATCGTGTTCGCGCTCGAGGACATCCTCGACTGCCTCAAGAAGTAACTGCTCTTCTCGCTGCCGCCGCCGGGTCATCCACCAGATGACGCGGCGGCGGCAGCGGCCGTTGCGGCGCCCACACCGGCCTGAATCGCCTCGATCGCCTTGCGCACGGCGTCACCGGCCCAGTTGCCCGCGGCGATCTCCTTGGCGCGCTTGGTCATCTCGCGCTTGTCGCCGTCGAACACCTTGTGCACCGCCTTGACCGCGTGCAGCAGCGTGACCAACGACCCGGTGCGCGCGTCCGGCCCGCGATACCCGCGCACGACCTCGCCGACCTCGTGCCGCAGCTCGCTCGACCTGGCCACGTCGGTGATCACGTAGCTCTTGGCCGGGAAGATCCCGAGCACCTTCCGCGGTCCCACCCGCACGACGCCGTGGGCCTCCAACTGCGCGATCACGTTGTTGCGAACGTTCTTCCGCAGGCGTTCCACGGCCCGTTGCGGCTTCATTGGCTTGTCGAACCTCGCCAACGACTCCTGCAGCAACGGGCTCCTCAACGGCGTCGGATCGACGAGCTGGAGCTTCTTGCCGTTCGGTTCGAACGCGACGCGCCCCGAGTTCACCAGCTCGATGAGCACGGCACCGGCGAGCGCGTTCTCCACCGACGACGAATCGGCCAGCAAACGGCCGTTCTGCTGGTTGATGAGCAGCAGCATCAGGTCTTCTGGCAGCATGAAAGAACGGTAGTTGTCGCTGCTACCTCAGGAATCCATCTTTCGTCGTGGCCAGCACCATCTCTTCGGCTACGGCGTCGTGCACGGCCTGCACCGCGGGGGAGTGCCCGTCGGCGATGGCCTTCGCGCGAGCGGCAAGCTCGTGCCGGTCGCCCTCGAAAACCTTGTGCACTCGCTTCACCGCGTGCAGCAACGAGATCAGCGCACCGCTGCGCGCGTCCGGCGGCCGATGCCCGAACAGCACGCTGCCGATTCGCTGCACGGCGCGTCGTGGTGGCATCGGCGACGTGGAGCTGACCGCTGTAGGCGAGTCGTCCGGCGTGCATGAGCTCGATCAGCAACGCACCCGCGAGAGCGTTCTCCACGACGATGCGCTCGGCCACCGTGTGCCCGGTCCGCTGGTCGATGAACAGCAGCAGCACGTCCTCGGGCAACACGTCAGTTCGAACTGACCGACGTCGCGGCCACCGTGGACACAACCATCATCATCATGATCGTGGCCAGCGGCGAGGGATCCACCACCGCGAGCCTCTTGCCGTCGGCCTCGAAGTCGACGCGGCCGTCTCCTCGTCGAGGAAGAGCAGCATCAGATCCTCGGGCAGCATGGCCTCATAACGCCAGAAAGGCGCCGACTGTTGCAAGTCGACGCCCTTCGAGATGGCGGAGGATACGGGATTTGAACCCGTGAGGGGGTGAACCCAACACGATTTCCAGTCGTGCGCACTAGGCCGCTATGCGAATCCTCCGTCGAGAACCTTACCGGACGGGTGTCTCGCGACCCAAAACGGGGGTCTCCGGAAAAACCTTCGAAGGCTGTGTCGATCTGGCGTCTGCCCGCTCGTCGTGATCCCGTAAGACCGACCGAGGAGGGCATTCGTGAAGTACATGCTGTTGATCTACGCGGCCTCTGACCAGCAGGCGAGCTGCACCGTCGCGGACTGGATCGCCTACGAGAAGGAGATGAGGGACGCGGGCGTGCTCGTCTCCGGGCACTCGCTCGCCGACCTGGTCACAGCGACCACCGTCCAGGTCGGACAGGACGGCAGGCGCACCGTCACCGACGGACCGTTCGCCGAGACCCGCGAGGTGCTGGGCGGCTACGAGGTCATCGACGTGCCGGATCTCGACGCGGCACTCGGATGGGCGGCGAAGTGTCCCGGATCGCGTGACGGCGGCGCGGTCGTCGTGAGGCCGATCGCGGAATTCGACTTCTGAGTTCGCGATGAACGTCGAGCAGGTGTTCCGGGAGGAGCGCGGCAGGCTGCTCGCCACCCTGGTCAAGCGCTTCGGCGACCTCGACCTGGCCGAGGAGGTCACCTCCGACGCGATCGAGGCGGCGTTGCGGCACTGGCCGGTGGACGGGGTGCCCGATCGGCCCGGCGCGTGGTTGCTCACGACCGCGCGCCGCAAGGCCGTCGACCGCCTGCGCCGCGACCAGGTCTACGCGGCACGGCTGGCGTTGCTGCAGGTGGAGGTCTCGCGGGCCGATGCGCCGGTGACCGGGTCGTTGCCGGACGAGCGGCTGGAGCTGTTCTTCACGTGCGCGCACCCGGCGTTGCCCGCGGAGGACCGCGGTGCGCTGATCCTGCGCTGCCTGGCCGGGTTCACCACGCCCGAGGTCGCGCGGGCGTACCTGGTGCCGGTCGCGACGATGCAGCAACGGATCGTGCGGGCGAAGAAGAAGATCAGGGAGGCACGGATCCCGTTCCGCGTGCCCGATGCCGACGAGCTCCCGGAACGCCTGCCCGGCGTGCTGCAGGCCGTGTACTCGATCTTCACCGAGGGGTACGCGGCCCAGCGCGTCGACCTGGCCGGCGAGGCGATCCGGCTGGCCCGGATCCTGCGCGGCCTGTTGCCGTCCGAACGGGAGGTCGCGGGGCTGCTGGCGTTGATGCTGCTGGTCCACGCCCGCCGGGACGCACGCGATGAGCTGCTGGAGGACCAGGACCGCGCGCTCTGGGACAGCGACATGATCACCGAGGGCTCTGCGTTGGCGGAGACCGCCTTGACCGGTGGCCACGGCCCGTACGGGGTGCAGGCGGCGATCAACGCGTTGCACGACGAGGCTCCGGACTTCGCGAGCACCGACTGGCCGCAGATCGTCGCGCTCTACGAGGTGCTGCTGCGCCTGACCCCGTCGCCGGTGATCGCCCTGAACCGCGCGGCCGCCATCGCCATGCGCGACGGAGCTGCCGCCGGTCTGGCGTTGCTGGACGAGCTCGTGGACGAACCCAAGCTCCGCGACTACCACCCGTACCGAGCGGCCCGTGCCGACCTGCTGCACCGCCTGGGCCGCGGTGCCGAAGCCGCCCAGGCCTACCGGGAGGCCATCGCGCTCGCGGGCACCGAATCCGAACAGGACTTCCTGCGCCGCAGGCTCACCGCCGTCGAGCAGCAATCATGATCATGACGTGGCTGGAGGCGCGCTTCGACTGGAACCGCATGGAGGACGCGAAGGCCCACGAACTGGCGGCACAGTTCACCCGGTCGGAGTTGATCGCGCAGATCCGCGCGACGGCAGCCTCGCCGAAACGCGCGCCCATGGCCGCCCCGATCGATCCGCTGGTCGACTTCCTGGTCCACGGTCAGGACATCGCCCGTCCGCTCGGCCGTGTCCGCGAGATGCCGCTCGAACCTGCCCGGGCGGCTCTGGATCATGTGATGAAGAGCCCTTTCTGGGGCGCTCGCAAGCGCTTCCCCGGCGGGGTTCTGCCCGCCCTTCCGGCCTCTGACCTGCTGATGCTGGCGACGGGCCGCGAGTTGTCCCCACCTGTGGACAACACTGTGGGCAACTCGAACACACGTTCGATTTAGACCCTTCGCTACACTAGCGACGGACCTCGTGCGGCACACATCTCGCGAACCTCCCCAGGGCCGGAAGGCAGCAAGGATAAGCGGGCTCTGGTGGGTGCACGGGGTCCCCTTTTTCTGTCGGGGGTCCCCGGTACTGTCTGCGGCGTGGCGCTCGCTCTGTATCGCAAGTACCGTCCGGCCACGTTCTCCGAGGTCGTAGGCCAGGAGCACGTGACCGATCCGCTGCGAGTCGCGCTGGCGGCGGGCAGGGTGAACCACGCATACCTGTTCAGCGGCCCGCGCGGCTGTGGCAAGACCTCGTCGGCCCGAATCCTGGCCCGCTCGCTCAACTGCGTTCAGGGCCCGACGCCCGACCCGTGCGGCGAGTGCAACAGCTGCATCGGCCTGGCCCCCAACGGCACCGGCAGCGTCGACGTGGTGGAACTCGACGCCGCCTCGCACGGCGGTGTGGAAGACACCCGCGAGCTCCGCGAGAAGGCCTTCTACGCCCCGGCCGAGTCCAAGTACCGCGTCTTCATCATCGACGAGGCCCACATGGTCACCACGCAGGGCTTCAACGCCCTGCTGAAGATCGTCGAAGAGCCGCCGGACCACCTGATCTTCATCTTCGCCACCACTGAGCCGGACAAGGTCCTCCCGACCATCCGCTCCCGCACGCACCACTACCCGTTCCGCCTGATCCCGCCCGGCGTGATGCGCAGCCTGCTGGAACGCAACTGCGCCGCGGAAGGCGTGGCGGTGGAGCCCGCCGTGTTCCCCCTGGTCATCCGAGCAGGCGGCGGCTCGGCCCGTGACACCCAGTCGGTCATGGACCAGCTCCTCTCCGGCGCGGGCCCGGACGGCGTGAAGTACGAACAGGCCATGACGCTGCTGGGCGTCACCGACTCGGCCCTGATCAACGACGTGGTCGACGGCTTGGCCGCAGGCGACGGCGCAGCGATCTTCGGCACCATCGACCGCCTGGTCGAAGCCGGCCACGACCCGCGCCGCTTCGCCTCGGACCTCCTGGACCGCCTCCGCGACCTCGTCCTGCTCTGCGCAGTCCCCGACGCGGCCGACCGCAACCTGGTCAGCGCCCCGGAAGACGAGCTGGCCACCATGTCGGCCCAAGCGGAACGCCTGGGCCCAGCCGCCCTCACCCGCTACGCCGAAATCGTGCACTCGGGCCTGGTCGAAATGCGCGGCGCCACCGCCCCGCGCCTCCTGCTCGAACTCCTCGTCTCTCGCATGCTCCTGCCATCAGTGAGCCAGTCGGAAGCCGCCCTCCTGCAACGCCTGGAACAACTGGAACGCCGCCCCCCAGCCGCCATCGCAACCTCAGGCGACGCCCCAGCCGCCGTCCCACCGGCAGGCGCCCAGGTCTTCACCCGCAGGTCCCAGCAGCCAGCGCCAGCCGAGCCCTCCCAACCAGAACCACCTCGCCAGCCCCAGGCGCCATCCGTTCCCCCTCAGGCAACGCCCGCGGCCCAGCCACCGGCCGCAGTGCCGGCCCAGCCCCAGGAACCTGCCCAGGCTGCTCCGGCAGACCCGCCGGCCGAGGCCGCCCCAGCGGCCGACGGCACCCTGGACGCAGCAGCGGTGCGCCGACTCTGGTCCGACCTGCTGTCCGCAGTCCGCGCCTCCAGCCGCAGCACCGAGGCGATGCTGACCAACGCCATGGTCAGCGAGGTGGACGGCAACGTGGTCACCATCGCCCACACCTCGGCACCCTTGGCCCGCCGCCTCGCCGAACCCCGCAACACCGAGGCAATCGCCAACGCCCTGAACTCCGTCCTGGGCGGCACCTGGCAAGTCCGCTGCATCCACGGCACCCCAGGCGCGGCCCCCCAAGCGGCCCAACCACAAAAGGTCGCCCGCCCAGCCCCAACCCGCCCAAGCCAGGCCCAGCAACCCCAGTCACGCCAACCAGAACCGCAACGCCAAGCCCCACCGCGCCCGCCGGCAGACGACGTCCCGCCGCCCCCGGAACCGCCGGAGCCCGACGACCCGCTCCCGCCGGAACCGGACGACGAAGAAGCGATGCTGGCCGAAGCGGCCCGCCCAGCGGACCCGGACGCAGTGACCAAAGACCTGGACCCCGAAGCAGTGGTGCTCAAACTCCTGGCCGACGAACTTGGCGCCCGCCCACTGAAAAAGGCCTAGCAAGCTCCACCCGCCAGACGACCCCGACGGTGCCACCGCCGGGGTCTCTGCATGTTGGCGGCCCTCAGAAGCTTCGATCATGAGCCGGCGGTACCTGCGGACGCTGAACCCCGCCCGCCCGCCGAAGGCGGCCCACCCAACATAAGCCCCACCAAAACAGCACCACACCACCAAACCCGTACGCTGGAAGCCACTCCAAGCCACCCGAGAGAGGACCAGCGGTGCAACCCGGTCAGTTCGACATGCAGGCCCTGCTCCAGCAGGCCCAGAACATGCAGCAGCAGATGGCAACCGCCCAGGAAGAGCTGGCCAACACCGAGGTAACCGGCAACGCGGGCAACAACCTGGTGACCGCCACGGTCACCGGCGGCGGCGAACTGGTGAACCTCGCCATCGACCCGAAGATCGTCGACCCGGAAGACGTGGAAACCCTCCAGGACCTGGTGATCGCCGCAATCAAGGACGCCAACCAGAAGGCCCAGCAGCTGGTGGAGCAGAAGCTCGGCCCACTGGCGCAGGGCGGCCTCGGCGGACTGCTCGGCTAGTCGCGCCCGGCTGACAAGTCCAGCCAACGCGACCAGTCACCAAGCCCCGCTGACCCACCAGCAAGAACCGGCGAAAAGACGGCAACCGAATGTACGAGGGCCCAGTACAGGACCTGATCGACGAGCTGGGCAGACTCCCGGGCGTCGGTCCGAAGAGCGCCCAGAGAATCGCCTTCCACCTCCTGGCCACGGAACCGGCTGACATCGAGCGGCTCCAGAGCGCACTCCAGAAGGTCAAGGAGGGCGTCGTCTTCTGCGACGTCTGCGGCAACGTCTCAGCCGAGACCACCTGCCGAATCTGCCGCGACCCCAAGCGCGACCTCAGTCTGGTCTGCGTGGTCGAGGAGCCGAAGGACGTCCAGGCCATCGAGCGCACCAGGGAGTTCAAGGGCCGCTACCACGTCCTGGGTGGCGCGCTCGACCCTCTGAGCGGCGTCGGCCCGGATCAGCTGCGCATCCGCCAGCTGCTCAACCGGATCGGCACGGCCACCGACGGTGTGGACATCTCCGAGGTCATCATCGCCACGGATCCCAACACCGAGGGCGAGGCCACCGCCACCTACCTCGTCCGGATGCTGCGGGACTTCCCAGGGCTGAGCGTCACGAGGCTGGCCAGCGGCCTGCCGATGGGCGGCGACCTGGAGTTCGCGGACGAACTCACCCTGGGGCGTGCGCTATCTGGTCGCCGGAGCATGTGAACAGCGCTCCACCGCGACTGGGCGACACCCGCCTGGTCGCGGTGGACGGGCCGACGGGCGCGGGCAAGTCGACGTTCGCCGAGAACCTCGCCGGGCAGCTCGGCGCCCAGCTGATCAAGACCGACCACTTCGCGACGTGGGAGGACCCGACGACGTTGTGGTGGCCGAAACTGACTCGAGTGCTCGACGCCATCGAAAACGGCCAGGAAGCCCGCTATCGGCTCACGGACTGGTCCGCGGGCTTTCCACGCGAGGACGAAGGCCAGGAGGTCACGGTCCATCCACAAAGGACCA
This sequence comes from Lentzea aerocolonigenes, assembly GCF_000955955.1. Lineage (GTDB taxonomy): Bacteria > Actinomycetota > Actinomycetes > Mycobacteriales > Pseudonocardiaceae > Lentzea > Lentzea aerocolonigenes_A. The sequence continues at coordinate 20,065 of NZ_JYJG01000119.1, forward strand.
TCATCCTGGAGGGGTTCTCCTCAGCGAGGAAAGCCATTGCCCACCAGCTGAGTCTCGCGATCTTCATCGAACACGGAGACGAGCGCCAGCGGCTGGAACGCGTCGTGGCGAGGGATGGCGAACGCCACCGCCATCACTTCATCCTCTGGCAGCAGTACGAACGAGGCTGGTTCGCGGTCGACGAGACCAGGGCCAGAGCGGACTACGTCGTCACTTCGAGCTGAGCCTGGACCACCACGGCCTCCGGCGTTCCGATCGAGCTGAACACCTCCAAGGACGACGCCCAGTACCCACGAGCGGCGTCCACCTCACCCAAGGCTGCCGACGCATCGCCGGCCAGCTGCAAGGCACGTCCGTAAACCCAGCGGTGCCCGGAATCCGACCCGACGGCAGAGGCCCGCAAAGCGCACTCAAGGGCGCCGGCGGCGTCCGAGGTGTCGAGGTGCGTGCGCCCGAGCACGAGCAGCACCTCCATCTCCGCCAACCGGAACTGCGACCGCCCGGCTTCGACCAACGCCGAGGTCGCCGTGGCCAACGCCTCCTCGTAACGGCCGGCGCCGCGGTACGCCGAGGCCAGACCGCGACGGGCCGAGCAGGTGCCCCACGAGTAGCCGGTCTCCTGAGCGATCGCCAGCGCGGACGAGAACTGCTCGATCGCCTCGTCCAGACGGCCCGCACCCTCCAAAGCACGCCCGAGCAGGTTCTGCGCGTCGCAAACGCTCTTGGCGTTCTCGAGGTCCTGCGCGATCTGCATGGCCAGTGAGGCCTCGACAGCAGCCTCGTCGTAGCGGCCGCGCATGATCAGCGTGATGGCCATGCCCTCGTGCATGGTGTGGCCGAAGTTGCGGGCGGCCGCACGTTCGTACAGCTCGCTCGCCCGCGCGAAGTAGGACGCGCCGCGCTCCGGCTCGCCGCGCCACGCGTGCACCTCTCCCAGCGCGCGCATCGAGTTGGCCTGCAGCGTCCACGAGTCGAGGCGGGTGGCGTCCTCCAGCGCCTCCTCGAACGTCGACGCCGCGCGGTCCAGCTGGCCGAGCTGCATGTAGACGCCGCCGAGGTTGAACAGGGCGTTGGCGAGCACCTGGGGCGCACGGACGCGGCGGGCGATCACCAAAGCCCGCTCGAGGTGGTCTGCGGCGTGCTCCAGCTCGCCCAGGTCGATGTACACAGACCCGGCGTTCGACAGCACGGCGGCCTCGGCTTCTGGCAGGTCGATGTGTTCCTGGAGAGCGATGGCCTGCTGGTAGTAGCCCAACGCGTTCCGGTGCTGCCCGGTCACCCAGTACAGCGTCCCCAACGACGACAGCATCGCGAGCTGCCCCAGCTCATCCCGCGGCGCGCGAGCCCCGAGCAGCCCGGCCTTCGCGGTCTCACGCCACTCCGCGGTCAGGCTCTGCGTGTAGAAGTAGCCGCGCAGGGCATCGGCCAGCTGCCACGGCGAGTTGTCGGGATCGCGCTCGACCGCGTGCGCGACCAGGGCCACCAGGTTCGCGCGCTCCACGTCCAGCCACGTCAACGCCTCGGTGGAGGTGGAGAACGTCCGCGGCACCACGCCGTCCAACGGCGCCGGACGCGGGAAGCGGAACAGGGTCGACTTCATCGCGGACGTGGCGTTGTCGACCGAGCGCACAGCCCAGTCCACCAGTCGCCGCAACGCCAGCCGGGAGTCCGCACGGCCTTCCTCGAACGCCAGCCGCTCGGCCGCGTAGTCGCGCAGCAGGTCGTGGAACTGGTACCGCGACGGCGCGTGGTTCGCGATCAGGTTCGCGGTGGCCAGCCGGTCGAGCCGCCGGCGAGCGTCCTGAGTGGTCAGTCCAGAAAGAGCAGCCGCCATCTCGGGCGTGAAGTCCGTGCCGGGAACCAATGACAGCAACCGGAACATCTGCGCGAGCTCGGGCTTCAAGGCGGTGTAGGACAGATCGAACGCCGCGTGCACCGCGACCCGTTCGTCGCCCTCGACCGCCAGAGCCGCCAGCCGATTGCCCGCCCGGAGCTCCTCCACGTAGTCCGCGATGGACAGCTCCGGACGCGACACGAGGTTCGCGGCTGCGATACGCAAAGCCAATGGCAGGTGCGCGCACAACACGGCCAGCTCCGCGGCGGCTTCCTCCTGGAAAGCCACCTCGTCCGCACCCAGGATCCCGGCCAGCAGCGCCTTGGTCTCGCTCCAGTCCAGCACGTCCAACCGCACGTTCGACGCCGCATGCGACACCGCGAGCCCGCGCAACGTGTCCCGCGAGGTCACCAGCACCGCACAACCGGGTGAACCAGGGAGAAGAGGCCGGATCTGCTCGGCTGAAGACGCGTTGTCCAGCAACAACAGCACGCGCTGACCGGTCAACGTCGACCTGAACATCGCCTCCTGCTCGTCCTGGTCGAGCGGAACCTGATCAGGCTCGGTCCCCAGCGCGCGCAGGAACCGCGGCAGCACGTCGACCGCGCTCAGCGGCGGCCCAGGAGCGTATCCGCGCAGGTTGACGTACAGCTGCCCGTCCGGGAAGTCCGCCCGCATCCGGTGCGCCGCGTGCACGGCCAGCGCCGTCTTCCCGACTCCGGGAGGCCCGGCCAGCGTGACCACCGGCACACCCTGCGCGGTCCGCAGCAGAGCCACGATCAACGACACGGCCTCGTCACGCCCGACGAAGTCCGGAATATCGGCGGGCAGCTGCGACGGCACGACCCGCTCCGGCTTGGCGGCCACGACGGGCGCGCCGGCGGAAGCACTCGCCACCGAGTCGATCGACCCGGACAGCACCTGGCTGTGCACGCGCCGCAGCTCGTCGCCGGGATCGATGCCCAGCTCGTCGCCCAGCAACCGCGAAACCCGCTGGTAGGCGGCCAGCGCCTCGCTCTGCCGGCCGGACCGGTACAGCGCCACCATCAGCTGCGCCCAGAACCGTTCGCGCAACGGGTGTTCGCTGGTCAGCCGCGACAGCTCCGCCACCAGCTCACCGTGGCGGCCCAGTTCGAGATCGACCTCGACCCGGCGCTCCAGCACGTGCAGGCGGCGTTCGTTCAACCGCGGCACCTCGTCGCGGTGCAGGATCTCCGACGGCACGTCGACCAGCGCCGGACCCCGCCAGAGTCCCAGCGCGGCGGCGAACGCGGCCGAGGCGGCCTGCAGGTTGCCCGCGGCGCGCTCCAGCTCGCCCTGCTCGATCAACGGCTCGAAGCGCATCAGGTCGATCGTCTTCTCGTCGACGTCGATCAAATATCCGTCTGGAACGGTTCTGATCGGCACCGACGGCCCGAGCAGCTGTCTGAGGCGCATCACGTAGGTCTGCAGAGTCGCGCGGGCACGGGCCGGCGGGTCGTCGCCCCACACGTTCCCGGCGAGCTCGTCCACGGACACCGAACTGCCCGCACGCAGCAACAACGACACCAGCAGCGCCCGCTGACGACCGGCGCGCACCAGCAGTGGTTCGGAGTCGAGGAGTACCTGCAGAGGGCCGAGGACGCGGAACTCGACCTGCCTGCTCATGCGACCTCCTCCGCGTGTCGTTGTTGTTTCTACAGCCTAGGAGAGCGTTCGACGCATCTGCCGTGCTCACGTTGGGTCAGCGGGCATGCGCCGGACGTATCAGAATGCCTGGTCTAGTGGCCGGATCGTGACCTGACTTACCTCGGAGGGGGTATGTGCAACGGTTATGGTCGGCGACCACACCGTGAGATGTGCGGATTGTCCAAGGGGTGTTTGATGGTCCACTCAGTAACGGCTCGCCGCCGTTGGGTTGCCGCGATCGGCTTCCTCAGCGTCAGCGCGCTGGCCCTGTCCGGTTGCGCGCAATCCCAGCGCGACTCTGGTGGTGGCGGCAAGGAGGGCGGCACGCTCACCTTCGGCGCTGCCGGCGCACCGAAGCTCTTCGACCCGTTCTACGCGACGGACGGCGAGACCTTCCGGGTCGCTCGCCAGATGTACGAGGGTCTCGTCGGCTTCAAGCCTGGTACTGCCGAGGTGGAGCCCGCGCTGGCCACCAAGTGGGAGTCGAGCTCCGACGCGAAGACGTGGACGTTCACCCTCAAGGAGGGCGTGAAGTTCCACGACGGCACTGCCTTCAACGCCGAGGCCGTCTGCTTCAACTTCGAGCGCTGGTACAACCAGAAGGGCGCCGGCCAGTCCGACGCCGTCTCGCAGTACTGGCTGGACAACTTCGGCGGGTTCAAGGACACGCCGGACAAGCCCTCGCTGTACAAGTCGTGCACGGCCAAGGACGCGAAGACCGCGGTCATCGAACTCGCTGAGGTCAACTCGCAGTTCCCCGACGTCCTCGGCTTCACCTCGTTCTCGATGTCGAGCCCCGAGGCGCTGAAGAAGTACGACGCGGACAACGTCCAGGCCGCCGGTGACGCGTTCACCTACCCGGCTTACGCGAACGAGCACCCGACCGGCACGGGCCCGTTCAAGTTCAGCAAGTACGACAAGGCCAACAACACCGTGGAGCTCGTCCGCAACGACGACTACTGGGGTACCAAGGCCAAGCTGGACAAGATCGTCTTCAAGATCATCCCGGACGAGACCGCCCGCAAGCAGGCGATCAAGGCCGGCGACATCGACGGTTACGACCTGCCGAACGCGGCTGACTGGGCCGGCCTGAAGTCCGACGGCTTCAACGTCGCGATCCGTCCGGCGTTCAACGTCTTCTACATGGGCATCAACCAGAAGAACAACCCGAAGCTCGCCGACCTCAAGGTCCGCCAGGCCCTGCAGTACGCGATCAACCGCGAGCAGCTGGTCAAGTCGCAGCTGCCGGAAGGTGCCAAGGTCGCGACGCAGTTCATGCCGGACACCGTCGCCGGCTACAACAAGGACCTGAAGGCCGTCCCGTACGACCTGGACAAGGCCAAGTCGCTGCTGGCAGAGGCCGGCGCGTCCGACCTGACGCTGAAGTTCTACTGGCCGTCCGAGGTCACCCGCCCGTACATGCCGTCCCCGAAGGACCTGTTCGGCGCGATCTCCGGCGACCTGCAGAAGGCCGGCATCAAGATCGACGTGGTCACCAAGCCGTGGAACGGTGGCTACCTGACCGACGTCGACCAGGGCATCCCGGACCTGTTCCTGCTCGGCTGGACCGGTGACAACGGCCAGCCCGTCAACTGGGTCGGCACCTTCTTCGGCCGCACCGACAACCGCTTCCACACCGGTGTGTCCGCGTGGGGCAAGACGCTCGCCGACGACCTGGCCAAGGCGAACGCCGAGCCGGACAAGGACAAGCGCAAGTCGCTCTACGAGGACCTGAACAAGCGGATCATGGAGGAGTACCTCCCCGCGATCCCGATCTCGCACTCCCCGCCCGCTCTGGTGTTGAAGTCGGACATCAAGGGTGTCGTCCCGAGCCCGTTGACCGACGAGAAGTTCGGCTCGGCCTCCAAGGGCTGAGCGCGGACTAGCTCCCACCACAAGAGAACAACGGGGTAGCTCAAGTGCTCCGCTACACGATTCGACGGCTGATTCAGCTGGTCGGCGTGGTGCTGGTGCTCTCGCTGCTGCTCTTCGCGTGGTTGCGCGTACTCCCAGGAGGGCCGGTCTCGGCCCTCCTGGGAGATCGTTCTACCCCGGAGAAGGCGGCGGAGCTCACCAAGCAGCTCGGCCTCGATCAGCCGATTTACCTGCAGTACTTCAAATTCCTCGGTCGCGCCCTGACCGGTGACTTCGGCGTCTCCACCGGTGTCCAGCCCGGTGACTCGGCGCTCGACATCTTCATCCAGCGGTTCCCCGCCACGCTCGAGCTGAGCTTCTTCGCGATCGCCATCGCGATCGTGATCGGCGTCCCGCTCGGATATCTCGCCGCGAAACGCCGCGGCAGCTGGTTCGACAACGCCAGCGTCGTCGGCTCCCTGATCGGTGTCGCGGTGCCGGTGTTCTTCCTGGCGTTCGTGCTCAAGGGCCTCGCTTCCTCCGCGCTCGGCCTGCCCTCCAGCGGTCGTCAGGACGCCATCGACGCCACGCGCGTCACCGGCTTCTTCACGCTCGACGGCATGATCACCGGTGAGTGGGACGCGACGTTCAACGCGCTGGTGCACCTGATCCTGCCGTCGATCGCGCTCGCGACGATCCCGTTCGCGGTGATCTTCCGGATCACCCGCGCGGCCGTGCTCGACGTGCTCGACGAGGACTTCGTGCGCACCGCGGAGTCCAAGGGCCTCACGGCTCCGGTGATCCGCCGCAGGCACGTGCTGCGCAACGCGATGCTCCCGGTCGTCACGACGATCGGTCTGCAGACCGGCGCGCTGCTCTCCGGCGCGGTGCTCACCGAGAAGGTGTTCGGCTTCCCCGGTGTCGGCGAGGCGCTCGCCATCGGGTTCGAACGGCGTGACTACCCGGTGCTGCTGTTGTTGATCATCATGGCCACGAGCGTCTACGTCGTCGTGAACCTGTTGGTCGACCTCTCGTACGCGCTCATCGACCCGCGCATCAGGACGAGGTGAGCGCAGTGGCTCTTGGTGTTTCCAAGAAGGAAAAGATCGACGACCTCGCCGAGACCGCGGGCGTCTCGCTCGCGGCCAGCGCGTGGAAGCGGTTGAAGCGCAGCCCGGTGTTCCTCACCGGCGCGGTGATCATCGGCATCTTCATCCTGATCTCGCTGCTGTCGCCGTGGCTCGCGCCGCACAACCCGTCCGACCCGATGCTGATCGACCAGGTCATCAAGGCGCGCAACGAGATCCCGCCCGCCCAGCCCGGTCACCCGCTCGGTGGCGACCTGCAGGGCCGCGACTTCCTGTCGCGCCTGCTGATCGGTTCGCAGCAGACGTTGATCGTCGGCATCGGCGCGACGGTCATCGGACTGACCGGTGGCCTGATCCTGGGCACGCTCGCGGGTGCGATCGGCGGCTGGGTCGACTCGGCCGTCATGCGCATCGTCGACGTCATGCTCTCGCTGCCGTCGCTGCTGCTGGCGTTCTCGATCGCGGCCATGTTCGCACGGCCCAGCCAGTTCACCGTGATCCTCGCGGTCGCGATCGTGCAGATCCCGGTGTTCGCCCGGTTGCTGCGCGGCTCGATGCTGGCGCAACGGCACAGCGACCACGTGCTCGCCGCGACGGCGCTGGGCGTGAAGAAGGGCGCGATCGTGTTCCGGCACATGCTGCCGAACTCGCTCGGCCCGGTGATCGTCCAGTCCACCCTGGTGCTCGCCACGGCGATCATCGAGGCGGCCGCGCTGTCGTTCCTCGGCCTCGGCAACCCGGACGACCGGATCCCGGAGTGGGGTCAGATGCTCGGCGACGTGCAGAAGGTGTTCGACACCCATCCGCAGCTCGCCGCGTACCCCGCGATCTGCATCATCATCGTCGCGCTCGGCTTCACGCTCATGGGTGAGACCCTGCGCGAGGCCCTCGACCCGAAGAACAGGCGGTGAGTCGTCGTGGCACTGCTCGAAGTACGTGACCTCTCCGTCGTGTTCCAGCGCAGGGGCGAGGAACCGTTCATCGCGGTCGACGGCGTCAGCTTCGACGTCGAGCCCGGTCAGACCGTCGGCCTGGTCGGCGAGTCGGGCTGCGGCAAGTCCGTGACCTCGTTGGCGATCATGGGTCTGCTGCCCAAGCGCGGCGCCAAGATCACCGGCACGGTGAAGTACGACGGCACGGACCTGCTCAAGCTCTCCGACCGGGAGATGCGCGACCGTCGTGGCCGCGACCTCGGCATGGTCTTCCAGGACCCGCTGTCGTCGCTCAACCCCGTCGTCCCGATCGGCCTGCAGGTCAGCGAGGTGCTCGAACGGCACCGCGGCATGCCCCGCAAGGAAGCCATGATCGAGGCGAAGGACCTGCTGGACAAGGTCGGCATCCCGGACCCGAACCGGCGGCTCAAGGAGTACCCGCACCAGCTCTCCGGCGGTATGCGGCAGCGCGCTCTGATCGCCATCGCGCTGGCGTGCCGGCCGAAGCTGCTGATCGCGGACGAGCCGACGACGGCCCTCGACGTGACCATCCAGGCCCAGATCCTGTCGTTGATGAAGGAACTGGTGCAGGACCTCGGCACCGCTCTGGTGATGATCACTCACGACCTGGGTGTCGTCGCCGGGCTGTGCGACGAGGTGAACGTGCTGTACGGCGGCAAGGTGGTCGAGAAGGCCATGCGGCACAAGCTCTTCGCCGAGCCGCGCCACCCGTACACGCACGGTCTGCTGGCCTCGATCCCGCGCCTGGACGCGGAACCCGGCGAGAAGCTGACGCCGATCAAGGGCTCGGTCGCGGACAACATCCCGTGGTCTCAGGGATGCGCGTTCGCACCCCGCTGCCCCAACGCGCTGGACGTGTGCGTTCAGGTCACGCCCGCGGAAGAAGACCAGCTGGGCCGCCTGCTCCGCTGCCACAACCCGGTGGTTCCTGGAACTCCCGCCGCCGAGGAGGTGCCGGTGTGAGCGAGACCCTGGTGTCCGTCCAGGACATGAAGGTGCACTTCCCGATCAAGCGCGGCGTCTTCATCGACCGCACCGTCGGGTACGTCTACGCGGTCGACGGCGTAGACCTGGAGATCAAGCGCGGCGAGACCTACGGCCTGGTCGGCGAGTCCGGCTGCGGCAAGTCCACCCTCGGGCGGGCGATGCTGCGGCTGAACGAGCCGACCGCGGGCAAGATGGTCTTCGACGGGCAGGACTTCTCGACCCTGAAGGGCGAGGAGCTGCGCAAGATGCGGCGCCGGATCCAGATGGTATTCCAGGACCCGCTGTCCTCTTTGGACCCGCGCCAGTCCGTGGAGTCGATCCTGGTCGAGGGTCTGCGCGCGCACGGCCTGGACAAGGGCAAGGAGTCCACGTCGAAGCGGCTGCGCGAGCTGCTCTCGGCCGTGGGTCTGCCGGCTTCCGCGCTGCGCAAGTACCCGCACGAGTTCTCGGGCGGTCAGCGGCAGCGCATCGGCATCGCGCGGGCACTGGCGCTCGAGCCGGACCTGATCGTCGCCGACGAGCCGGTGTCCGCGCTGGACGTGTCGGTGCAGGCCCAGGTCGTGAACCTGATGGAGGAACTGCAGGAGCAGTTCGGCCTGACGTACCTGGTGATCGCGCACGACCTCGCCGTCGTGAAGCACATCTCCGACCGGGTCGGCGTGATGTACCTCGGTGGTCTGGTCGAGGAGGCCACCGCCGAGGACCTCTACGCCGAGCCGCTGCACCCGTACACGCGGGCGCTGCTGTCGGCGATCCCGGTGCCCGACCCGGTGGTCGAGGACCGGCGCGAACGGATCCTGCTGGCAGGCGACCTCCCGTCGCCCGCCAACCCGCCCACCGGCTGCCGGTTCCACACCCGGTGCCCGTGGCGGCAGGCGTCCCGTTGCGACACCGAACGCCCGGCGCTGCGCGAACTCAAGCCCGGCCACAAGGTCGCGTGCCACTGGGCCGAGCAGATCCAGTCCGGCGAGATCCAGCCGCACGAGGTGAAGCCGATCCTCGTCGAGGAGAACGACGGCCTCTCGCCGGACGTTCCGCTCGTGGGACCGGCGTCCGTCACCGAGGCATTGAACCCCTGAGATGGCAACGGCACGGTTGAGCGTTCGCGCGCTCAACCGTGCCCTGCTCTCCCGGCAGTACCTGCTGAAGAAGCATGATCTGCCGGAACGCGACGTGGTCGAGCACCTGGTCGGCATGCACGCGCAGATACCGGTGGGGCCGTACGTCGGGCTCTGGTCGAGGCTGCGCCGCTACCGACCGGAGCGACTGTCCACAATGGTCGCCGAACGCGAGCTGGTCCGCACCGCGCTGATGCGGTCGACGATCCACCTCGTCACACCTGACGACTGCCTGACGCTGCGACCGTTGGTGCAGCAGGTGCTGGACCGCGACCTCTACTCGAACTCGAGCCATGCCGCGGTCGTCAAGGATCTCGATCTCGACGCGGTGGTCGAGCGCGGCCTGGAGTTGCTCGACGAGCGACCGCGCACGCCGAGCGAACTCGGCAAGGCCCTGCACGAGCGCTGGCCGGACCGCAAGCCGGACACGCTCGCCTACGCGGTGCGCAACCTGGCCCCGCTGGTGCAGACCCCGCCACGCGGCACGTGGGGCGGCGTCGGTCGCACCGTGCACGCGTCGGCGAGGACGTGGCTGGGCAGGCCGATCGACCCCGCCCCGTCATTGGAGCGGATGATCCGGCGCTACCTGGCGGCGTTCGGCCCGGCGAGCGTGCCCGACATCCAGGCGTGGTGCGGGCTGACCAGGCTGGCCGAGGTCGTCGGCCGGATGGACCTGCGGGTGTACCTGGACGACGACGGCCGCGAGCTGTTCGACGTCCCGGAGGCCGAGCTGCCCGATCCGGCGGTGCCCGCGCGGCCGAGGTACCTGCCCGAGTTCGACAACGTGTTCCTCTCGCACGCCCGGCGGGAGCGGATCATTCCGGAGGGTCTGTCGTTCGCCCAGTGGAGCCGCCGGCACGGGCTGATGATGACCGCGCGCGGCGGGGTGCTGCGCGGCAACCTCCTGGTCGGCGGCCTGCTCCAGGGCATCTGGCGGGTGGACGACGAGAAGAAGGCGTACCGGCTCGTCGTCGAGCCGTTCATCGAGGTGTCGAAGAAGGACCTGGCTGCGCTGGAATCCGAGGGCCACGGCCTGCTGGCGTTCGCGTTTCCACAGGGGGAGTCGTTCGACGTGCAGGTGGTGCTCTAGCGGGAGCTGCTGCAGTTCAGGGATGGACAGTCGTGGCTCGATCCTGCTTCGCGCGGCCGAGATCGCGTCCGTCGACGGCCTTGAAGGGGTCACGATCGGGCGGCTCGCGGTCGAGCTCGGCATGAGCAAGAGCGGGGTGTTCTCACACTTCGGCTCGAAGGAAGAGCTGCAGATCTCCACCGTGCACGTGGCCGCGGAGATCTTCTCGCGCGAGGTCGTGATCGCCGGTGGGTCGGTGCTGGACCTTTGTGGCCGGTGGCTCGACTACTCGAAGCGCCGCGTGTTCCCGGGTGGCTGCTTCTTCGTCGTGACGCGCTCGGAGTTCGCCGCCCGCCCCGGCCGCGTGCGCGACGCGTTGATGCTCTTCAACCTGCGCTGGATCTCACTGCTGGAACGGCTCTGCGGTGACGCGCAGATGGCGTTCGAAGTGGACGCTCTGCTGACCGCGGCCGACCGGTTCGCGGTGCTCTACGACGACGCCTCGGCGTACGAGAGAGTGCGGTCCGCGTTGCGTGCACGGATCACCATGCCGATGGGGATGGAGATGAGCGTCGCCACGCCGAACGACAGCAGCATCGCGAGCCACGCCTCGTCGACGATCTGTCCGCCGATGTAGCCGACGGCGGCGGGGTAGAGGCTCCACAACGCCGACCCGATCGCCGCGACCGGCACGAAGCGCCTCAGCGGCCATTTCAGGGCCCCCGCGAGCATCGCCCCGACGATCCCGCCCGCCGGCAGGAACCGCGCCGCGATGAGGATCGTCTCGCCCTTGGACGCGAGCTGGTCGGCGGTCCACACGACCATCGCCCGAGCCTTGGCGTTCTTGTTGACCCGGTCGAGGGCCCTCATGCCCATCCGGCGGCCCATAGTAAAGTTGATCATGTCGCTGGCCAGGCATCCGGCAGCGGCGACGGCGATCACCAGGTACAGCGGGATCTCACCGGACGCGGCCAGGACACCAGCGCCGATGAGCACGGCCTCCGTCGGTGCCAGGGGCACGACGGCGACCAGGAACAGCACGACGAGGCTGGCGGCTGTGGTGCTCATGATCCGTGAACGTACGTGACCCAGGTGAACAATCCCGACCTGGGGCTTTCTTCAGCCTGCCCACAGGTCAGAAGTCGATCTATACCCTCGATTTGTGCCGTTCACGCTCGCGCACCCGGCCGCGGTGCTCCCACTGCGCCGGTTCCTCTGGTTTCCGGGACTGGTCGCGGGCGCGATGGCACCCGATCTCGGTTACTACGTCCCTGTCCTGCCGACGCACGACGTCCTGGGCGGATCACTGGCGGCGGTGGTGTTGCTGCTGGTAGGACGGCTACTGCTGCCGTCGGTGATGGCGCTGGCACCGGAGTTCGTGCGGACGAGGGTGTCCCGGCCGGGAGACTTCCGCCGGCCGGTCCTGGCCGCGTTGTCCATTGTGGTGGGCGTGCTCACGCACCTGCTGTGGGACGTCTTCACCCAGACCGACGGCTGGTTCGTGCAACAGTGGGACTGGCTGACCATCTCGGTCGTCGGCCCGCACCGGGTCTACAACGTGATCGGCTACGTGTCATCCCTCGGCGGCCTCGTCCTGCTCGCCTGGATCGGTCTGGTTGCCCCCAGGGGCAATGACTGGCCGTCACACCCCAAGATTTCCCGGTACAAAATCCGGGCCTTCGTCGCCCTCGCCGCAATCGTCGGCGCTGCCTGGTCGTTGTCCGATCCTGTCAGCCAGGCGAGCACCTATGACTGGGTCCGCAACCTGCTGCTCGGCGTGATCCAGGGCACATGTGCGGCAGTGGCCGTGCACGCGGTCTTGTGGGGCTTCAAACAGTCACGGCATGACAGGTCATGACAGCCCGCTGAGGCCTGTCGAGTTCGCATCTGTCACGCATTCAAGCCTCGGAACTGCCGTTGACCGGCTTGTTCGCCCGTCATTAACCTCCGAGATCCAATAGGAAAGCTTGTTTACCAATCCTTCGCCGCCGCCCCTGTGCCCAGGAGGACGAAGTGATCAGAAAACACACCCGTGTGGGTGTCACATTGGCGCTGTTAGCGCTGGTGATGCCCCAGATAGCGGGGTCGGGGACGGCCAATGCGGCTGACACCCTGCTCTCGGCCAACAAACCCACCAGCACGTCGTCCGTCGAGGCGGAGACCTTCGGGGGTGCCAACGCCGTCGACGGAGATCCGACCACTCGTTGGGCGAGCCTCGAAGGACATGATCCGGAGTGGATCGCGGTCGACCTCGGCGGCACCGCGACCATCGGCAGGGTCAAGCTCACCTGGGAGGCCGCCTACGCTTCCGAGTACAAGATCCAGACCTCCGCCGACGGCTCGACGTGGAGCACCAAGAAGACCCTCACCGGTCAGAACGGTGGCACCGACGACGTGACCCTCACGACGAGTGGACGCTTCGTGCGGATCTACGGCACCAAGCGCGGCACGCCGTACGGCTATTCGCTGTTCGGGCTGGAGGTCTACGGCAGCAACCCCAACGGCGACAACACGCCGCCCACCGCGCCGGCCGACCTCGCCAGCACGGCGACCACGTCGGACTCGGTGAGTCTGCAGTGGACGGCCGCGACCGACAACGTAGGCGTGACCGGCTACGACGTCCTGCGCAACGGCAGCGTCGTCGGTTCTCCCGCCGGCACGACGTTCACCGACACGGGTCTCGCGTCGGGCACGCAGTTCACCTACACCGTCAAAGCGAGGGACGCGGCCGGCAACCTCGGGCCCGCGAGCAACGCGGTCCAGGCGACCACCAAGCCCGCCGCACCCGGCGACACCATCACGGTCGTCGTCGCCGGTGACATCGCGTCGCTCACGAACTCCGAGCACTACGAGACCGCGAAGCTGATCGACCAGATCAAGCCGAGTCACATCCTCACGGTCGGCGACAACCAGTACGACAGCGGCACGCTCGCGGAGTTCAAGGCCCACTACGACAAGTCGTGGGGCAAGTTCAAGAGCATCACCCACCCCGCGACCGGCAACCACGAGTGGGAGGACAACCTCAACGGCTACAAGTCGTACTTCGGTGCGCAGGCCTACCCGAACGGCAAGCCGTACTACACCTGGGACGCGGGCCAGTTCCACTTCGTCTCGGTCGACTCGAACCCGATGTACGAGAACGGCAGCGACTCGACGCAGCTCAACTGGCTGAAGGCCGACCTGGCCGCGAACACCAAGCCCTGCGTCGTCGGCTACTGGCACCAACCGCGGTTCAACTCGGGCAAGTACGGCGACCTGACCCAGGTGGCCCCGTACTGGAACGCGTTCGCCGACGCCAAGGCCGACCTCGTGTTCAACGGTCACGACCACCACTACGAGCGCTTCTCGCCGCTGAGCAAGAGCGGTGCGGTCGACACGGTGAACGGCATGCGGTCGGCGATCGTCGGCATCGGCGGTGACTACCTCTACGACGAGCGCACCCCGCGTGCCGGTGTCGAGAAGTACTTCTCCGACAGCCACGGCGTCATGAAGCTCACCCTGTCCGGCACCTCCTACTCGTGGGAGGTCATCGACACCGCCGGCAAGGTGCGCGACAAGGCCGGTCCTTACAACTGTCGCTGATCATTTCTGGCTGTTGAGTTCGGAGGCCGTCGTGTACATCGCAACTGCTCGACAAGCTCCAGCCGCGGGTGGCACCGGCAGGATCGCGGCGAACGTGCTCGCCCTGGGCGCGGTTTCCCTGCTCACCGACATCTCGTCGGAGATGGTCACCGCGATCCTGCCGCTCTACCTCGTGCTGGGACTGGGGTTCTCCCCGCTGCAGTTCGGTGTGCTCGACGGCATCTACACCGGTGTGACGGCTCTGGTTCGCGTTGTCGGCGGTCACGCTGCGGACCGCTGGCAACGGCGCAAGCTCGTCGCCGGACTCGGGTACGGGATCTCGGCGCTGGGCAAGCTCGGCTTGCTCGCCGCCGGGACCTCGGCGGGCGCGATGGGGCTCGTGCTGGCCGGGGATCGAACCGGCAAGGGCTTGCGCACCGCGCCGAGGGACGCGCTGATCACGTTGAGCAGTGAGCCTTCGGCGCTCGGACGCGCCTTCGGTGTCCACCGTGCCATGGACACCGTCGGCGCGTTCCTCGGTCCACTGGTCGCGTTCTGTCTCTTGTGGACACTTCCGGCTCGCTACGACGTCGTGTTCGTGGTGAGCTTCTGCTTCGCCGCCATCGGGTTTCTGGTGCTGGTGTTGTTCGTGCGCGATCACCGGGACGTGCTGCCACGCGTCGCGGTGTCGCTTCGGAGTGCGTTTGGGCTGTTGCGCGACCCACGTTTCCGGCGGGTCTGTGTGGTCGCGTGCGGGCTCGGGCTGCTGACGCTCGGCGACGGGTTCGTCTACCTGTTGCTGCAGAAGAAGCTCGACGTCGAGGTCGCCTACATCGCGTTGCTGCCGCTCGGCACGGCCGGCGTGTACCTGCTCGCCGCCGTGCCGATCGGCGCTCTGGCCGACCGGGTGGGGCGCTGGCGGATCTTCCTCGCCGGCCACCTCGCGCTGTTCGGCGCGTACCTGATGTTCGTTGGTGTGTCAGGGGTTTTCTTGCTCGTGGGCGTTCTGCTGCTGCACGGGTTGTTCTACGCGTGCACAGATGGCGTGCTGATGGCCGTCGCCGGGCCGATGGTCCCCGAGGAGCTGCGCACGTCCGGTCTGGCCCTGCTCCAGACCGGCCAGGTGCTGGCGCGGGCGTGTTCCTCCGTGCTCTTCGGTGCTCTTTGGACGTGGTTGGCTTGATGAGGATCCTGATCGTCGTCGCGGCCGTGCTCGTTCTGGGCGCCGGCGCGACGGCCTACGCGTTGCGCACTCCGGAGGCGGTTTCCGTGGCCACGGAACCGGGTCCTGTCGAACTCTCGCCGGGCCGGTTGCTGTTCGTGGACGACGTGAGCGGGAAGCTCGCCTCGGTGCCGTTGTCCTCACCTGGCGGGCCTCGCCGGGTGAGTTCGTTGTCCTGCAAGCGCTTCTACACCGCTGCCCAGCAGGGGTTGTGCCTCGCGGACACGACTCGGCCCATGCCCGGCTCGACCGCGGTGTTCGTCGACCGGGAGTTGCAGGAGAAGCGCCGCGTCGAGGTCGCGGGCGTGCCGAACCGCGCCAAGCTGTCGGCGGACGGGCGGATGGCGTCGTGGACGACGTTCGTGACCGGCGACTCGTACTCGCAGCCCGGGACGTTCTCGACGCGCACCGGCATCTTCGACACCCAGACCGAGGAGTACGCCAGCAACATCGAGGGGCTGCGGGTCGAGGGCCGGAAGATGACCAACGACATGAACTACTGGGGCGTCACGTTCACCTCGGACGACCGCCTCTTCTACGCCACTCTCGGCGTCGGCGGGAAGACCTACCTGATCCAGGCCGACGTGGTGGACAAGTCCGCGAAGGCGTTGCGGGAGAACGCCGAATGCCCGTCGCTGTCACCGGACGGCAAGCGCGTGGCGTTCAAGAAGCGCGTGCCCGGCGACGGCGCGCGGCCGTGGCGCGAGCACGTGCTGGACCTGAGCACGATGGTGGAGACACCGCTGGCCGAGACCCGTGGGATCGACGACCAGGTCGTGTGGCTCGACAACGACACCATCGCCTACGGCCTGCCGGGAGAGGGCATCTGGGCCGTGCCGGCGAACGGGGAGGGCGCGCCGCGGCAGCTGGTGCCGCACGCGTCCTCCCCGTCGCTGGTTACCGGTTAGCTCGGTTGATCGCGCTGACGATCGCGCGGAACGAGGCGGCGACCGTGGAGGAGTCGATACCGACGCCCCACAGCACCCGGTCGCCCACCGCGCACTCGAGGTAGGCGGCGGCGCGGGCGTCGTCACCGGCGGACAGCGCGTGCTCGGCGTAGTCCAGCACCCGCACGTCGTAGCCCACCGAGGCGAGCGCGTCGACGAACGCGGCGATCGGACCGTTGCCGGAGCCGGTGATCTCCTGCTGCTCTCCGTCGATCAGCAGCGTCGCGGTGATCTCCTCGTGCCCGCTGCCGTCCGAGGACGCCTTGTGCTTCAGCAGGTACAGCGGCACCCGGCCGTGCAGGTACTCCTCCGCGAAGGCGTCCCACATCTCCTTCGGGTTGATCTCGCCGCCCTGCGTGTCGGTGACCTCCTGGATCACCCTGGAGAACTCGATCTGCAGGCGGCGCGGCAGGTCGAGGTGGTGCTCCTGCTTCATCAGGTACGCCACGCCGCCCTTGCCGGACTGCGAGTTGACCCGGATGACGGCCTCGTAGTTGCGGCCGACGTCCTTCGGGTCGATCGGCAGGTACGGGACCTCCCACGGGAAGTCGTCGACGTGCTGACCGGCGTCCTTGGCGTCCGCCTCCAGCGACTCGAAGCCCTTCTTGATGGCGTCCTGGTGGGAGCCGGAGAAGGCGGTGAAGACCAGGTCGCCGCCGTACGGGTGGCGCTCGGCGACGGGCAGCTGGTTGCAGTACTCGACGGTGCGGCGGACCTCGTCGATGTCGCTGAAGTCGATCTGCGGGTCGATGCCCTGGCTGAACATGTTCATCGCCAGCGTGACCAGGCAGACGTTGCCGGTGCGCTCACCGTTGCCGAACAGGCAGCCCTCGATGCGGTCCGCGCCGGCCAGGTAGCCCAGCTCGGCCGCGGCCACACCGGTGCCGCGGTCGTTGTGGGGGTGCAGGCTCAGGATGATGCTGTCGCGGTTGGCCAGGTTGCGGGACATCCACTCGATGCTGTCCGCGTAGACGTTCGGGGTGGCCATCTCGACCGTGGCCGGCAGGTTGATGATCAGCGGCTTTTCCGGCGTCGGTTGGATGACCTCGGTGACCGCGTTGCAGACTTCCAGGGCGTACGTGAGCTCGGTGCCCGTGTAGGACTCCGGGCTGTACTCGTAGCGGAAGTCGGTCTCCGGGTAGTCCTTCTCCTGCGCCTTGGCGAACTTCGCCGCGTCCACCGCGATCTTCTTGATGCCGTCCCGGTCGGAGCGGAAGACGACCCGGCGCTGCAGGATCGAGGTCGAGTTGTAGAAGTGGACGATGGCCTTGCCTGCGCCGCGCAGGGACTCGAAGGTCCTGGCGATCAGCTCTTCTCGGCACTGGGTCAGGACCTGGATCGTGACGTCGTCCGGGATCGCGCCGTCCTCGATGATCTCGCGGACGAAGTCGAAGTCGGTCTGGGACGCCGCCGGGAAGCCGACCTCGATCTCCTTGAAGCCCATGCGGACCAGGAGGTCGAACATCTTGCGCTTGCGGGCCGGCGACATCGGGTCGATCAGGGCCTGGTTGCCGTCTCGCAGGTCCACCGCGCACCACTGCGGCGCTTTGTCCGCTCGCTTGGTGGGCCAGGTGCGGTCCGGTACGTCGATGACCTCGACCAGCTCGTGGAACGGGCGGTAGCGGTGGAACGGCATGCTGCTGCCGAGCTGGCGGTTCCAGGAGGGCTGTTCGGCCGGAGCCTGGCGCGCGGGCTGGCGAATGCGGCTGGTGCCGGAGGTGTAGGCGTCTGCTGACGAGAACTCGTCCGAGCTGGTCACTTTGGAGCTCCTGCGGGTCGTTTCACGGGAACGACCGGCGGCAACGCTGAGTCCCGCGACGGGGGGCCGGTCTGATCAGACCCCGTCACGGCAGCGAAGCAGGAGGGAACGCCACACGTCGGACAGAGTAGCCACAGATGCCGGGTTGATGGAACTTGAGGACCGGATTGTGGGATGTGGCTACTCAGAGTGGCCGCTGTTCAGCAGCCGCGACACTGGGCGCGATCGTGGTCGACTTGCAAGTTTTGGATCGCGCTGAACTGGGAAAAGTTCATACATGTCCAGATTACGTACGACTAGTGGCCGCGGCACGGCTTCACGCGTGATCAGCGGCATCGGTGTGGTCTTCGCCCTGATCGAGATCCTCTACATCCTGATGATCGTGCTCGGTGCGAACCAGGCGAACGCGTTCTTCAAGTTCGTCCAGTCCCTGGCCGAGCCTCTCGCACTGTTCTTCCCCGGCCTGTTCCACACGGGGAACTTCAACGTCGACGTGCTGCTCAACTACGGGCTCGCCGCCGTGTTCTGGCTGGTCGTGACCGGCATTCTTGCGCGTGCGGTGTCTCGCTACTGAGTAGTAGATTCCCCGGCTATGCGTACGCGGGTAGTCGGGATCGCGGCAGGTGTTGTCAGTTGGGTGGGCCTCGCGCTGGCGGTCGTGCTCGTGGTGCACGTGGTGCTGACCGTCGGCGGGGCCAACCCCGGCAACCCCATCACCAGCACGATCAAGTCGATCGCCGAGCCCGTCGCGCTGGCCTTCAAGAACCTCTTCGAGCCAGAGGACGCGAAGTTGCGGACGATCGTGAACTTCGGGCTGGCGGCGTTGTTCTGGCTTGCCGTTCGAGCGATCGTCCTCAAGCTCGTGAGGCGCCTCAACTAGGTTCGACGCCATGGCGCGCGACGACTTCTGCAGCAACTGCGGCACTGCCTACGCGGACACGTCCACGTACCCGCGTGAGTGCTCCAACTGCGGGCACATGGTGTGGGCGAACCCGGTACCCGTGGTGGTGTTGCTGGTGCCGGTCAAGGACGGGGCGCGGACCGGGTTGCTGACCGTGCGCAGGGCGATTCCGCCGGTCGGGCAGCTGGCGTTCGTCAGCGGGTTCATGGAGCGCGGGGAGTCCTGGCAGCAAGGGGCGGCTCGTGAGCTCGAGGAAGAGGCCGGGGTGAGCGTCAACCCCGATGACCTGCGGCCGTTGCACTTCGTGTCCACGCCGGACGGGGCGACGGTGTTGCTGTTCGCGACGGCGCCCGCGATCAACGCCGAGGACATGCCGCCGTTCGTGCCCAACGAGGAGGCGTCCGAGCGGCGGGTGATCTTCGAGTGCGAGCCGTTGGCGTTTCCGCTGCACAACGAGATCGCGAGCAAGTACTTCTCAACCGAACAGTGACTGGCCCCAGGTGCCGGTGAACGCGGTTTCGGACAACGGGTGGCGGCGGCGTTCGCGTTGTTCGCGGGCTTGCAGGTCCTCCGGGAGGTCCTCCAGGTTGCCGTGGTGCCCCAGGGCCATGACCACCAGCGGGCGGACGTCGGCGGGCATCGCGAAAGCGGAGTGGGCAGCCGCCTTGTCGAAGCCGCCCATCATGTGGGCGACCAGGCCCAGGTCAACGGCTTGCAGAGCGATGTTCTCCATGGCCAGGCCCAGGCCGAACTCGATGTTCGGCAGGTCGCCGCGGTCGTCCTGGGTGATCACGCAACCGATCAGCAGGACCGAGGCGCGGTGAGCCCAGGTCTTGTTGCCGGGGCGGAGGGTTTCGTAGATCGCGGCGAACGTCGGGGTGCCGCGCTTGCCGACGACGAAGCGCGCCGGCTGGCTGTTGCCGTGGGACGGGGCCCAGCGGGCTGCTTCCAGGAGGATGCGCAGCTCGTCGTCGGAAACCGTGGCGTTGGCGTCGAAAGCGCGAGGGCTCCAGCGCTGGGAGATCAGCTCGTTCATCAGATCGCATACTGCCAAACGGCCAGGGAGTAGGCACCGAACCAGGCGCTGAACAGCACTGCCAGACCCAGGACGGTCAGGACGGTGGACAGCCGGCGGCGGGCCAGGACCAGGGCCAGCGGGACGAGGAGGGTGAAGGCCGGCAGGAGCAGGCGGGCCTTCGAGTTCATCAGGCCGTTGGAACCGATGTCCATGACGATGACGCCGATGGCGTAGACGATCAGCGGCCATTCGAGTCGGCGCTGGAAGGCGTAGAAGACCAGCACGATGGCGAGGACCAGCAGCCAGACCGTGCCGGTTTCGAGTTCGGAGCGCGGGTTGCCGAGGTGCTCGAGGGCGAACTTCCACGTTGCCGATCCGCCGTCGAACTTGGAGCCCCAGCCGCGTTGCTGCACACCGAACCAGCCCGCCAGGTCACGGGTGCGGATGGCGACCCAGGCGAGGTAGCCGAGCAGGCCCAGAGGTGCGGCGAGGGCGCCCACCCAGGCTCGCCAGTCGCGTTTGTCGGCGATCACCGCGACGACGGCGGCCAGGACGACGGCTGCGATCAGGGCGCCCGCGGTGGGGCGGACCAGACCGGCGGCGGCGCAGGAGACGCCCGCGAGGATCCAGCGCTTCTTGACCACGCCCACGAGGGCCCAGACGGCGAACGCGCAGAACGTGGCCTCGGAGTAGGTCATCGACAGGACGACTGCCATCGGTGAGGCCGCGAAGAGCGTGACCAGGATCAGGCCGGACGGGACGGAGCCACCGCGCACGGCCCGGCCGAGGACGAACAGGCCGTACGCGCAGAACAGGCCGCTGATCAGGCTGACGGCGAAGGCGGCGCCCTCGACGGTCACTCCCGGGAGGCTGTCGACCCACCTGACCAGGGCGGGGTAGCCGGGGAAGAACGCGAGAGGTGTTTCGGCGCTGCGCCTGCCTGCGGCGTCGGTGAGGCGACCCGGGACGTCGTTGTAGCCACCGGCGGCGATGCCGAGGAACCACTCGCCGTCCCAGGTCTTGAGTTCGCCGAGCGCGGTGTTGGTCGTGCCGTGGAGCTTGTTCTGGTACTCGACGACCAGCTGCAGGACGTAGAGACCCACCTGGCGGACGAACAGGTAGATCAAGCCCGGCGCCGACCAGACCACCGCGGGGTGTTTGAGCGCCTCGGCCAACCGTGAGCGCGCACTGCTCTTATGCACGGCTGCTGGGGCCTCCACGCGACGGGCGGTCGACGACACCCGGACAGAGTAGTCACGCGCGTCACGGCTCCAGAGTCTCACCAGGTGGTCCGGGTAGGCTGCCTACGACGTGGGGTTTTAGTCGCGCGAAGGAGGTCAGGTCGGTGGCGCTCGTCGTCCAGAAGTACGGCGGTTCATCGGTTGAGAGTGCCGAGCGGATCAAACGCGTGGCCGAGCGCATCGTCGCGACCAAGAAGGCGGGGAACGACGTCGTTGTCGTCGTGTCCGCCATGGGTGACTCGACGGATGAGCTGCTCGACCTCGCCCGCCAGGTGTCGCCGGTGCCGCCGGCGCGTGAGCTCGACATGCTGCTCACCTCTGGTGAGCGGATCTCGATGTCGCTGCTCGCCATGGCGATCCACTCGCTCGGTGCCGAGGCCCGCTCCTACACGGGTTCGCAGGCAGGCGTGATCACGACCTCGGCGCACGGCAAAGCGCGCATCATCGACGTGACGCCGAGCCGCATCCAGGACGCGACGTCCGAGGGGGCCATCGCGATCGTCGCGGGCTTCCAGGGCGTCTCCCAGGGCTCGAACGAGATCACCACGCTCGGCCGCGGCGGCAGCGACACCACCGCGGTGGCGCTCGCGGCGGCGACCAAGGCCGACGTGTGCGAGATCTACACCGACGTGGACGGCGTCTACACCGCCGACCCTCGCATCGTGCCGAACGCGAGGAAGCTCGACCGGATCTCCTACGAGGAAATGCTCGAAATGGCCG
Source organism: Lentzea aerocolonigenes (assembly GCF_000955955.1). Classification (GTDB taxonomy): domain Bacteria; phylum Actinomycetota; class Actinomycetes; order Mycobacteriales; family Pseudonocardiaceae; genus Lentzea; species Lentzea aerocolonigenes_A. The sequence goes on from NZ_JYJG01000119.1 coordinate 42,005, forward strand.
CGTGTGGCGCCAAGGTGCTGATGCTCCGCTGCGTGGAGTACGCCCGCCGCTACAACGTGCCCGTGCACGTCCGCTCTTCGTTCAGCAACAAGACCGGAACCATCGTGTCCGGTTCAGTGGAGGACCTTCACGTGGAACAGGCGATGATCACCGGCGTCGCGCACGACCGGTCTGAAGCCAAGATCACCGTTACCGCCGTGCCCGACCACCCCGGCATCGCTGCCAAGATCTTCCGGGTCGTGGCGCAGGCCGAGCTCGACATCGACATGGTCGTGCAGAACGTCTCGCAGGCCGCGTCCGGCCGCACGGACATCACGTTCACGCTGGCCAAGGTCGACGGCCCGCGCGCGGTGGCCGCGCTGGAGAAGGCCCGCGGCGAGATCGGGTTCGACCAGGTCCTCTACGACGAGCACGTCGGCAAGGTGTCGCTGATCGGCGCGGGCATGCGCTCGCACCCCGGCGTCACGGCGACGTTCTGCGAGGCGCTGGCCACGGCCGGCGTCAACATCGACATCATCTCCACCTCGGAGATCCGCATCTCGGTCATCTGCCGCGACACCCAGCTCGACGACGCCGTCCGTGCCCTGCACGACGCGTTCGAGCTCGGTGGCGACGAAGAGGCCGTCGTCTACGCAGGGACTGGCCGATGACCGCGCCCGTACTCGCGCTCGTCGGCGCGACCGGTGCCGTGGGCACCGTGATGATCGACATCATGAACACCCGCTCTGACTTCCCGTGGGGCGAGGTCCGGCTGATCGCGTCCGCGCGCTCGGCGGGCAAGAAGATCAGCGTGCGCGGCCAGGAGCTGACGGTCATCGCGCTCTCGCCGGAAGCGTTCGACGGCGTGGACATCGCGATGTTCGACGTGCCGGACGAGATCTCGGCCGAGTGGGCCCCGATCGCCGCCGAGCGCGGTGCCATCGCGATCGACAACTCCGGTGCGTTCCGGATGGACTCGGACGTGCCGCTGGTCGTGCCCGAGGTCAACGCGGACCAGATCGACAACCGCCCGCGCGGCATCATCGCGAACCCGAACTGCACGACGCTGTCGATGATGGCGTCGCTCGGTGCCCTGCACCGCGAGTTCGAGCTGAAGGAACTGGTCGTGGCCTCGTACCAGGCCGCGTCCGGTGCGGGTCAGTCCGGCATCGACCGCCTCTACGCCGAGATCAGCGCGCTGGCCGGCAAGGAGGCCGGCGTGCACGCGGGCGACGTGGCCGAGGCGCTGTCCGCGGCCGGTCTGTCCGCTGAGGACTCGCCGTTCCCGGCCCCGCTGGTGCTGAACGTGGTGCCGTGGGCGGGTTCGCTGAAGGACGACGGCTGGTCGTCCGAGGAGCTGAAGGTCCGCAACGAGGCCCGCAAGATCCTCGGCATCCCGGACCTGAAGGTCTCCGCGACCTGCGTCCGCGTCCCGGTGGTCACGACCCACTCGCTGTCCGTCCACGCGACGTTCGCCCGCGAGGTCACGGTCGAGGCCGCGCACAAGATCTTCGAGGAGCAGCCGACCATCGTGCTCATCGACGACCCGGCGGCCAAGAAGTTCCCGACGCCGGCCGACGTGGTGGGCGGCGACCCGACGTACGTGGGCCGCGTGCGTCAGGCGCTGGACTTCCCGAACACGCTGGACTTCTTCGTGTGCGGTGACAACCTGCGCAAGGGTGCGGCGCTGAACACCTACGAGGTCGCGGAAGAGCTCGCGAAGCGTCTGTAGATCCGTCCTTCCACCGCTGCCCGGCCAGGTATGGTCGGGCAGCGATGGGGGAGATCGAATGGATTCGGCCGCCTCGACTCAGTCAGGTCGTGGCCGCCTATCAAGGGTTTGCACAAGGCGCGGGTGTCCGAACAGGACTCGTCGACCAGTTGGTCGCGTGTTCGTCCGACGATCCCGCGAAAGCGTTGACGGAGTGGCTCGGGCGGTCCTCCGTGCAACCAGACCTGGTGTCACGCCAGAGCGCCCGGTCACCGGGCAAGATCAGCTCGCAGGGGCCCGGCGCGTTGATCTGGGCGCTGCCTGCTGCCGTGCAACGACTTGAGGCCCATCAGATTCGTGAGCTGGTCGCGCTCACCCACGGTCCCGATTCTCCGGCCGCCGATGCCGTGATCATGCTGGCCGAACACCTCTTCACGGGCACCGAGCTCGATCCGCCGGATGCCGATCCGTTCACCGCTGCGGGCGCGTTGGTCCAGGCCGTCCGCGGCGAAGGGCGTGGTGTCGCGCGGGCGATCGCGGGTGCGCTGAGAGGCGGGCCGGAGCACGAGATCGCGCAGGTCGCCGAAGAGCTGCACCGGAGGTCGTGGTGAACCGGGACGAAGCGATCTCCCGAGCCGGGCGGTGGGTCGCCGAGCACCGCGGCGGAGAGTTCCGCGTTGACGAGAACAGCGTGTTCCAGACACGGGACGGCTGGACCGTCGGGTACGCCGTGCCCAGCGAGGACGGCCGGGTGCGCGGCGGCGGCAAGTGGCCGAAGACCGGGGTCGAGGTGCACGTGCTGGGCACGTTCACGGAGATCGACGACGGCAACGTCGTGGACCGGCCGTGGGAGGCCGTGTTCGACCCGGAGTTCGTCTGGATGTCCGGCATGCGCACCGACCCGTACTTCACCGCGGTCGCGGGCTGGCGGTCGAAGGCGAACGGCGATTTCCACCCCAACCCGGCGCACGTGCCGGGACCGGTCGCGTCGGGCGAACCGTGGCCGACGACGCCGATGGAGCGCCTCCTCGGCTACCTCCAACGCGGCTGGTACGACCGGGCCGGTCTGGCGCACAACGGCGTGCACGGCGAGGTGCTGATCGCGGGCGACGCGTCGCTCGACCGGTTCGACTACCCGGAGACGCTCGAGGTCCACACGACGTCCGAGCTGCTGCCGGAAGGCACCACCCGCTGGTACCGGGTCGCGCTCACCACGATCCTCTCCAGGATCTACGGCTCGAAGTTCCAGGGCACGAGGCCCGTGAAGCTGCACATCAACCCCGGCCTGCGGTACGACACGGTGTTGCCGTTGAGCGCGTTCTCCGACGAGGCCTCGCAACACATGCGGATGTGCGGGTGCTACGAGCACGACAGGTGGGGAAGCGAGGTCGGTCCCTGGATCGCCCCCGCCGACCTGGCCGTGCTGGGGCGGATCATGCGCGCCGCACCCGTCGACGCGGTGCCGGCGGTCGCCACGAAGTTCTCGTTCACCCTCGCCCAGGACGCGCACGGCCGCTTCTTCCTCATCAAGGACGACACCGTGGACACGGGCCGCCTGCGCGGCTGCCTGATCGGCGGGGCGATCGGCGACGCGTTGGGCGCGAACACCGAGAACCTGCCGATGGAGGTCGTCTACGAACGGCACGGCCCGGACGGCATCACCGACCTGCCAGAAGATCCGGCCGTCACCGACGACATGCAGATGACGCTGTTCACGTTCGAAGCGGTGATCAGGGCGCACGTGCGCAGGAGGATCACCGGCAACGCGGGCTTCACCGAGGTCGTGCAGCACGCTTACCAGCGTTGGCTGCACACCCAGAAGACGCCGTGGGAGAAGGCCCGCGGTCCACTGTCCACTTTGGATGAACCGGACGGCTGGCTGATCGGTCACGGTGACCTGTTCCGCATGCGGGCGCCCGGTCTCACCGTCACTTCGGCGTTGCAGCAGTACGGCCGAACCGGCGTGATGGCCACGAGCGAGAACCCGGCCAACGACTCCAAGGGCTGCGGCGGTGCCATGCGCGTCGCCCCGATCGCCTGCTACGCGGAAGACGCTCTGGAAGCCTTCTCGTTGGCGAAGTGCGCAGCCGAGCTCACCCACGGCCACCCGAGCGGCTACCTGTCCGCGGGCTTCTTCGCCGTGCTCGTCCACGAAGCGTTGCAGGGCAACGGTTTGCTCGAAGGTGTCGACTCCGCGATGAAGGAGATCGTCCGGTACGAGCACCACGAGGAGGTCGTCGCCGCCGTTGAACACGCCATCGAGCTGGCTGCTCTGGGCGAACCGAGCGTGGCCCGCGTCGAGGAACTGGGGCGTGGGGGCGTCGGCGAGACGGCACTGGCGATCGCGCTGTACTCGGCGTTAGTGACGGACGACCCCAACGAGGCGTTGCTGATCTCGGTCAACCACGGTGGCGACAACGACTCGACGGCGTCCATGTGCGGCAACCTCGTCGGCGCGCTGCACGGTGTCGACAAGATCCGTCCGGACTGGGTCGAGCGGGTCCAGTTCCGCGAGGTCGTCGACGAGATGGTGGCGGACTGGGCGAAGGAGACCGGCTCGAACCCGCCGATGGCACAGGAGTGGTTCACCCGCTACCCGCCCTCCTAGGCTGAGGTTCATGGCGGAGAGCGACGAGCAGTACGACGCCCTGGGCGCGGTGTACGAGCGGGCCAAGCACATCCCGACCGGGCTGGCCGAGCGTGCCACCCTGTTGTCGGCGGTCGGTGACCTGCGCGGGAAGTCCGTGCTGGACGTGGCGTGCGGCACCGGGTTCTACGCGCGGCTCTTCCACGACCTCGGCGCGACGAAGGTGGTGGGCGTCGACTCGGCCGGCGAGATGATCGGCTACGCCCGGTACGTCGAGGGCCGCGAACCCCGCGGCATCGGCTACGAGCAGCACGACGCGACGACGTTGCCAGTGCTCGGTGAGTTCGACGTCGTGACGGCGGTGTGGCTGCTCGGGTACGCGGACGACGAGGCGGCGCTCGACGCCATGGTCGGCAACCTCGTCGCGAACCTCGCTCCCGGCGGCCGGCTCGTCGTGCTGGTGCCGAACCCCGAACCGGACTGGGACCTGTACGCGCAGTACGGCCGCTACGGCTACCGGATCACGCCGACCGGCCCGATGAACCTGAAGCAGCCGGTGGTCGTGCACGTGCTGGGCGACCCGCCGTTCGACTTCGACTCCTTCTACTGGGAGCGCGGCGCGTTCGAGGGGGCACTGACCCGGGCCGGTCTGCAGGACGTGACGCGGCAGCCGGTCGTGACCCCGGACGACGACGAGTCCTGGGACGCGCTGCGGCGATGCCCGAGCTTCGGCGTGTTCACCGCAGTGCGGGACAGCGCATGATCGTGCTGGCGGTCGACCTCGGCACCACGGCAACGAAGGTCGTCGCGGTCGACGCTCAGGCGCGCGTGGTGGCGTCGACCGAACGCGGCTACCCGATGCGCACGAGCGGCCTGGAAGCCACGCATGATCCGCACCAGGTCCTCAACGCCGCTCTCGACGCACTCGCGGAGCTGGCCTCCGAGGACGTCCGCGCCATCGCCCTGACCGGCGCGATGCACTCGATCATGGGCCTGGACGCAGGCCTGAGGCCCGTCACGGAGTCGCTGAGCTGGGCCGACAACCGCGCGATCGAGCAGACCGAACGACTGCGCGGCACTCGAGAAGGCCGAGAGCTGCACCAGGCGACGGGCGCACCTATCCACTCGTTCACGCCGCTGATGAAGCTCGCGTGGTTCCACGAGAACGGCGTGCGGGCCGCGAAGTGGTGCGAGATCAAGGACTTCGTGCACCTGCACCTGACCGGCGAGCTGCTCAACGAGCACTCGTGCGGCTCGGGCACGGGTCTGATGAACGTCAACACCCTGCAGTGGCACGAACCGTCGCTGGAGTTCGCGGGCGTCACGGCCGACCAGCTCCCGCCGCTCGTCGAACCCACCCACTCCACCCCGCTGACAGCCGAGATTCCCGGTCTGCGCAAGGGAATCCCGGTCATCATCGGCGGCGGAGACGGCCCGCTCGGCAACCTCGGCGTCGGCGCGGCCACCCCCGGCGCCGGAGCGGTTTCGCTCGGCACGTCGGGCGCACTCCGCGTGGCACAACAGGGTCCGGGCGTCGACGAGGAAGGCCGCACGTTCAGCTACGCCATCGCCGAGGGCCTCTGGGTCCGCGGCGGCGCGATCAGCAACGGCGGCGTGGTCGCGCAGTGGGCGTCGGAAACCTTCAACATCCCGGTGGGCGATCTCCTCGGACAGGCTGCCGAGGTCGACTCCGACGGCCTGGTCGCGTTGCCCTACCTGCTCGGCGAGAGGGCGCCGTGGTGGGACCCGACCGCCCACGCCGCGTTGCTCGGCCTGCGCCGCGAACACACCCCGCAGCAGATCACGAAAGCCCTGGTGGAAGGTGTCTGTCAGCAACTGGCGCTGGTGCTCGACGCCGTCCCGCAGGTGGACTCGTTGCGGATCACCGGTGGTGCGTTCCGCGCGCCGATCTGGGCCCAGACGCTGGCCAGCACGCTCGGCATGCCGTTGCACCTCACCGAAGACACGGGTGGTTCCGCCGTCGGCGCGGCTCTGCTGGCCTGGCGTGCCCTGGACGAGATTCCCAGCTTGACCGTCGACCTCGTCCAGCCGATTCGGACGATCGCGCCGGACGAGGACGCGATCACGAGGTACGCGAAGGCACGGCCGTTCGTGGCGAAGGCGTACCGGGCGCTGGAGGAGCTGTACAGCGAGGGCATCGCCCCCAGAACGTGATCTCGGCCCGCTCGACGTGGAACCCGGCGAGCTCGACCGCCGGTTCGAAGACGCAGTCCACGTCCTCGGTCCGGCCGCATTCGCGACACACGAGGTGGTCCAGTGCTGGCACGGCCCTCACCCTAGTCCTGCGATTTTGAACACATCAAGAAAACGAAGGGTTAAACATTTTGCCAGGCGAGTGAGGATGACGGGGTGGACCTCGCCCCCTTCAAACACGTCCTCATGCTGCCCAGGGTTCGCCCGCTGACGCTGTTGATGTTCTTCGCGAGGATGCCACCCGCGGCGACCGGCGTGATCCTGACGCTGCACGTCGCGGTCACGCTGGACCAGGGCTACGGCGCCGCGGGCCTGGTGGGGGCGGCGGGCACGGTCGGCATGGGCCTCGGCGCACCGCTGATGGGCAAGCTGATCGACAGCCGGGGACTGCGGTTGATGCTCGCCGTCAGCGTCACGGCGAGTGCCGCCTTCTGGCTGACCGCGCCCCTGATGAGCTACTGGACGTTGCTGATCAGCTCGTTCGCCGTCGGCCTGCTCGGCGTGCCGATGATGTCGATCGGCCGGCAGATGATCACCGCGCTGGTGCCGGAGAGCCGGAGGCGCGTCGCCCTGTCGATCGACTCGATCTCGGTCGAGCTGTCTTTCATGGGTGGGCCCGCGCTCGGCGTGGCGGTCGCGACGAAGGTCTCCACCAGCGCGGCGTTGATGTTCATCGGCGTCTCGATCCTGGTCTCGGGCGTGCTGCTGTACTGGGCGAACCCGCCGATGGTGCACGAGGACGAGGTCGTCGACGGGCCGAAGCCGAAGGTCTTCGAATGGCTGCGCGGCCGGATCGTGGCGGTGCTGGTCGTGTGCGTCGGCGAGGTGGTCTGCCTCGCGGGCATGGAGGTGTCGGCGATCGCGTCGCTGGAGCACATCGGCAAGGCGAGCTGGCTCGGCATGGTGTTCTTCGCGATGTGTGCCGCGTCGATCGTGGGCGGCCTCGTGTACGGCGGCGTGAAGCGCGTACCGAGCGTTCTGGTGCTGCTCGTGGTGATGGCGGTGTGCGAGATCCCGGTGGGACTGGGCGATGGCAGCGTTCTCTGGCTGTGCGTGCTGCTCATCCCGATGAACCTGGTGTGTGCGCCGCTGATCGCCGCGTGCGGTGAGCAGATCAGCAGGCTCGCGCCGCCCGCCGCACGAGGGCTCGCGATGGGGCTGCAGGGATCGGCGTTCACCATCGGCGGCGCGATCGGCTCACCACTCGCGGGTGTGGCGATCGACAACGGTGGTGCTCCGCTCGGGTTCGCCGTCGTCGGCGTGGCCGGGTTGCTCGTCGCGGGCGTCGCGTGGGTGCTCGCCCGGCAAGGTCAACAGGTAAATCCATTGCCAGTCGGGTGACGATGGCACGGTGAACCTCGCCCCGTTCCGGAACGTCCTGGCGCTGCCGGGGGTCCGTCCCCTGATGCTGCTGATGTTGTTCGCGAGGATTCCTCCGACGGCGGCAGGCGTCACGGTGACCCTCCACGTGGTCACCACGCTCGACAAGGGCTACGCGGCGGCCGGCACGGTCGGCTTCGCGACCATGATCGGCTTGGGCCTCGGGTCTCCGTTGATGGGCAAGCTGGTCGACAGCAAGGGTCTGCGGATCACGCTCGCGCTGAGCCTGCTCGAAGGCGTGTTCTGGGTGACGGCGCCGTTGATGGACTACTACCTGCTCTTGGTGCTCGCGTTCGCCAACGGCCTGGTCGCGGTGCCGATGATGTCGATCGGCAGGCAGGCGCTGACCGCGCTGGTGCCGGAAGCCCAACGACGGCCCGCGTTCTCGCTGGACTCGATCTCGGTCGAGCTGTCGTTCATGGTCGGACCCGCTGCCGGGGTGCTGATCGCGACTCGGTTCTCCACCGGCACGGCTCTCGTCGCGATCGGTGTGGCGATCCTCGTGGCCAGCGCGGTGCTGTTCGTGGTGAACCCGGTGCTGGTGCACGAGGACGAGGTGGTCGACGGTCCGCAGCCGAAGCTCTTCGAATGGCTGCGCGGCCCGGTGATCACGGCGCTGATCATCCCGTTCGGCGCGACCATGACGTTGTCGGGCATGGAGATCGCCTCGATCGCGTCGCTGGAACGGGTGGGCGAGCAGAGCTGGCTGGGCCTGATCTTCGTGGTGATGTGCGCGGCGTCGGCGCTCGGCGGACTCGTCTACGGCAGCCTGAAACGGGTGCCGAGCGGGGTCGTGCTGCTGGCCGTCATGGCGTTGCTGGAGATCCCGGTCGGACTGGGTGACGGCAACGTGGCGCTGCTCGCGATCGCGTTGATCCCGATGAACTTCGCGTGCGCGCCGACCATCGCGGCCTCGACCGAGCTGATCAGCAAGTACGCGCCCGCGTCAGCTCGTGGCCTGGCGCTGGGTCTGCAGGGCTCGGCGTTCACGTTCGGCGTGGCGGCAGGTCAGCCGCTCGCGGGGGTCGCCGTGGACCACAGCGGACCCCCGCTCGGCTTCGTCGTCGCCGGCCTGGCCGGACTGGTGATCGCCGGGCTGGGCTGGGTTCTCAGCAGGCAGCGTCAGGCGGTCTCGGCCACGTCCTGAGCCGAGTTCGCGAGCGCGAGGCCGGTCCGGAGCGCACCGACGGCTTCGGACACGGCCTCGCGGAAGATCCCGCCGACGCCGAGCACGTTCGCGAAGCCGTGGAACAGGCCCTCGTGCCTGCGCAGCACGACCGGCACACCCTCGGCGGCCAGGCGTTCCGCGAAGGCCTCGCCCTCGTCGCGCAACGGGTCGTAGCCCGCGGTCGCGATGTAGGTCGGGGGCAGGTTCGAGAGGTCGTCGGCCAGCATGATCGACAGCCGCGGGTCGTGCCGGTCCTTGCCGCCCTCGCTGTACTTGTCGAGGAACCAGTCCATCTTCTCGTCGGTCAGGAAGAACCCGTTGCCGAAGATCTCCCGCGACCGGCGGCGCACCGAAGCGTCGACGCCGGGGTAGAAGAGCAGCAGGAACGCCAGGTCGATCTCGGCCGCGTGCGCGGTGACCGCGGCCAGGTTGCCACCGGCGCTGTCACCACCGAGCGCGATCCGTTTCGCGTCGATGCCCAGGTCCTCGGCCTTCGCGACGGCGTAGCGCAGCACCTCGGCGGCGTCGTCGGCCGCGGCGGGGAACGGGGCCTCTGGCGCGAGCCGGTAGTCGGCGGCGAGCACCCGCACGCCGGACTCCTTGGCGAGGAACCGGCACAGCTGGTCGTGGCTCTCCAGACTGCCGGTCACCCAGCCGCCACCGTGGTAGAAGATCAACAACGGTGAGCCGGTCGCGAGCCCGTCCGGCGTGTAGAGGCGCCCGGCGAACTCGCCGATCGTGAGCTCTCTGGCGCCGACGCCGGTGATCTTCGGACCGGCTACGAGCTTGGAGCTCAACTCCAGGTCGAGGCGACTCTCGGAGGCTGACTTCGTCCGCCAGTCCGTGCCAGACAGCTGCTGGAGCCTCAGCAACAGCTGGGCTTCCGGATGCAGGTCCTGGCCGTCCAGGCGGATCGGAGTACCGGCGATGAGGCGGCGCACAGGCCCGGGAAGACCGAACGCGAAGCGCAGAGCACCGGCCAGCACGGCCGCCTGGAAGTTCGACATGTGTCTCACGTTACTAGCGAGTAGTGCTAGATCTCCAGGTATCTGGAGGTGGAAGGATCGACGTCATGACGGTGACGGTGGTGGGCATCGGGGGCTCGATCAGGTCCGACTCGCAGTCCGAACGGGCGCTGCGGGTGGCTCTGGAGGGTGCTCGCGAACTCGGTGCGGAGACGATCCAGTACAGCGGCCCTGAGCTGGTGCTCCCGTTCTACGACCCGTCCGTGCCGGAACGGACCGACGTCGCGCTTCGCATGGTCGAGGACCTGCGCAAGGCGGACGGCGTGATCCTCGTGTCGCCCGGCTACCACGGCACCGTGTCCGGTCTGGTCAAGAACGCCCTCGACTACATCGAGGACCTCCGTCACGACGAGCGGCCTTATTTGGACGGCCGCGCGGTCGGCACCATCACCGCCGCATACGGCTGGCAGGCCGCGGTGAACACCTTGTCCGCGGTCCGTTCGATCGTCCACGCGCTGCGCGGCTGGCCGACGCCGTTGGGCGCCGCGATCAACTCCGCGCAGGTCAAGTTCGACGGCGACGGTGCCTGCTCGGACGCCGACGTGGACCGGAACCTCCGCGTGATCGGCCGCCAGGTGGTCGAGTTCGCTCTGCGGCACAGGTCTCATCTCGACGTGAACTGAGTCACGATCGGGCAGATAAGTCGTGCGCGATCCGTTGGTACCAGTGGGTAACAAAAACCACTGACTCAAGGGAGAGCGGAATGGACACGCTGTACACGGCCGAGGCGACTGCATACGGCGAGGGCCGCAACGGCGAGGTGCGCTCCTCCGACGGCGTGATCGACGAGGTGCTGTCGGTGCCGAAGGAGATGGGCGGCCCCGGCGGCGACGCGACCAACCCCGAGCAGCTCTTCGCGGCCGGCTACGCGGCGTGCTTCAACTCCGCCCTCGCGGCAGTCGCGCGCGCCGGCAAGATTCAGCTCCCTTCTTCTGAGGTAACCGCCAAGGTGGGAATCGGCCCGAACGGTGCCGGCGGCTTCCAGCTGGCCGTCGAGCTCGCGGTGACGATCCCCGGTTTCGAACAGGCGGTCGCGGAGAAGCTCGTCGAGCAGGCCCACCAGGTCTGCCCGTACTCGAACGCGACGCGCGGCAACATCGAGGTGGCGCTCACCGTCACCGTCTGAGGAGGCGCGTTAAACCATGGCCAAGAACCCGATCACCAGCCCGCTGTCCGACGCTGACCGCGACGCGGTCGGTTCCGTTCTGCAGGCGACTCTCGTCGACCTGGTCGACCTGTCCCTGATCGGGAAGCAGGCGCACTGGAACGTGATCGGCAAGAACTTCCGCAGCGTCCACCTGCAGCTCGACGAACTGGTCGTGCTGGCACGCAATGCCGCAGACCAGGTCGCCGAACGTGCCGCCGCCCTCGGCGTCACGCCGAACGGCACGGCGAAGACCATCGCCGAGTCGTCCGGCGTGCCCGAGATCGCGTCCGGCTGGCTGAAGGAGGACCAGGTCGTTGCCTCGATCACCGGTTCCCTGGCGTCGCTGATCACCCGCATGCGTGCCCGCATCGACGAGACCGACAAGCCCGACCTCGTCACCCAGGACCTGCTGATCGGCATCACGCAGGAGCTGGAGCAGGCGCACTGGATGTGGCAGGCGCAAGCGGCCTAGTTCATCAGCTGACGGATGGCCCGCTCCACGGTGGAGCGGGCCTCGTCTGTTCTACGGCGCGACGAGCTGGATTTCGCGGTGCAGCTGCCCGTCGACGTCCGGGTAGTAGCTGAGCTCGCCGTCACTCCACCGCACGACAACGCCGTTGCCGCGCCCGGCCGTGACCGTGGCGTGGGTCCACAGGTCGTTCGGGGCCTGGACCTGGCGTTCCTGGCTCAGGTTGCTGGTCGCGACGTCGCCGTAGATGGTGAACTCGCCGTCGCTCCAGCGGACGAGCAGGTCAGGTGTGCCGGAGCCGGTCCAGTTGCCGCCGGAGATCGTCTGGGCGTGCGTCCAGATGCTCTTGGGCGCGGCGAGCTGGCGTTCGGAACCGAGCTTGTTGCTCGCGATGCCTTGGTACAGGGTGGTTTCGCCGTCGTTCCACACCACTACGAGGTCGCCGCCGAGCCCGGCGATGTAGGAGGCGTGGTCCTTCCACAGGGGGTTGGGCGCGGCGAGCTGGACCTCGTTGTGGAAGCCGTTCTTGTCGACGGATCCGTAGTAGGTGACCTCACCGTCGTCCCACGTGACCACGAGGCCGTTGTTGACGGTCGCGATGCCCTTGGCGTGCGTCCAGATGCTCTGCGGCGCCGCGAGCTTGGTCTCACCGGCGAACGGCTTCTGCGGGTCGGTGCTCGAACCGCCCTGGTAGAGCGTCACCTCGCCGTCGCTCCACCGCACGATCATGTCGAGCTGCGTGCTGCCGGTGAACCGCCCGGACGTGATCAGCTGCGCGTGCTTCCACGTCGATCCGTCGCCGAGCGGGTAGCCGAGGTTGCCGTTGCCCGGCGGCACCGGGGCCGCGACCGCCTTGTCGTACACCGCCTTGACGCGGCTGTCGAACCGCACGCTGTAGTTGCGCGGGTCGGTGGGCGGCAGGTCCTGGCCCTTGCCGCCGATGACGCCGATCACTTCCTTCGTGCCGCGCAGCACCCACGGGCCGCCGCTGAACCCGTTGGGGATGCCGAGGCACTGCAACGTTTCCCAGTACTGGCCGTCACGCGAGGCGGTGCTGTCGCACAGGTACGGCTGGTCCTTGGCGGACGGGTAGCCGTAGACCGTCATGTCGGCGGGCAGCGTCGCGTCGACGTGCAGGTTGAGCGATCCGGTCACCTCGGCGATGTTCTTGCCGTTGCGCGGCTGCAGCACGACGAACGCGAAGTCGTACGGCGAACCGGCGCCGTTGATGTCCTGGTTGGTCTTCCAACCGTCGTCGACGTAGACGGCTGCCGCCTGCCAGGTCCCGTACGGCGCCTGTCCGTCGTGGTAGCCGGGCGTGAAGAAGATGTTGCGCCTGCCGTAGACGCAGTGCGCGGCCGTCACGATCACGTTGCCACGCGGGCTGTTGATGACGCTGCCGGTGCAGCCGTGGTCGTTGGGGTCGCTGGTGCCGGACAGCGACCCGACCTCGGCCCTCGGTGCGGTGACCTTGCTTTGCGGTGTTGCGGCTTCTGCGGCGTGCACCGGTAGCAAGAGTGCCACCAGCGCGAGAGCCGCTCCCCAGTGAGCTTTCCTCATGGGGCGGACTCTATGGTCGCGCTGGTGACATTTCCCTGACTATTGCGCGAGATGCCGCCTGGCGAAGTCCACTTCGGCCGCCGTCTGCCGCATCGTCTCGGCGACGACCAGCGAGCCGTGGCCCGCGTCGTAGCGGTACATCTCGTAGGCGTGGCCGCGAGCCGCGAGCGCGTCGAGGTAGTTGTCGATCTGCCGGATCGGGCAGCGCGGGTCGTTCTCACCGGCGAGCACGAGCACCGGCGCGGTGACCTGGTCGACGTAGGTGAGCGGCGAGCACTCGCGATACAGCTCCGGCAGCTCCTCCGGCGAGCCGCCGAACAGCGCCCGGTCGAACGCCCGCAGCGGCTCCATCTCGTCCTCGTACGCGGCGAAGTAGTCCGCCACCGGGACGCCCGCGACCCCGACGGTCCAGCGTTCCGGCTGCACCCCGATGCCGAGCAACGTCAGGTAGCCGCCCCAGCTCGCACCGCTGAGCACCGACTTCGACGGATCGGTGAGCCCGGACTCGACCGCCCAGTCGTGCACGGCGGCGATGTCCTCCAGCTCGGTCAGGCCCGGCCTGCCCTCGATGGCATCGCGCCACTTCGAGCCGTAGCCGCTGGAGCCGCGGTAGTTCACGTGCACGGTGGCGAACCCGGCGTCCAGCCACACCGCGCGGTAGGCGGAGAAGCGGTCCTCGTCGGAGGAGTGCGGGCCGCCGTGGATCATGAACACGGTCGGGAACGGTCCCTCGCCGGCGGGCTTCGAGACCAGCGCGTGCACCTCGCCGACGAACACGTCCTCGAGCTTCGACGACGTCGCGGGCTTGGCACCCTGCGGCTCGACCAGCACGCGCTCGGTGCCGTCGGTCGCCAGCGCGCGGATAACCGTGGACCTCTCGGCGGACGACCACGAGTACTCGACGGTGCCGTCCGGGCGCACGCCCGCCGAGCCGATCACGCCCGGCGCGGTGTCCAGAGTGGACAGTTCACCGATCGCGAGGTCGTAGCGGTGCACGGTGTTGCGTGCGTGGTGGGTGTGCACGATCAGCAACCCGGACGCGTCCGGGTACCAGTCGGCGGAGACCTCACCCGGCAGGTCGAGGACGATCTCCTGCTCGGTGTCGGTGGCGACGTCCCAGACCAGCAGCTCCTCACGGCCGCGGCGCTCGTGCAGCACCAGCAGCCGCTGGTCGCCGCGCACCGGGCTGAACGAGATGGCGTCCAGCCCGAGGCCCTTGCCGTCCCACTTCTCCGCGACCACAGCACCATCGGCGGCGTTGAGCGCGCGCAGGGCCATGTGCCGGTTGTCGCCGTGCTCGGAGTGCGCGATCACGACCAGCGACTCGTCCTTCGACAGCGCGGTCACGCCGGCGTCGTTGACGTGCTGGTAGATCACCTCGGAGGTCCCGTTGCGGGACAGCCACACCGTGGTGCCGTCATCGGTCGACGCGGCCACCGCGACGACGTTCCGGCCGAGCTCGAGCCCGGCGGGGTAGCCGGCGTGGACATCCGGGAGCGCGGGCTCGGCCTTGCTGCCGTCCGCGGTGAACGGCTCGCGCACCCAGACGCCGAACTCGTCGCCGTCGTGGTCGTCGAACCACCAGATCTCGGTGCCGTCCGGGTTCAGCGTGCCGTGCGACGTGCCGTTCGGGCGGTCCGTGACCTTGCGGTGCTCGTCCGTCGCGCGGTCCCAGGCGTAGATCTCCCAGACGCCGCTCGCGTTGGAGACGTACAGCGTGCGGTCCGGTGCGTCGTCGGCCAGCCGGGCAGGCTCATCCGGGGAGCGGTGAACCGCTCGCGCCACCGGGTCTCGGCGGCCGGATCGTCGAAAAGCTGGTCCGGAACGTTCGGAGCAGGGTGCGTTGTCACTCCCCAACACTAGAGTCACCGGTGGTTCTAGGGGGATTGGGAATGACACAACCACCACAGTGGGCGAGCCGTTGATGGAACTCGCCCAGGTCAACATCTCACGGCTGCTGGCACCGCTCGACAGCCCGCAGCTCAAGGAGTTCGTCGACGCCCTCGACGACGTGAACGCGGTCGCGGACGCCGCACCCGGCTTCCGCTGGCGGCTGCAGAGCGAAGCGGGCGACGCGACCGCGATCCGGATCTTCGAAGACGACTGGCTGATCGTGAACATGTCCGTGTGGGAGTCGCCGGAGACGTTGCTGGACTACGTCTACGGCGATGCCCACCGGTCCGTGCTGCGCGGCCGGCGCAAGTGGTTCCAGCACCCGGCCGAGGCGATGACGGCGCTGTGGTGGGTACCCGAGGGTCACCGGCCTTCAGTCGCGGAAGCCGAGGAACGGTTGCTGCACCTGCGCGCGCACGGCCCGTCGTCGCACGTGTTCACGCTCAAGGACAGCTACGGCGCGACGTCCGCGTAGCTGGTGCCGAGCTTGGCGCTGTTGAGCCAGGCCGTGGCGCGCCCGCTGTTGGGGCCCGACCGGTAGACACCCCACTTGGTGTTGACGTGCGTGCCCCACAGCGTCGCGCCCGCGTACCGCTTCTGCCCGTTGTCGAACGTCTGCTGCACGCCGTTGCGGTAGAGCTCGACCCAGCCGTCGTTGCCGCGGCTGAGCTTGAAGCCGATGACCCAGTCGTTCCACTGCCCGGTCGGGAACGGCACGGTCCAGATGTGCTTAGTGCCGCCGCTCGGCGCGGTGAGCTGGAAGTGCAGCTTGCCGTCGCCGAGCGTCCGCAGCACGAACGGCCCGGACTTCGGCTGCGACCCGCTCGCCCCCGAGATGTGCAGCTGGTAGACCGAGATCCAGTGGCCGCCGTTGGGGTTGACGTCCCACTTCGCCCGCCAGCCGAAGTAGAAGACCTTGCCGACGTCGGCACTCCCGATCCGGTACGGCGAACTGTTCTTGCGCATGCCCCGGCTCTCGCAGCGCTCCTTGCCGTTGTTCCAGTCCCACGTCTCGTACTTGATCGAGGCCCCGTACTTCGGGTCGTTGGCGGTGGTGATGCTGCCCGGATCCTGCTCCAGCCCGTCGAAAACGGCGGCCGGCCCCTTCGCGGGATCGGCTTCCCACAGCACGTTCGCGGCCTGTGCCTGCGCCGGAGTGAACAAAACGGCAATGATCGTTGCGGTCAGCGCCCAATGTGCGCGCATCAGATCTCCTTCTGTGCAACGCCCGCGGCGAAGGCATAGATCGGATGTCTGCGGCGTGATTCGCACGGTAGCGGCGATCAATTGATCGCACCAGGTTTCCGCGGCCTCCGGAATATCTAGTGGCGTGGCCCGGAACGTTGC
>NZ_JYJG01000120.1 GCF_000955955.1 Lentzea aerocolonigenes
TGGAATCAGCCGTCTAGTCCGAGATGTTGTTCTTGGCGACCACCTTGTCGATCTTCACGCGGATGACCATCTCGCCGGGCACGCCGTTGCGCTCGGCGTAGGCATCGGCCTGGTGGTCGCCCATGTAGCGGGCGGCGGTGCGGCCGGCCCAGTACTTGAGCTGCTCCGGGTCCTCGTCGACCTGCGCGCGGCCCGTGATGGTCACGAAGTTGAACGGCGGCGCCTCGTCGTCGAAGCACAGGGCCACGCGGCCGTCGCGCAGGATCGACTTGCCCTTGATCGTGTCGCGGGCGGTCAGGAAGACGAGGTCCGGGCCGTCCAGGTCCACCCACACCGGCGCGATGTGCGGGCTGCCGTCCTTGCGGGTGACGGCGAGTTTGCCGGTGCGGGCGGGCTTGGCCAGGACGAACTCGCGCCACCAGCCATCTGGAGCTTCCGTGTAACCCATGAGAAGCATTCAACTACGACTGAGGTAGGGGCACAGGACGACTGAAGTTGACGCCACCGCAGACTGCTGGGCGATGTGGCCCACCCCCTGCGAGCGGGAGAGTTTCCCTGTCACCGAGAGGGGAAAGCCAATGATCGAGGCAATCGGCCTCACCAAGAGATACGGCAGGACGGTCGCGGTCGACGACCTGTCGTTCACCGTCCAACCTGGACTGGTGAC
>NZ_JYJG01000121.1 GCF_000955955.1 Lentzea aerocolonigenes
AACCTGGACGGGTGACCGGGTTCCTCGGTCCGAACGGCGCCGGCAAGTCCACCACGATGCGGATGATCCTCGGGCTCGACCGACCGACGGCAGGCCGCGTGCTGATCGACGGTAAGCCCTACGCCGAGCTCAACCGTCCACTGCGGACGGTCGGTGCGCTGCTCGACGCCAAGTGGGTGCACCCCAACCGCTCCGCGCGGGCTCACCTCAGGTGGCTCGCCAAGTCCAACGGGCTGCCGGACAAGCGCGTCGGCGAGGTGCTCGACGCCGTCGGCCTCACCCAGGTGGCCGGCAAGAACGCCGGTGGGTTCTCGCTCGGCATGTCGCAGCGGCTGGGGATCGCCGCGGCACTGCTCGGCGACCCGAAGGTGCTGCTGTTCGACGAGCCCGTGAACGGCCTGGACCCCGAGGGCATCCTCTGGATCCGCACGTTCATGCAGAACCTCGCCGCGGAGGGCCGCACGGTGCTGGTGTCGAGCCACCTGCTGTCCGAGATGGCGCTGACGGCCAGCGAGCTCGTCGTGATCGGCAAGGGGAAGCTGATCACGCAGAGCTCCACGGCGGAGTTCATCGACCGCTCAACGGGTAACTCGGTGCTCGTGCGCAGTCCTCAGCTGTTCAAGCTCGGCCCGCTGCTCGTCGACAAGGGCTTCACGGTTCGTGACGGCGCGGACGGCGCGTTGTCCGTATCGGGTGCAACGAGTGACCAGATCGGTGACATCGCCGCTGCTAACGGTGTTGTCCTGCACGAACTGAGCCCGCAGCGCGGCTCGCTCGAAGAGGCGTTCATGCAGCTGACCGGCGATGCTGTCGAGTACCACGCAGAGATCGGGAAGTGAGTCTGATGACCCTGTTGGCCGTTGAGAGAATCAAGCTCTTCTCGACCCGTTCGCCCTACTGGTGCGCGGCGCTCGCGATCGCGATGGCCGTCGGTTTCTCGGCTCTGCTCGCCGCCAACGCCGAAACCGTGAGCGTCGACCTCACGCAGGCCGGCAGCCGGCTCGCGCTGGTCGTGGTGCTGGTGCTGGGCGCGCTCGCGGTCACCACCGAGTACCGCTTCGGCACGATCCGCGCCACGTTCCTCGCGGTGCCGAACCGCACCTCGGCGCTGGTCGCCAAGACCGCCGTGGTCGCGGTCGTGGCCGGGGTGATCGGCGAGGTCGTCGCGTTCGGCTCGTGGGCGATGGCGAAGGTCATCAAGCCGAGCGCCGACCTCGCGATCAACTCCGGCGCGGAGTGGCGCAACGTCGCCGGCGTCGGCCTGATGTTCGCGATCGGCGCGGTCCTCGCGGTCGCCGTCGGGATCCTGGTCCGCCAGACCGCCGGTGCCGTGGCGATCCTGCTGGTCTGGTCGATGCTGCTGGAGAACCTGGTCGGGATCATCCCCAAGGTCGGCGTGAAGATCCAGGCGTGGCTGCCGTTCATGAACGCGGACCACTTCCTCGCGGTCAACCCGCCGAGCCAGGCCGAGTCCGAGGCCGCGGGTGCAGTCGTCTACAAGCTGAGCCAGTGGGGTTCGCTCGGCTACTACGCCGGTATCGCCATCGCGCTGCTGGTGGTCGCGCTGGTCGTCGCCAAGAGGCGCGACGCGTGACTTCCCCAGAAATCCAACACTGAGGGGGAGCGGGAGGTGGGTCATCCGTCGGGGGATGGCCCACCTCCCGATCAGTCTTTCGAGCGAACGGGAGAGGTCATGATCCAGGCAGTGCGGTTGCGCAAGCACTACGGGCAGACGAAGGCCGTCGACGACCTGTCGTTCGTCGTCCGGCCCGGCCGCGTCACGGGCTTTCTCGGCCCGAACGGCGCCGGCAAGTCCACCACCATGCGGATGATCCTCGGCCTCGACACCCCCACCGGCGGCGACGTCACGATCGACGGCAAGTACTACTCCGAGCTCAAGCAGCCGCTGCGCAAGGTCGGCGCTCTGCTCGACGCCAAGTGGGTGCACCCCAACCGTTCCGCTCGCGCGCACCTCAAGTGGATGGCCGTCTCCAACAAGATTCCGGTCAGCAGGGTCAACGAGGTGCTGGAGATCGTCGGCCTCACCGAGGTCGCCCACAAGAAGGCGGGCGGCTTCTCGCTCGGCATGTCGCAGCGGCTCGGCATCGCGGGTGCGCTGCTCGGCGACCCCGAGGTGCTGCTGTTCGACGAGCCGGTCAACGGCCTCGACCCGGAGGGCATCCTCTGGATCCGCCAGTTCATGCACCGGCTCGCGGACGAGGGCCGCACGGTGTTCGTGTCGAGCCACCTGCTCTCGGAGATGGCGCAGACCGCCCAGGACCTCATCGTCATCGGCAAGGGCAAGCTGATCTCGCAGACCACCACCGAGCAGTTCATCGCCGACGCCACCCAGGACCACGTCCGGGTCCGGTCACCACACGCGCTGAAGCTGCGCGAGATCCTCGTGGCGCACGCGACGGTCACCGAGGACGCCGTCGACGGAGCCCTCGTGGTGCACGGGATTCCGGCGCAGCAGATCGGTGAGATCGCGGCGGAGAACCAGATCGTGCTGCACGAGCTCAGCCCTCAGCGCGGGTCGCTGGAGGAGGCCTTCATGCAGCTCACCAAGGAGTCGGTGGAATATCACGCGCACTGACCGGCTCGCGTCTGCGCGATCTGATGGCGGGCAGCGCGATCAGCAGTGCGGTCATCAACGCGGTTCCTCCCGCGACGCCGGCGACGAACAGCAGCTTGTCCTTCATCCCGGCGACAGGCTGCACGGGACGTTGCGACAGGAGCGTCGGAGTCGGTTGCGCGGCCGAGGGTTTCGGCTCCGGCAGCAACGGGTTCCGCGCGACCGGCGGGAGTTGCGCGGTGAGCGCGCCCATCGGGTTGACCATGCCGAACCCGGTCGTGGCGTCACGGCCGGGTTCCGCCATGTCCTTGGCGGTCTTGATCAACACGTTGACGACGTCCTTCGCGGGCATCTCCGGGTGCTTCGCCCGGACGAGCGCCGCGACACCGGACACGATCGCCGACGCGGCGCTCGTGCCGTCCATCTCGGCATAACCGCTGGCGTAGACGCTCTCCGGCGCCGCCGTGACGATTCCTTCCGCGGGTGCCGCGAGCACGGTGTCCGCGCCGACGTTGGACGACTTCCACGGCTTGCCCTCGCGGTTCGTGCCCGCGACCGCGATCACGCCGCCGATGTTGGCCGGCGCGGAGACCTCCTTGCCGTCGTTGCCGGTGGCGGCGACGAGCACGACGTCCTTCTCGATCGCGTAGTTCACGGCCTTGACCAGCGAGGGCGTCATCGAGCTGGAGAAGCCCAGCGACATGTTGATGACCTTGGCGCCGTGGTCGGCCGCCCACCTGATGCTCTCCGCGACGACGTCGAGCGAGAACTGCTCCTTCTCCGAGCTGGAGATCGGCAGGATCCTGGCGCCGGGCGCGATGCCGAGCGCACCGCCGTTCTTCCCGGTCGCGGCGATGATCGCGGCCATGCCGGTGCCGTGGCCGTCGGTGTCGGTCGTGCCGTCGGTGCCCTTGGAGCTGCCGAAGCCGGTTCCGGGTAAGACTCGCCCGGCGAGGTCCGGGTGCTTGGCGTCGACCCCGGAGTCGATCACCGCGACGACCACGCCGTCACCGCGTGCCTGGTCCTGCGCCGAGTAGACGTCGAGTGCGTCGAGGTGCCACTCCTGCTCCTCGATCGTCTGCGCGGCGAGCAGCAACGGCAGCGCGACGGCGAGCGCGGGAAGCAGGGGCACGTCACCTACATCGTGTTTCCATCCCGCAGCGCAACGTGCCTGGGGTCACACGTTGCGTAAGAGTGCTGTTAACAAGCCGTGAAAAGCCGCTTAGTGGACATCCCTCGCGTTTGGATTCGAGTTCAATTGGGCTATCCCCGCTGCGGAGGTGGCCAGTGGTCCGTGTGGAAGCAATGCTCGGCCTCGAGTGGGCAAGCGCGCTCGAGGCTCCCAACCCTGCCGAAATCGCCCTCACCCCTGCAGAGGCGCGTCGTTCCTGGGTGAACCGCGCTCACGAGAGCGAAGTGCTCGCGATGTACCGCGCGGTGCGTTCCGTCGAGGACGCGCCCGCTCCCTGGTGGCTGCGGGCTCTGGACCGCGGTCGTCTGCCTTCCCGTGCCGCAGGTCACGCCGTCGAGGACGCCGTGAGCGAGTTGCTCTCGTCACGTCCCGGCTGGGTGTTCGTGCCCTGGGTCGACCTCGGCGAGGTCGGTTTCTGGGAGTTCGTGCCTTCCGAGAGCGGTGTCTACGGACCTGCCACACCGACAACAGTGCAGTTCACGTCCACTCACACCGGGTGGATCCACCTGGTTCCGGCGCACCGCGGGCCCGGCCGTCCTCAGCCCATCGACTTCACCGTGGCTGACCTGCGTGCTCAGATCGAGGACATCGAACTGATTGCCTAGACTGTCCGGTCGTGACCAGCCCTGAGTTCCCCCGTTCCATCGTCAGCTTCGTCCAGCGCGGCGAGCGCATGACCGTGGGGCAGGAGCGTGCCTGGGACACGTACTGGGAGAAGATGGGCAACGACGTGAAGTCGTTGCCCGAGGGGCCGCTGGACTTCGACTCGTGGTTCGGCCGTTCCGCGCCCGTGCTGCTCGAGATCGGGTCCGGCATGGGCGAGACGACGTCGCAGCTCGTCGCCGCCGCGCCGGAGCTCAACTACGTCGCCGTCGAGGTCTACAAGCCGGGGCTCGCCCAGCTGCTGCTGCGCGGCGAGCACCTCGGCGGGCTCGACAACCTGCGCGTGCTGCGCGGTGACGCCGTCGATCTGCTGACGGATCACATCGCGCCCGCGTCGTTGCACGGCGTGCGGATCTTCTTCCCGGATCCGTGGCCGAAGAAGAAGCACCACAAGCGCCGGCTCGTGCAGCCGGAGTTCGTGTCGTTGCTGGCAACGCGGCTGGAGCCCGGTGGCGTGCTGCACCTCGCGACGGACTGGGAGAACTACGCGGACCAGATGCTCGAGGTGTGTTCTGGCGAGCGTTTGCTGACCAACATGTACGACGGCTGGGCACCTCGGCCGGACTGGCGGCCCGTCACGAAGTTCGAGCAGCGCGCTGTGAACGAGGACCGCGTTTCGCACGATCTGATGTTCAAGCGGAACGACCTCACCTGATCGAGGTCTCAAGCCCATCGAGTGAACACAGTGGGTCTAGCGTTCACTCGATGGAGTGGCGGGTGTTGATCACCCGAAATGCCCCGAGTGGCAGTGACGCGTGAAGCCGTTCCGGCCTTAGCGTCTCGCTCCGTGACCCCCGACGTCCTCCCCGTCGCGGAGGAGTTCGTCCGCATGTTCCACGCGGCGCACTCCGACGCAGGCTCGTTGTCCGCCCGCATCGCCCAGGTGCGAGCCGAGATCGCCGAGACCGGAACCTACCGCCACACCACCAACGAGCTCGCGTACGGCGCGCGGATCGCGCTGCGAGATTCTGGTTGGTGCACCTCAGGTCTGCCCTGGCGACGACTGAAAGTCCGCGATCTGCGCGGCTACCGCAACGCCGCCGCTGTCGCCGGCGAGTGCGTGGAACACCTGCGGCTCGCGACCAATGGTGGTGAAATTCGGCCGCTGGTAACGGTTTTCGCGCCGGACGCGCCCGGTTCGCCGGGTCCGGTGATCTGGAACGAGCAGCTGATCCGGTACGCCGGGTACGCCGACGGGATGGGGGACCGTCGCTACACCCAGTTCACGGAAACCATGCAGGGCATGGGATGGCGGCCTCCGGCCCGTCGTTCCCGCTTCGACCTGCTGCCGTTGGTGGTGGAGACCGAGCACGAGGGACCGCGGCTGTTCACGCTGCCGTCCGAGATCGTGCACGAGGTTCCGCTGGAGCACCCGAGCTTGCCGTGGTTCGGCGAGATGGGTCTGCGCTGGCACGCGGTTCCGGTCATCTCGAACATGAAGCTTTCGATCGGCGGCGTGAACTACCCCGCGGCGCCGTTCAACTCCTGGTTCGTGGGTGCCGAGATCGGTACGCGCTCACTGGCCGAGGAAGGTGCGTACGGCGTGGCGCGTGAGGTCGCCGACGCGTTGGGTCTGGACACGACGTCCGAACGCACGCTGTGGCGGGATCTCGCGACGGTTCACCTGAACGCCGCAGTGCTGCACTCGTTCGACAAGGCGTCCGTCACCATCACGGACCACCACGCCGAAGCGTTGCACCGCCTCGCGTGGCTGCGCTCTCGCCAACGCCCGTCCGCCGCACGTCCGGCGTTCCGGCTGGACACCGCAGCCGCGGCGCGCGCACGGAACGGTGCTCCGGCGCGCTTCACGGCCGCGTTGGACGAAACCCGTCCACAACCGACGAGCAGGCTGGCGGAGCTGCTCCGCCAGCAACATTCCCTGACCAGCGTCTGACTTCCCCATCACACGCTGGACGGTGTGCCTATCGCTGGGAGTCGATCATCACGCCCGACAGGGCCATGAGAGCGAGTACCAGCAGACCGACCACCGCTGCGGCCCAAGTGAACACAACTGACAACATGGCGTCCTCCGTTTCCCCGACTGCTACTCCAGAGTCCGTGACCGGGGCGTGATCCGGCATCCGCCGGGAGGGTATTTCCGCAGGTCGCCCACTCAGCCTTCTGGCTGATGCCTGGGTAGCCCCGAGTCGGACGCGGGATCAGCCTTCCGGCTTTACCGTGTACCGCGTGGAGAGCACGGAACTGAACTGGCGGTTGCTCGCCAAACGCCAGTGGCCGCTGGCGCTCTCGCTCACCGCCATCGCACTGGCGGAGACCGGCGCCATCGACACCGGTCTCGGCTGGTGGCAGCTGCCGGGCGTCGTGGTGATCTGTGCGATCGCCGTGCTGGCGCCCCGCAGACCGTTCGACGCGGCACTCGCGCTGGCGTTCGCGGTCGCTTGCGTGGCCGTCTACATGCGGTTTCTCGGTGTGTCGATCGCACCGCACCTGTTCTGGAGCGGCGCGAACATCTCGATGACGGGTGCCGCGATGGCCACCATCGCGACCCTGGTGCGGGAGGAGTCCCGCGCTCGTTCGGTGATCGGCACTCTTCTGGTGCTCGCCGCCATGACCGTCGCCGAGGTGCTGGGCTGGCCGATCGTGTCGGCGGTCGAGTACCGCGAGTGGAGCCCCGACGCCCTCAACTTCTCGATCGCCGGGTGCGTCCTGCTCGTGCTGTCGGTGGGTTCCGGGCTGTACTTCCGGGCGCGTGACGCCGAACGCGCGTCTCAGTTGGCTGCTTCGGTTGCGGCGGCGCAGAACTCGGAACGGATGGCGTTGGCGCGCGAGCTGCACGACGTGGTGGCGCATTACGTGACCGCGATCGTCGTGCACGCCCAGGCAGGTCAGATGAACCGCGACGCCGCCGAGCAGGTGCTGCCGACCATCGAGGCGTCCGGCTACGAGGCGCTGACCGCGATGCGGCGTCTGGTGGGAACGTTGCGGGACGGCGAGTCTTCCGGACCTGCGGCTTCATCGTCCTTGGTGGACGACGTGCGGTCGCTGGCCGCCGAATCCGGGCTGCCGGTGCGGTTGTCGTTCGACCTGCAGGACGCGGTGCCGCAGGAGCTGGCGCGGTCGGTGCTGCGGTTGGTGCAGGAGTCGTTGACCAACACCCAGAAGCACGCTTCGGCAGTGTCCTCAGTGGACGTAGGACTGTCGTCCAGCGACGGCGTGCTCCGGCTGGCCGTGGCAGATGACGGTGTCGCCTCTGGCGTTCCCGTTGGCGGGTCTGGGGGTTACGGGCTCGTCGGCATGCGCGAGCGCGTGGAACTGCTGGGCGGCAGGTTCTCCGCAGGGCGACGCGAACCGACTGGGTGGACGGTTCGCGCCGAGCTGCCTCTGGCCTGAAGCTCTTAACGCTCGTCGCGGATGACGTCGAACTCCTGCGTCATCTCGACATCGCTGAACTGGTCGTCGTTCTGAGGGTCGATGTCGGCCACTGATGCCTCCGCATGATCACGCCCGGTCCCGTGCGAGTGTGATCATGCCAACTCAGCGCCGAGTCGGCGGCTTGGGGGTGGCGGGCTTCTGCGCGCGCCGGAAGTCTCCACTGGACGTGCACGGCTTCTTCGACATGATCATGTGACGTCGTTCCCGCGGTCGTGGTTGCTTCGGGATGCACAAAGGGCCCGCCGGTTCATGCTCGACGGACCCTCTGGTTGGAGAAAAGTCTGGTCGGGGCGGACCCTGGGGGTCGGCCCGCACCCGACGGAGCCAGGATTCCCAGGTCTTGCGGATGTATGCATGCTTGTGATCGGCATCACAATGGCAGGATTCTCCGCATGTCACTGCGTCTGCACGCCCCGGTGGTCCTGCCCTGCGACCCGTCCTGCTCCGTGTTGCGGGACGCCGTCGTGGACGTGGTCGACGGTCGAATCACCTATGTGGGTGGTGCTGCCGACGCGCCCGCGTTCGACGGCGAGGTCCGGCGGCTGTCCGGGCTCCTGCTGCCCGGCCTGGTGAACACCCACGCGCACAGCCCGATGACGGTGCTGCGCGGGCTCGGCTCCGACCTGCCGCTGCTGCGGTGGCTGAAGGAGCAGATGTGGCCGAACGAGGCCAAGATGACCGCCGCCGACGTCGGTGTGGGCATGCTGCTCGGTGCCGTCGAGATGCTGCGGCACGGCGTCACCACCTCCGCCGAGATGTACTTCCACGGTCCTGAACTGGTCTCCTCGATCCTGGCCGTCGGCTCACGGGTGGTGTTCGGTTCGGCGATCCTCGACCTGCCCGGCCTGTCGTGGCAGTCGATGACCAGCGAGATCACCACGTGGATCGACGCGGACGGGCTGCGGTTCGGGCCCGGCGAGCGGATCGAGCTGGCCTTCGGGCCGCACTCCGCCTACACGCTGACGCCGTCGATGCTCACGGCCGTGGCCGAGGAGGCACGGGCACGCGACGCGTTGCTGATGGTGCACGTCGCCGAGTCGCCGGAGGAGGACATCGCGCAGCGGGCCGAGTACGGATCGGTGCCCGCGCTGCTCAAGGCCTCGGACGTGCTGGGCGGACGCGTGCTGTCCGCACACTCCGTGCACCTGTCGGACGACGACATCGCGCTGTACGCGTCGTACGGCGTCGGCGTGGCGCACTGCCCCGGCTCCAACGCCAAACTCGCGTCCGGCATCGCGCGGGTGCCTGCGTTGCTGCAGGCAGGAGTGAACGTGGGCCTCGGCACGGACGGACCGGCGTCGAACGACGACCTCGACCTGTTCGAAGAGGCACGGCTCGCGGCGATGTTCGCGCGGGTCTCGACGATGGACGCGACGGCGCTCGGGGCGGCGCAGGCGTTGCTGATGGCCACTCGGGGCGGGGCCGCGGCTCTGGGCCGCGACGACATCGGCGCGCTGGAGGCCGGGCGCTGGGCCGACGTCGTGCACATCGACGTGGACGACCCGGCGTTCGCGACCGGTCTCGACGCGCCGGACGAGCAGCTGCTGGCGAACCTCGTCTGGGCTTCCGGGGCTCGCCGGGTCACCGACGTCTGGGTGGCCGGTGACCACGTCGTGGCCGGTGGGGAGTCGACTCGGGTGGACCGTCGGGAAGCGCAGGCCGGGGTGACCGCGGTGGCTCAGCGGCTGCGCACGACCTGAGTCAGCGCGGCCGTGGGCGGACGATCAGCTCGGTGATGTGGGCGTCCGGCGTCGCCAGCACGGCCGACGCCACCGCGCGGCCCACCGAGGCCGGGTCCAGGTACTGGGTGGCGTCGTAGTCGCCGCCCTCCTGGCGCCGCACCTCCTCCTGCATCGGCGTGGCGGTCCGGCCGGGGTAGACCGAGGTCACGCGCAACGACGGCTCGTCTGCCCGCAGGGCGTCGGCGTAGGCGCGGAGAGCGAACTTCGAGGCCGCGTAGACGCCCCAGCCCGGGTTGGCGTTGCGGCCCGCACCCGAGTTGATCAGCACGACGTGGCCGGAGGAGGCCCGCAGCTGGGCTAGCACGAGGTTGGTCAGCTCGGCCACCGCGAAGACGTTCACCTCGAAGGTTTTGCGCCAGTCGTCCTGGGAGGCCTCCGCAAGCGGGCCGAGGAGGGCAATGCCTGCGCTGTGGACCAGCACGTCCAAGCGGGACAGAGGACCGACGTCGGCCGAGGCCGCGTTGGTGAGGTCGAAAGGCCAAGCGGTTGCGCCTGGGAGTTCCGATGCCAGCAGAGACAGGGACGTTTCGTCGCGTCCGGCTAGCAGCAGGTCGTGGGTTGGGGCCAGACTGCGGGCGATGGCCGAGCCGATTCCGCTGGATGCCCCGGTGACGAGGGCGACCGGACGAGCTGCATCCATTGGTGACTCCGCTGGGGAGCTCACGTCGTCACGCATGGGGGAAACATAACGTGCCCAGGAAGTTGATCCTGCCGTACTTGTGCCTGCTCTACTTCATCAACTACCTGGACCGGGTCAACATCGGGTTCGCCGGGCCGAACGGGATGTCCGAGGAGCTCAAGCTCAGCGCGACCGTGTTCGGGTTCGCGTCCGGGGTGTTCTTCATCGGCTACCTGATCCTCGAGGTGCCCAGCAATCTGGCGCTGCACAAGTTCGGGGCGCGCAGGTGGATCGCCCGGATCATGGTCAGCTGGGGGATCGTGGCGAGCGCGATGGCGTTCGTGCCCAACGGCACGGTGCTCGTCGCGCTCAGGTTCCTGCTCGGCGTGGCGGAGGCCGGGTTCTTCCCCGGGATCATCCTGTACCTGACGTACTGGTTCCCGGAGAAGGACCGGGCGCGGATCGTCGCGCTGTTCATGGTGGCGGTGCCGATCTCGACGGCGATCGGGTCGACGCTCAGCGGGTTGCTGATCCAGGTCACGGACTGGCGCACGATGTTCCTGATCGAGGGGCTGCCGGCGATCGCACTGGCGTTCGTGACGTGGTTCTGGTTGCCGGACAAGCCGGAGGAAGCGATCGAGGAAGCGCCCAAGGAGCACTGGCCGCTCAGGAAAGCCCTGACGCACCCGCGGATCCTGGCGTTGAGCTTCGTGTACTTCGGGATCGTGTACGGGCTGTACACGCTGGGGTTCTTCCTGCCGACGATCATCAAGGGGCTCGCACCGGGAGCGAACATCGTCGAGCGCGGGCTGATCAACGCGATCCCGTACGTCCTCGGTGCGGTCGCCATGATCCTGTGGGCCAGGCATGGAGACCGCACCGGAGAACGGAAGTGGCACGTCGCCGCGCCCATGTTGCTCGGCGGCGCGGCCATCCCCGTCGCGCTCTACCTCAGCAACCCCGTCGCGGCGATGGTCGCGGTGAGCATTTGCGCGATCGGTGTTTGTGCCGCTCTGCCCACGTTCTGGGCGCTGCCTACCAGTTTCCTCGGTGGCACGGCCGCGGCCGCGGGGATCGCGTTGATCAACTCACTGGGCAACGTGAGCGGGTTCGTCGCGCCCTACGTCACCGGGTGGCTGCGTGACCTCACCGGGACGCAGAAGACCGGGCTCTGGGTCGTCGGCGTCACGATGGTCACGGCGGCGGTGGTCGCGCTGGCTCAGGGCGCCGGGGCGAAGAAGGTGTAGAGAGCCTTGTACGGCACGGAGATCTGGGCCCCGGCGGTGCAGCCGCCGGACGGAGCGACGCCGCCCTCGGTCGCGAGCCTCTGCACGTAGCTGACCTTGCCGAACAGACCGTCGCCGCGCACGGTCCTGGTCTTCAGCAGGAGCTCCGGCACGGCGCCCTTGACGTCGTTCTTGGCGCCGTCGACGGGTGCCGCCTCGACCGCACTACCGTCCACAGTGGAGATCCAGACCGGGCCGCGGGAGTGCAGGATGATCGGCTTGCCGTCCTTGTCCACCAACGTCGCGGCGGGCTCCAGGCCCTTCCACGCGTTCGCGGTGCACGAGTACGTCTGGACGCCTGTTGCCTGGTACTTGCCGATCAGCTTCTGGCCAGCCGGAACCTGCACGGCGGCCGCGACCGGAGCGTCGGGAGAAGCCTGGGCGACCGGGGTGGGCGTTGCGGTTCCCTGAGTCGTGCCACACGCGGTGAGACCCAGAAGAGCCGCGGCACCAACGAAAAGTCCAACCTTCTGCACAGCTCACTCCAAAGTAGACAGCCAATGTGGACGTTCCCTTGGCTGTCCGCGGTGCAGCCACCCATCACACGGACAGGCGGCTGCACCGGTTCATTCCAGCTGAGTGAGCCGAACCACAGGATCAGTCGCAGATGCGGCGACGGTCCTTGCGCCACACCACAGCGACGGACGGACGCGGTTGCGAGGTGCCACCGTCCGGCCAGTGCGACAGCGGGTTGTTGGCGGAGGCGCCGTCGATCTCACCGGGGTGCTGCACGGACACCAGCACGAAGTCCTCGGTGACGACCGGACCACAGGTCTCCGCACCCTTGGGCACGGTGAGGAACTGCTTCACCAACCCGCGGCGCTTGCCCTCGACCGGCACCGCGAACAGGCCGTCGTTGGACCCCAGGGCGTTGCCGTCCGTGGAGATCCACAGGTTGCCGTGGTTGTCGAACGCGACGTTGTCCGGGCACGAGATCGCGCTGACCTGCGACTTGTCGTAGCCGCCGAAGTACGTGCCGGGGTCTTTCGGGTCACCGCAGACCAGCAGCAGCTTCCACGAGAACGTGAGCGCCGTGTTGTCCGAACGACGCTCCTCGATCTCGAGGACGTGGCCGTGCTTGTTGTTGACGCGCGGCGCGATCTCGGTCGGACCTTCCTTGCCGGCTTTGCCGCGGTCTGTGTTGTTGGTCAGCGCGGCGTAGATCCGGCGGTTGTGCAGCGAGGGCTCGACGTCCTCCGGGCGGTCCATCTTCGTGGCGCCCACCTTGTCGGCGGCCAGACGCGTGAAGACGTAGACCTCCTCTGCGGTGAAGCCGGGGACGAAGGACTTGTCGCCGGCGGCCAGCGGGATCCACTTGCCCGAACCGTCGAACTGGCCGTCCGCGGGCAGGTTGCCGGCGCCGTCGATCTCGGCCGCCGGGCTGTCGCCGGTGAACTGCGCGACGTAGAGCGTGCCCTTGTCCAGCAGGCGCTTGTTGTGCTCGCGGGCGCGCTTCGAGTCGCCCTTCTGCATCTTCTCGTCCGAGACGAACTTGTACATGTAGTCGAAGCGCTCGTCGTCACCCATGTACGCGACGACGCGGCCGTCCTTGGCGACGATGATGTTCGCGCCCTCGTGCTTGAAGCGGCCCAGCGCGGTGTGCTTGACCGGCGTCGACTTCTTGTCCAGCGGGTCGATCTCGACGATCCAGCCGAAGCGGTTGGCCTCGTTGGGCTCCTTCGACAGGTCGAAGCGCTTGTCGAAGTTCTCCCACTTGCGCAGCGACGCGCCACCGCTGATGCCGTAGCGGGCGAACTTGGCCTTGGTGTCCGGGTCGGTCACCAGGCTCGCGTTCGCGAAGTACTGGTTGAAGTTCTCCTCGCCGGACAGGATCGTGCCCCACGGCGTGACGCCGCCGGAGCAGTTGTTCTGCGTGCCCAGCACGGTCCTGCCGGTCGGGTCGGCGGAGGTCTGCAGGTACTTCGACCCGGCGGCGGGGCCACGCACCTCGAACGGCGTGGTGAGCGTGATCCGGCGGTTGTACTTCGCCTTGTCGTCCGGGCAGACGAACAGCTTGCCGGTGCGCGGGTCGCGGTCGACCATCACGACGGACAGGCCGTGCGCGGCCCACGCGATCTTGGCGTGCTTCTCGGTGATCGTGGTCGGCGACCAGTCCTTGAACATGAACGACTCGGTCGTGTACTCGTGGTTGCTCACCATGAGCCAGCTGTTCGGGTCGCCGGGAACCGGGACGAGGCCGCAGAAGTCGTTGTTGAAGCCGAACTGCTGCGCCTGGGCTTCTGGCGTCTGGTTGTCGAAGTCGAACTTCGGCGCTCCCGGCAGGATCGGGTCGCCCCAGCGGACGACGACGTCCTGCTGGAAGCCAGGGGGCACGGTGATCTGGTCGAGGGTGTTGGGCTGCACCGACTCCCAGTTGAGGCCCTTGGAGCTGTGGCCGAGACCGAGGTCCAGGTCCACGTCGACATCGACGTGCACCGGGGCAGCGGCGGCCGAGCCGGCCATCGCGAGTGCACCGGCGCCCGCGACCGCGACGACGGCGCCGGCCTTCAGCATGCCGCGACGAGTCACGACGTTCTTGACGACGTCACCGAAGTAGGCGTTCTGCGACGTGTTGGGCGCCTCGTGCGCGCACGCGTTGCCGCAGCGGAACTCGCAGGTGACGGCCTGACGCCCGAGCGGGTGGTTCGTCGGGAGCAGGGGCAGCAGGCGGCGGCCCCGATCGGTGGATGAAGACACGCGGGCCTCCGAGATCGGTCAGTGTGGGAACTGGCCGAACCTAAGAGCCCAACGAGATCGCCTGCCGTCCAGCAGATGAACGACAGGCGAACTCGTACTACTCCCGAACGATCACAGCACGCTGGGTGATCAACCGATTTCACCCAGCTGACGACGGCCCTTGCGCCACACCGCCACGACCGACGGACGGGGTTGCGAAGTGCCTCCGTCCGGCCAGTGCGAAGCCGGCTTGTCCGCGGTCGCGCCGTCGATCTCGCCGGGGTGCTGCACGCAGACGGTGATCACCCGTTCGCCGACGATCGGACCGCACGTCTCACCACCACGTGGCACCGTGAGGAACAGCTTGAGGTGACCGCGTTCGGGCCCCTCCAACGGCACGCCGTAGAGGCCGTCGTTCAACCCGTCCAGCTTGCCGTCGGCGTCGGTGGAGATCCACAGGTTGCCGTGCCGGTCGAACGCCAGGTTGTCCGGACTGGAGATCGGGCTGACCTGCGACTTGTCGTAGCCGCCGAAGTACGTGTTCGGGTCGCCCGGGAAGCCGCACACCAGGAAGAGGTCCCAGCTGAACGTCAACGCCAGCGCGTCGCCACGGCGTTCGGTCAGCTCCAGCACCTGGCCGTGCCGGTTGTTCACGCGCGGGTTCGGCTCGGTCGCGCCTTCCTTGCCCGCGGTCACGCCGCGCTCGACGTTGTTGGTGAGCGCGCAGTAGACGACGCCGGTGCGCGGATGGCACTGGATGTCCTCGGGGCGGTCCATCTTGGTCGCGCCGACCTTGTCCGCCGCGATGCGCGTGAAGACGTACACCTCTTCCGCGGTCATGCCGGGCACGAAGGACTTCTTGCCCGCTGCCAGCGGGATCCACTCGCCGGTGCCGTCGAACTTCCCGTCGGAGGGCAGCTTTCCGGTGCCGTCGATCTCGCTGACCGGGCTGTCGCCCTTGAACCGCCCGACGTAGAGGGTGCCGTCGTCGAGCAGTGTCATGTTGTGGCGGCGGGCGGCCTTGCTGTTGCCGTGCTTCATCTTGCCGTTCGAGATGAACTTGTAGACGTACTCGAACCGCTCGTCGTCACCGGAGTACGCGACGACCCGGCCGTCCTCGGCGACGCGGATGTTGGCGGTCTCGTGCTTGAACCGGCCGAGGTGCGTGTGCTTGACCGGCGTCGAGTCCGGGTCGTTCGGGTCGAGCTCGATGACCCAGCCGAACCTGTTGACCTCGTTGGGTTCCTGCGCGAGGTCCCAGCGCTTGTCGAAGCGCTCCCATTTGCGCGTGGTCGCGGTGCCGGTGACGCCGTAGCGGGTCAGCTTCGGGTCGTTGCGGCCCGCGGCGTTGGCGAAGTACTGGTTGAAGTTCTCCTCGCCGGACAGGATCGTGCCCCACGGCGTGACGCCGCCGGAGCAGTTGTTGATCGTGCCGAAGACCTTCTTGCCCGTCGGGTCGGCCGAGGTCTTGAGCAGGTCGCTGCCCGCGGCCGGACCGCGCACCTCGAACGGCGTGTTGAGGGTGATCCGGCGGTTGTACCTGCTGAAGCGCGGCCGGTAGTGCCCGGAGAACAACGAGCGCTTGATCATGAACACGGACAGCCCGTGCGCGGCCCAGGCGATCTTCACCTGTTCCTCGGTGGGGTTCGCCGAGCTGTAGCCGTGGAACATCAACGGCTCGCTGGTGTACTCGTGGTTCGTGACCATGATCCCGGTCAGCTCCAACGGGTCCAGCGGCAGGATCGCGGCGAAGTCGCAGTTGTAACCGAACTGCTTCTCCTGCTTGGCGGCCGTCTGGTGGTCGAAGTCGAACTCCGGGACGCCGGGGAAGAGCGGGTCGCCCCAGCGGATCACGACCCCCTGCTCGTACCCCTCGGGGACGACGACCTCGTCCTTGGTGTTGACCTGGACGGGCTTGAAGTCGAGTCCCCTGGGTGGGCGGCCCTGCGACTCGGGTTGCGCGGCGGCGGTCGCCGGCACGGCAACGGTCGCGGCGGCAGCGACGACGGCACCTGCCTTGAGGGCGGTGCGGCGGCTGATCAGGTCGCCGAGGTAGGGGTTGGCCGAGGTGTTCGGGACGTCGTGGAAGCACGCGTCCCCGCAGCGGTACTCGCAAGTCATCGCTGCTCTGCCGATTCGGTGGTTGACGAGCGGCAGAGGGATCATGTGGTGGCCTCCTACGGTCGGTGCGGGAACCGCCACCGACCGTAGTTCAGCCGTTGTCAACCGACTAGCTGCTCGCTCGCAATCACGACTTCTGTCGGTATTTCGCGGACGTCGCGGCGGTTGAACGTGAGCAGCACGGCCGCGACCGCGCAGAGAACCGCTGCCAGGACGAACGGCTGCGCGAGGTGGCTGACGAACGTCGCCGCCAGCGCTCCGCCGAGCCAGCGCAGGAAGTTGTACCCGGCGCTCGCCACCGGCCTCGGCGCGTCGCTGACGCTCATCGCGGTACCGGTGAACAGGGTGTTCAGCAGGCCGCTGACCAGGCCGCTGACGATCACGGCGACCACCAGCAACGGCTTGCTCGGCACCGCCATCAGGAGCATGAGCAGGGCGAACGCGAGGACCGACCCGATGATCGCTCGCTTCTCGCCGACCCGGTCCGCCAGACGCGGCGCGAGGAAGACGCTGGACACCGCGACGCACACGCCCCAGCCGAAGAAGATCAGTCCGATCTCGACCGCACCCCACTGCAGGACGAACGGTGACCAGGCCAGAACGGTGAAGAAGGCGGCCGTGTAGAGGGCGGCACCGATGGAGGTCCGCAGCAGCGTCGGGTGCTTGAGGGCCTTGAGTGGGTCGAGCAGGCTGATCTTCGGACGTTCGTGGTGGGAGTCCCTGGCCAGGAACGCTGCGCAAAGGATCAGCGCGACGGCCATCAGGATCGCGGTACCGAGGAACGGTCCGCGCCAGGAGAAGCTGCCGAGCAACGCGCCGAGCAGCGGCCCGACGCTCAGACCGAGACCGAGCGCGGCCTCGTAGAGCAGGATCGCGGCTTTCTGCCCGCCGCTGGCCGCGCCGACGATGACGCTGAGCGCGGTCGCGATGAAGAACGCGTTGCCGAGCCCCCAGACGGCCCGCAGTCCCACGAGCTGGCCGATGCTCCCCGCCGCCGAGCACGCGAGCGTGGCGATGACGATCAGCGCGAGCCCGCCGACGAGCGTGCGCTTGGCCCCGAACCGCGCCGTCGCGGCACCCGTGAAGAGCATCGCCACGACCTGGACGCCGAGGTAGGAGGAGAAGAGGAGGGTGACCTGCGACGGTGTTGCGTGCAGACCCTCCGCGATGGACAACAGGATCGGGTCCACGAGCCCGATCCCCATGAAGGCGATGACCGCGGCGAACGCCGTGATCCACACCTGCTTGGGCTGAGCTTTGAAATTCACTTAGCTACCCTAACAGAATTTGATTAGCATAGCGAAGTATCGTGTGGCACAGGGTACGGTTCGTGGTGTGGAAGCGGTGATCTTCGACCTCGATGGCGTGCTGATCGACTCCGAGCAGGTGTGGGACGAGGTGCGGCAGTCGTTCGCCGCTGCTCACGGAGGTGTCTGGACTGCTACCGCCACCCGTGACATGCAGGGGATGTCGACGCCCGAGTGGGGCGCGTACCTGGTGTCGGCCGTGGGCGTTCAGCTGTCCGCATCCGAGGCGTCCGCCGGTGTGATCGCCGAGATGGAGAAGGCGTACGCAGCACACCTTCCGGTGATTCCCGGTGCGGTGGACGCGGTTCGTGAGGTGGCTTCCCGGTTCCCCGTGGCGATCGCTTCCTCGGCGCCGGCGGTGCTGATCAAGGTGTTCCTGGACGTGACCGGGCTGCCGGTGCCCGTCGCGGTGTCGTCGGAGGAGTGCGCTTCGGGCAAGCCTTCGCCGGACGTGTATTTGCTGGCGGCGTCCCGGCTCGGCGTTTCGGCTTCTTCTTGTTACGCCGTCGAGGATTCGACGAACGGGCTGCGCGCCGCACTGGCCGCGGGGATGACCGTGCTCGCGGTGCCGAACCCGCATTTCCCGCCTGCTCCGGAAGTGCTGGATCAGGTGCGGGTGCTGTCCTCGATCGCCGAGCTGCCGGCCGCGCTGACGTAGCTCGTCGCTGCCATGCCGATCGCGATGCAGGTGCACGCGATGACGCCCTTCGGCCAGTAGATGTGGCTGTCGAGGAACAGGAAGCTGCCGGTGAGGAGGAAGGCTGCTCCTGGGATCGCCTTGAGCTTGTGCTTGAGCAGCGCGCAGACGGCTATGGCGATGCTGGCCGCGAAGAACGACCACGCACCAATGGTTCCGAGCTCGTTGCCGATCCTGAAGATCGGCGCGGCGGCGTCACGTCCACCGTTCAACGTCATCGCCCCGCCGCCGATGCCAGCCAACGCGTCCAGCGCGCCGTAGAAGACGGCGTAGCCGAACGCGGCGAGCCGGGCGGGGTAGCGCACGAGCTTCGGGCTGTCTTCGAGCAGAACCCATTGCGCGGCACCGAGAAGCGGGAAGATCACCGCCAGGATGATGTGCATGTTCTGCCACCACTGCGCGGTCGACGCGTCGAGGTGATGCGGGTGGGTCAGGCCGATGCCGGCGAGGATCAGGCCGGGAACAGCCAGGAGCAGCGTGCGCACCCGCGGACGCTAGCGCTGGTCGTTGACGCTGGTCCACTCGAAGCCCGCGACGCTCCAGCCGCGGTTGATGTCGGGGACGCTGTAGGCCCCCGCGACGATCAAGGCGATTCCGGCCAACGCGAACAGTGCTCTGCGAACCATCGATCCGCTCCTTTCCGTTGGGAGACCTCATCGTGCGGGGCGGCTGCGGGGACCGGTCCCGCCAGCGACAGCAGGAGTTGGGCTCAGACGTTCAGGCAGCTACGGGTGCTATCGCTCGTGGCTGACGCGGTCCTAGCGTGGCGCCCATGACGCATCGAGTTGCTGTGGTCACGGGCACGGCGCAGGGCATGGGGCTGCGGATCGCGGACGTGCTGCGCGCGGACGGGTTCGCCGTCGTCGGCTTCGACCTGCAGGAGAGCAAGGACGGGATCGTCGGCAACGTCGCCAGCGCCGAGGACGTCCAGCGGCTGACCGATCACGTGACCAACACCCACGGACGGGTGGACGTGCTGGTCAACAACGCCGGGATCGCGGGCATCGTGCCGTTCGAGGACACCAGCCTCGAGCAGTGGGAGCGGATCATGGCGGTCAACCTGACCGGGCCGTTCCTGCTCACCAAGGCGCTGGGCAGGATCATGCTGCAGCAGGGTTCTGGCAGCGTCGTCAACATCGCGTCGGTCGCAGGGCTGCAGGGTGTGGCGGACCGAGCCGCGTACAACACGACCAAGCACGGGTTGATCGGGCTGACGCGCACGCTCGCCGTCGAGTGGGGCGGGCGGGGGATCCGGGTCAACGCCGTGTGTCCCGGCTGGGTCAAGACCGAGATGGACGTCGAGTCGCAGGCCGGCGGTTACTACGTCGACGAGGACATCACGAACCACGTGCCGATGAACAGGTTCGCGGCGCCGGACGACATCGCGCAGGCCGTCAGGTTCCTGGCGAGCGACAACGCGCGGTACGTCAACGGCGTCGCGCTGCCCGTGGACGGCGGGTGGACCGCGGACGGCAGCTGGCAGAAGCTGCGGCTCTCGAAGCGCTGAACGGCGTCTGCAAGTACCGCCAACTCGGAGTTGGCGGTACTTGCAGACGACAGATCACTCGCCGCGGATGAAGGCCTCGACGGCCGCGTGGGCCTCGGGGTCCGAGTACTGCACGGGCGGGGACTTCATGAAGTACGACGACGCCGAGAGGATCGGGCCGCCGATGCCCCGGTCCAGGGCGATCTTCGCCGCGCGGACCGCGTCGATGATGATGCCCGCGGAGTTCGGGGAGTCCCAGACCTCGAGCTTGTACTCGAGGTTCAGCGGCACGTCACCGAACGCGCGGCCTTCCAGCCGCACGTACGCCCACTTGCGGTCGTCGAGCCACGCCACGTAGTCCGACGGGCCGATGTGGACGTTGTCCTTGCCGATGTCGCGGGACAGCTGCGAGGTCACGGACTGCGTCTTGGAGACCTTCTTGGACTCCAGGCGCTCCAGTTCCTTCATGTTCAGGAAGTCCATGTTGCCGCCCACGTTCAGCTGCATGGTGCGGTCGAGCTGGACCCCGCGGTCCTCGAACAACTTGGCCAGCACGCGGTGCGTGATGGTGGCGCCGACCTGGGACTTGATGTCGTCACCCACGATCGGCACGCCGGCCGCGCGGAACTTCTCCGCCCACTCCGGGTCCGACGCGATGAAGACCGGCAGCGCGTTGACGAACGCCACACCGGCGTCGATGGCGCACTGGGCGTAGAAGCGGTCAGCCTCTTCCGAACCCACCGGCAGGTACGAGACGAGCACGTCGACCTCGGCGTCGCGAAGAGCCGCGACGACGTCGACCGGCTCGAAGTCGGACTCCTCGATCGTCTCCCGGTAGAACCGGCCGAGCCCGTCGAAGGTGTGCCCGCGCTGCACGACGACGCCCAACGGTGGCACGTCCGCGATCTTGATCGTGTTGTTCTCGCTGGCCACGATCGCCTCGGCCAGGTCGACACCGACCTTCTTCGCGTCCACGTCGAACGCGGCCACGAACTCGACATCGCGCACGTGGTAGTCGCCGAACTGCACGTGCATCAGGCCGGGCACGCGGGTGTTCGGGTCGGCGTCCGCGTAGTAGTGGACGCCCTGCACCAGCGACGCCGCGCAGTTGCCAACCCCGACGATGGCCACTCGAACGGTGCGGCGATTTCCGCCCATTGCCGAGTCCTCCTTGATCAACGGTGAGTACTACTCGTCCTGCTCGGACTGTTCGTGCGCGATGAGCTCGTTGAGCCACCGCACCTCGCGCTCCGTGCTTTCCAGGCCCTGTCTGTGCAGCTCACGGGTGTAGCGGTCGATCTGCTCACTCGTGCGCGTGAGCCGCTCACGCAGCCCCTCCCTGCGTTCTTCGACACACCGCCGCCTGCCTTCCAGGATGCGCATCCTGACGTCGGCGGGCGTGCGTGAGAAGAACGCCAGGTGGACTCCGAACGAGTCGTCGTCCCAGGTCTGCGGACCCGCGTTGGCGAGGAGGTCGGCGAACCGCTCCTTACCCTCCGGTGTCAGCTTGTAGACCTTGCGAGCCCGACGTCCCCAAGAAAGAGCCGACTCCTCCGGCCCTTCCTCCACGATCAGGCCCGCCCGTTGGAGTCGCCGCAGTGTTGGGTACAGCGATCCGTAGGAGAACGCGCGAAACGCTCCGAGCAGGTCGTGCAAGCGCTTGCGCAGCTCGTAGCCGTGCATGGGCGCCTCGTGCAGCAGGCCGAGCAGCGCGAACTCGAACACGAGTCACCTCCTCGCGCCTGCACCGATAGGTGAGGCGATTATATCGCCGCGATACATCGATGGCCCCTCTCAACTGTGGGATGTGGCACACCGTCATATCGCGCCGGACCGCGCTGCCCTGAACGGCCCATCATCGCCAAAGCGGTCGGCACGTACTCTGGTCACGTGTTGACCCAACGGCAGGTGGTGGACTACTCGCTGCAGCGGCGTGCGCTGCTGGCGGAGGTCTACTCCGGCCGCACGGGCACCATGGAGGTCTGCGACGCGTCCCCGTACCTGCTGCGAGCTGCGAAGTTCCACGGTACGCAGACGGAAGTGCCTTGCCCTGTGTGTCGCAAGGAACCCCTCACCAACGTGTCTTGGGTCTACGGTGACGAGCTCAAGCACGCGACAGGCTCGGCGCGTACAGCCGAGGAACTGGCGAAGATGGCAACCCTCTTCGACGAGTTCACCGTGTACGTCGTCGAAGTTTGCCGCACATGCAGTTGGAACCACCTGGTGCAGTCATACGTCCTGGGGAAGCGTGGGCTGGAAAAGCCACGCAGGAGGACTGCGGCGGAATGACGCTCAGGTGACACTGCTCCGAACGAAGTACGACCACCGAACCGCGTGCTGATGCACGCCGGTCTGGGAGGCCTTTTCACGTGAACGACCAGCATGATGACCGGCAGCGTGGTGGCGAGCCGCAGTGGCCGACCGGGGACGACCCGGACGGCGGCGGCACGAGACGCGATGTCCCGAATCAGCCACGACCGGGCACTCCACCCGGCGGTTTCGCGCGCCCTCCTCAGGGTGGCACGCCACCCGGTGGTTTCCCACAGCAGCAGCCACCACGCCGCCCGAACGGACCAGGCGGTCCGCAGGGTGGCCCTGGCGGCCCCGGCAGCCGTCCTCCGACGCCTCCCGGTGGCATGCCGATGGCACCGCCTCCCGGCGGCCCGCAGGGTGGCCCTGGCAGCCGTCCTCCGACGCCTCCTGGCGGCATGCCGATGGCACCGCCGCCTCCCGGTGGCAGGCGTCCCGGCGGTCCTGGTGGCCCCGGCGGTCCCCAGGGCGGTCCCGGCCGTCCTGGCGTGCCACCGCGCAACCCCGGTGAGGAGCGGACCACGCAGCTGCCGCCGGTCAACCGGCCGACGCAGCGCGAACCCGATCTGCTGACCCACCGCGAGCCCGAGGACGAGTTCCTGCTGGCCGGCGGCGTCGACGACGAGGACGAGTACTACGACGACGACGAGCCGGAGCTCACCGAAGAGGAGGAGCGTCGTCTGCGCAAGAAGAAGATCTGGAAGCGCGTCCGGATCGGCGCGTTCATCTTCATCGGCCTGATGATCCTGGGCCCGGTGATCGCGATCGCGGTCGCGTACCCGCTGGTCGAGTGGCCGCGGCCAGATGAGGTCGCAGCGAACCAGGACAAGACGGTCACGCTGCTCTACTCGGACGGCTCCGAGATGGGCAAGATCTCCTCACCCGGTCAGAACCGCACGATGCTGACGTACGAGGAGATCCCCGAGAACGTCAAGCACGCGGTGCTGGCGGCGGAGGACGCGAACTTCTACGACAACCCCGGCTTCGACGCCAAGGCCATCCTGCGCGCGGCCTGGTTCCAGGTGACCAGCGGCTCCGGTGGTGGCTCCGGCCTGACGCAGCAGTACATCAAGAAGGCCAGCGGCAACGAGGACCCGACGCTGACCCGAAAGTTCACCGAGCTCGTCAAGGCCTACAAGATGAGCAACGAGTCGGACCACAACACGATCCTCACCGCGTACCTCAACACGGTGTACTTCGGTCGTGGCGCGAACGGCTTCAAGGCCGCGTCGCAGGTGTACTACAAGAAGGACATGAAGGACCTCACTCCTTCCGAGGCGGCGCTGATCGCGGCGATGATCCAGACGCCTTCCTGGTCGGAGGACAAGGAGTACTCCCAGAAGCAGTGGAAGTACGTCCTCGGCCAGATGCGCGACAAGGGCTGGATCGACCAGGCCTACTACGACGCGCAGCAGTGGCCGACGCCGGTGGCGTTCGGCGACTCCCAGCCTGGTGGGCTCGAGGGCCCGCTCGCACGGGTGAGCCAGCAGGTCCAGAACGAGATGGACGCCGAGATGGTCGGCATCACGATGGAGAAGGCGCAGAAGGTCGGCGTCACCATCCAGACGACCATCGACCCGAAGATGCAGCAGGCGGCGACCGACGCGGTGAACGCCGTGATGGAGGGCCAGGACCCGGAGCTGCGCACGTCGCTCAGCGCGATCGATCCCCAGTCCGGTGCGGTCAAGGCCTACTACCCGGGCAAGGACGGCCTGCAGGGCATCGACTACGCCAAGGGCACGATCCAGGAGGCCGGCTCGTCGTTCAAGCCGTTCGACCTGGTCGCCGCGCTGAAGATGGGCAAGGGCATCGGTGACACCTACGACGCGACACCGCGCAAGATCGCGGGTGTGCAGATCCGCAACGCGGGTGGCACCACCTGCGGCAAGGAGTGCCCGATCAAGCAGGCGATGAAGGAATCGCTGAACACCGTCTTCTACGAGATGGTGGCGGGCAACGAGGGCACCGGGACCAAGGCCGTCGCGGACGCCGCGCACGCGGCCGGCATCCCGAAGACCGTCATGGTCAACGGCAAGTCCCAGGAGACGCTGGTCGGTGAGGGCGGCGGCCGTCCCAACGCCGGTATCGCCATCGGTGCGGACAACGCCCAGGTGCGCCCGTTCGACATGGCCTCGGCGTTCGCGACGTTCGCCGCGCGTGGCATCTACCGCGAGCCGTTCTTCATCACCAAGGTCACCGGTCCGACAGGCGACATCCTCTACCAGCACGCGGACAAGCCGGTGCCGGCGTTCGACCCGGTGGAGGAGAAGAGCCGGGACATCGCCGACAACGTCAC
Source organism: Lentzea aerocolonigenes (assembly GCF_000955955.1). Classification (GTDB taxonomy): domain Bacteria; phylum Actinomycetota; class Actinomycetes; order Mycobacteriales; family Pseudonocardiaceae; genus Lentzea; species Lentzea aerocolonigenes_A. Next base: position 24,364 of record NZ_JYJG01000121.1, read on the forward strand.
CGAGACGCTGAAGGACATCCCGGGCTACTCGCGGATTCCGTGCGCGGGCAACCGCGAGTGTGCCGGCAAGACCGGTACGCACGAGCTCCCCGGCAGTGCCGACCAGAACTCGAAGGCGTGGATGGTCGGCTACACGCCGCAACTCTCCGCCTCGGTGTGGATGGGCAAGGACCAGGGCAACGTGGCGATCAAGAACAAGGAGAACAAGGCGATCTTCGGTTCGGGCCTCCCGGGCCAGATCTGGAAGAAGTTCATGGACGCGGCGCTCTCGGGCACCCCGGTGGAGAAGTTCCCGAAGCCGAGGCCGCTCGGCAACTTCAACCCGCCGAAGCCGTCGAACACTCCCTCGAACACCCCGTCCAACACTCCGTCGAACACCCCGTCCAACACTCCGTCGAACACGCCGTCGAGGGACCCGGAGGAGCCCTGTGAGGGCTTCCTGTGCCCGAAGCCGCCGACGACGGGCAAGCCGACGACAACGACGACGACGCCGAAGCCCGGCATCCCGGGTCCAGGAGACGGGCGAAACCCCGGCGGCGGGTGACACCCGTCGTCAGCTGAGGGCCTGGTGCGTTTCGCGCACCAGGCCCTTTCGCATTTCTAGATCATCATCTTTGCTACGAACGGTGGCCTTGACGTCGCGTCGGGTGACCGGTTAACTCTTTTCCAGCGAGGGCCAGGGGAGGCCACTCGCAAACGGGCCTCAGGCCCACTGGGGGCGTCTCGGAGAGCACCACGCCGAGTTTCTTTTGTCGTTGCTGGGGGGTTTCGACGTTTTTCTTCGCTCGGTTGTTCCGCGCTGCCCAAAAGCGGTAGGGGAGCAGACTCGAGCCGCGATCCACGGTTGACCACTTCACTTGAACCCACCGATCTGTTCGAGCACGCGCATGCGCGCCCGCAGGTCTGATTGGCATGCACAAAACAATTGGGGGCTGTGCGTTGTCGAAAATTCGAAGACGAGCTCTGGTCGCGGCAGGCGCTGCCGCACTGATGCTCGCATCCGTTGTTCAGGCCGAAGCGAAACCCGCTCCGGTCGTCCCGTCCACGAGTCCCGACGCGCCAGGCCCGCTGAGACCGAAACCGCCGGTCGAGCCACCGGTGGTGCCTGCGGAGAAGCGGCAGGAACTGCTCGGGCAGGGCTGGCAGCAGTCCGGTGACCGGCTCTGGACCACCCAGGGCGACGCCACCGGGTTCCACGTGCTGGTGGCGGAGGCCAAGACCGGCTACTCGTGGCGCACGGTCGCCACGCTCGGCACCAATTCCCTCGAGACCGACAAGTGGATCGGCAACGCCTGCGTCACCGGCGATGGCAGCAAGGCCGTGGTCGTGTACGCCCCGCGCACGTTCACGAACAAGGACCAGCTGTTCGCGCGCGGCGGCCTCACCGCCGTCGTCGACCTCGTTTCCGGCGAGGTGAAGCGGTTGCCGGTGAGGACCACGCTCGCGTACTTCAACCCGGGCTGCGGGGCGGGTGACACGGTCGCGCTCACCCAGGCCGGTGAGGAGGACCGCGGCAAGACCCGGCTGCTCACCGTCGACTCCAAGTCGGCGAAGCTCAGCCAGCCGACCGACCTCGACGGCCAGCTGACCTCCGCCGTTCCGTTCCAGGAGGGGTTCGCGGTCGCGAGCAGCGGCGGAGTGCTCAAGGTCGGCAGGGACGGCCAGAAGAAGAGGCTCTCCACGACCAAGGGCACGCCGTCGTACCTGCGCCCCGACGCCGAGGGCGGCGTGGTCTACCTGGCGCCGGAGGACACCGCGAAGGTCCACGTCCAGCGCGCGACTTCCGGAGTCGGCGCGAAGGTCACCACTCTGGCCAGCGGCAAGGCGGGTGAGCTCGGCGTCGCGCAGGGCGCGGCGGGCAAGGTGTTCATCACCGGCAAGGCGGCCGAGGTCAAGGCGCTGCCCCAGTTCGTCCGCAAGCTCGACATCGGAGCGACCGCCGAGGTGTCGACCAACGGCGAGGCGGCGATCACCGAGCAGCTTCCGACAGGTTCCGCGATGCAGGCCGATCCCCAGGCGTGGCACCTGAAGACGAAGAGCCTCCGCACGGGCAAGGAGGTCGGCTTCACCGTCAACGCCACCGCGGCGCTCAAGCCACGTGAGGTCGAGCCCGGCTACACCTGTGCGATCCCGCGCAACGACACGAACATCCAGGTGTACCAACCGAAGCCCAAGCAGGTCGAGTGGGCGGCGGACATGGCCGTCAAGAACCACCTGGACATGACTCGCCCGCCGGGCTGGCGCAACCTGAACACCCCGGGCAACTACACCCCGCAGGGGCTGTTCCCGCAGCTCCCGATGGTCAACACAGGGGGCAACGGCAAGGTGCCCGCGCAGATCCTGCTCGGCATCATGGGCCAGGAGTCGAACCTGTGGCAGGCCGCACGCCACGCGCTGCCGGGCGAGCTGGGCAACCCGCTGATCGGCAACTACTACGGCCTGCCGATCTACGACGACGTCGGTTACAACGACTGGGACGTCAACTTCGCCGACGCCGACTGCGGTTACGGCGTCACGCAGATGACCGACGGCATGCGCAAGTCGGACACGAGCCTCACGTACCAGAAGAAGTTCGCGATCGCCACGGACTACGCGGCCAACGTCGCGGCTGGTCTGCAGAAGATCCAGGAGAAGTGGAACCAGGTCCAGAACGCCGGGATGAAGGTCCACGACAACGACTACTCGAACATCGAGAACTGGTTCCTGGCCGTCTGGGCCTACAACTCCGGCTTCAACGCCCAGGGCCAGAAGGACCCGACGGCGTGGGGCGTCGGCTGGAGCAACAACCCGGCCAACCCGAAGTACGACAGGGGCCGCGGCTCGTTCGGCGAGAACCCGAGGGACTTCGCCACCCCGCAGAAGTGGCCCTACCCGGAGAAGGTCATGGGCTTCGCGGCCAACCCGCCGTCCGGCTTCGAGGACGAGAACACCGAGGTGCCGTTCTTCCGCGCCGCGTCCTGGAACGGTGTTTCCGGAGATGCCGACACCCCGGGAACGGACAAATACAACCGCCGGCACGTCAAGCCGGAGTGGTGGACGTTCTGCAATGCGAGCAACAACTGCGTCAAGGACGGTCAGTACACGCCGAACAAGCCGGACAACCCCAACACCCCCGAGGACGAAAGCACGATCGGTGAGCCCACGGGGCCGTGTGCGCACCAGGACAGCGCCGGCTACTACGACCTGCGGTGCTGGTGGCACAGCTCGGTCTCGTGGAAGTCGGACAACTGCTCGTCCACCTGCGGCTTCGAGTTCGTCCGCTACGACTACCCCGAGTACGCGAGCGAGTCGTCCGTGCCGGACGGCACCAGCTACCCGCCCACGTGTGACCTCGGGGACCTGGCGATCCAGGGCAGCAGCCTCATCGTCGACCACAACGCGCCGGGCCTGCGGAACAAGTTCTGCCCGCAGCCGACGTCGTCCGGGAGCATGACGTTCCGGACCGACGACCGACCGGCCGCGATGGCGGATCTCCACCAGATCGGCAGCGGCATGGGCGCGCACATGTGGCAGACCACGGTGAAGGGCGACAACGTCACCGACCGGAAGGCCGAGATCACGGCCCAGTGGACGCTCAACCGGCCGCTGAACGGAAAAGCGGACGTGTGGGCGTTCATTCCGGCCCACGGCAAGAACAAAGCCACTCAGGCGCAGTACCAGGTGTTCACCAAGGACGGCGTCGTGAAGACCGGCGTGGTCGACCAGTCCAGGTACTCGAACCAGTGGGCGTTGGTCGGGTCGTACGTGTTCGACCAGAGCCCGATCGTGCGCCTGAGCTCGGTCACTCCCAACGGCGGGGTGTTCAACAACGAGGTCATGGTCTTCGACGCGATCGCGTTCACCTCACCGAAACCCAAGGGTGCCAACGAAAAGGCCACGCCGATCATCAACAACGCGACCGGCAAGTGCCTGGTGCCCGAGGATGCCGGCGGCGCTTCTTCCGTCCACCAAAGGGACTGCACCGGAACGTTCACCGATCACTGGCTGATCAGCATCGTGCCGAACGGCAGCGTGCAAAGGCCCGATCTCGATCCGATCGACTGGTGGACCTACCGGTTCGTCCACCGCGGGACTGGTCTGTGCCTGGCGAGTCACACCGGAATCGAGCAGAACAACGATTTCCTCGAAACCAAACCGTGCAGCGAACTCGCCACGGTCATGTACGGCGCCACCGACCACTTGGCCTCACGGCCTGTGGACAACGGTTTCCTGTTGAGTGCTCCCAGCTGGGGTGTCCGCCCCGCAGGTAACAGCCATGACGACCACGCCTTCATCCAGCAGCAGAAGGTGAACATCAACGACACGTCCAACGGCTACCTGCTGTGGGACTACTGATCCCGCGATGAAGATCCTGCTGGCACTGGTGATGCTCGCGGACCTCTCCGGGCAGCTCGGCCTCGAGCACGCCTGGCAGTTGTCCAAGGGCAACGGGGTGGTCGTCGGAGTCGTCGACACCGGCGTCGACGACGGCCGTCCCGCACTGGCCGGCGCCGTGCTGCCCGGTGCCGAGTTCCCGGAACTCGGCACCGGCACGCACGACCAGCTCGGACACGGCACCGACGTGGCCGAGCTGGTCGTGGGCGTCGCTCCCGAGGCGAAGATCCTGCCGGTCAAGCTCAGCGGCAACAGCGTCGAGGCGAACGCGGCGATCAGGTGGGCGGTCGACCACGGCGCACGGGTGCTGAACCTGTCCCTCGGCAGCTCCGCGACCGGCACGTTCGACGACGGGCTGCGGTATGCCGCCGATCACGATGTCGTGGTCGTGGCCGCCGCGGGCAACGCCGACCGCGACAGGGGTGTGACCGCACCCGCGAACGGTCCCGGGGTGCTCGCGGTGTCCGCTGTCGGCCATGACGGGGTGTTCCGGCCGGACGTGAGCGTGGCGGGTGCGGAGGTCGCGCTCGCCGCACCTGGCGTCCAGGTCACGGGCACGGGGAAGTCCGGCACCAGCTTCTCTGCGGCGATCGTCTCGGGCGTGGCGGCGCTGGTGCGGGCCGAGCACCCGGACCTGACCGCACAGGAGGTCGTCGGGCTGCTCACCTCGACGGCTGAGGACCGCGGTGCTCCAGGCAGGGACCCCGAGTACGGGTTCGGGGTGGTCGACCCGGTGAAGGCGTTGAACAGTCCCGTTGCCCACAAGAGCGAGGGGTTCATCTGGTGGACGAGCGCGGCAGTCGCGCTGACAGCGGCCGCCGGAGCGTTCCTCGCATTCAGACGACGCCGCTCCAGGCGTTGTTGAAGGAATTCCACGGTAATGGGGGGGAATCATGCACATCAAACGCAAGATCACGGTGTTGTTGTCCACCGTGCTGGCGCTGCCGCTGCTGATGTCCGCGGGCATCGCCGAGGCTGCACCGGCGAAGAACCACTGCATCGCGGTGCTGAAGAGCAAGAACGCGCCGCCCGTCATGACGTGTGCGGCCAAGGCTGACGCGCCGGAGCTGAAGGCCGCTTCTGCGGCCCTGACCCCGCTCATGACCTGGTACGACAACTGGCACTACGACGGCAGTGCCGGGCAGATCGACTGGATGGGCGCTTTCGGCACCTGCGACCACGACGGCTACAGCGTCGAACTCGAACAGGTCTACCGGGAGTGGAACCGGCGGATTTCCTCGTTCCGGCTGCACGGCAACTGCCACGCGGGCTCGGTCTTCCACTACGCCAACGCCGACATCCAGTGGATCGACGGCGACGTCTACTCGGTGCCCGACTACTACGGCCCGCAGTTCAACGACAAGATCCACGGCTTCTTCCTGAACGACTGCTGGTGCTGAGGAAAGGCGAAATGATGAACACTCTGCGCAAAATGGCCAACTTCGCCGTGGTCACCGCGATCAGCGCCACCGCCGTGGTCGCGAGTGGCGGCACAGCCAATGCCTCCGTGTGGCAGTGCGACGGCGGCTGGTGCACGACGGTGCTCAACCGAACTCCCGTTCACCAATATGCCGACGGCGACGGCGGGGCCATCTACTACTACCTCGACGCGGGTTCCGTCGCGGAGCTGACGTGCCACGGAATCACCGTTTACCTGGGCAGGGCGTCGGGCAATGCGCACGGCTGGATCTCCGGCAGGGACCTCGCGACCGGCCACGACCCGAACCCGAACATCCCGCCCTGCACCTGACCACGAAATCAACACGAAAGTCCTGGGGGACAAGATGAAGAAGACCGTTCCATTCGGCGTGCTCGTCGGAGCTCTGCTGTGCTCCACAGCCACTCCGGCAGACGCCGCGGCAGCACAGAAGTACTGCGTCGCGGTGACGAGCGCGGACAAGCAGAGCACCACGATGACGTGCGACACGCGCGAAAATTCAGCGAAGCTGCACAACGCCTCGGTCGCGGCCGCTGACGCCACGTTGCTGATGACTTGGTACGACAACTGGCACTACAACACGGACAACGGCTGGATCCAGTGGTTCGGATACGCCGGCACCTGCGATTCGAGTGGCTACGTCGTCGATCTCGACGCATCCAACTTCACGGCCTGGCGGAACCGGATCTCGTCGTTCACGATCCACGGAGCCTGCGGCTACACCGTCGCGTACAAGCAGGACCACAACCCCAACTCGCCGAGCAACGGGTACACGGGCAACGCCTACTACGTTGACGACGAGTTCAACGACCACATCAACCGGTTCAGGATTCGGACGTTCAACTGACCCTTTTCCGAGCTGGAAATCCGATCGACAACAAATCCCTGGGGGGATCCGCATGCGCAAAAGGCGCATCAGGTCGAGCGCGCTTCTGATAGTGGCGACAGCCCTTTTGGCGAGCCAGTCACAAGCCATCGCGGCACCTGAACCACCGAAACCGCCGGCGGCACCGGCCGACAAGGCCCAGCCGAACTCCACCGACCCGGCCAAGCGGGACGAGCTGCTCGGCAAGGACTGGCAGAAGTCCACCGACATCGCGTGGACCACCACCGGTGACGCCACCGGCTTCCACGTGCTCGCGGCACGCGCGAGTGACGGCTACGCCTGGCGCACCATCACATCGCTGGCAGAGCCCGGGTTCGAGGCGGACCAGTGGATCGGCAACGCGTGTGCAACGGCTTCAGGCAAGAAGCTCGTGGTCACCTACGCTCCGCGGACGTTCACCAACAAGGTGGAGCTGTTCGAGCGCGGCGGCTTCACCGCGACCGTCGACCTGGAGACCGGCGCCGTCAAGAAGCTCCCCGTGCACAGCACCCTCGCCTACTACAGCCCCGGCTGTGGCAACGGCGAAAGCGCGGTGATCACCCAGCTCGCGACGGAGTCGAAGGGCAAGACCCGGCTGTTCCAGGTCGACGCGGCGGCAGCGACCTCGGCCAAGCCGATCGAGGTTTCCGGCCAGGTGACGTCGGCGATTCCGACGAAGAACGGCATCGTCGCCGCCGACAACGGCAGGCTGATCACCGTGGACGCGAAGGGGGCGGCCCGTCATCTCGCCAAGACGTCCTCGCTGCCGTTCTACCTGCGGACGGACTCCGACGGCGGTGTCGTGTTCCTGGACTCCGAAGGTGAGAAGTCGCTCGTGCGGCGGATCGACCAGGTCGCCAAGAACGCTCCGGTCAGCACCCTCGCCACAGGACCGCTGACCGAGCTCGGCCTGACCGCGAGCGCCAACGGCAAGGTGTTCATCACCGGCAAGACCGACAAGATCGAGAAGCTGCCGGCCGTCGTGGCCCGTGCCGACGTGCCCAAGTCGAGCACGATGTCGGTGCAGGGGCAGCTCGCGGTGACCAAGGTGCAGCGCGCCAAGACGCAGGAGCAGAGCACCCCGGAGGCCGCGCAACCGGTGCGCGTCGAGGCGAAGGTCGCGACGACCGGCAAGGACGCGGCGTTCACCGTGCTGCCCGAAGCCGAGTCGGAAGGCGGCTTGGCGCCCAGTCCTCAGCTCTCCACCGCGAGCGGTGAGATGACGGCCGCCGGATCGCCGAACACCCCGCTCGACGCCGAGGCGAAGTGTGCGATTCCACGCAACGACGCGAACCTCCAGGTCTACCAACCGACTCCTCGGCAGGTCGAGTGGGCGGTGGACTACGCCGTCACGGGCGGACTGAACATCCAGCGCGAGGCGAACTGGAAGAACTCCGGGATGCAGACCGCGTGGACGCCTCAGGGACTGTTCCCGTCGATCCCCCTCGACGGCGGCGGCAGCGTTCCCCCTCAGGTGATGCTGGGCATCCTCGCGCAGGAGTCCAACCTGTGGCAGGCCTCGCGGTTCACGTTGCCCGGCGTGTCCGGCAACCCGTTGATCGGCAACTTCTACGGCGTGAACATCTACGACGCCAACGCCGACAACGACTGGGACGTCGACTGGCGCAAGGCCGACTGCGGCTACGGGATCACGCAGATCACCGACGGCATGCGCAAGGCGGGCCAGGAGAAGCCCGGTGAAACCGCACTGCCTGCCCACATGCAGCGCGCGGCCGCCGTCGACTTCGCCACCAACATCGCGGCGGGCCTGCGCATCCTGCAGGACAAGTGGAACCAGACCCGCCGGGCCGGGATGAAGGTCAACGACGGTGACGCGCAGTGGCCGGAGAACTGGTACTACGCGGTGTGGGCCTACAACTCCGGGTTCTACGAGCAGAACGGCAGCAACCCGTGGGGGCTCGGCTGGGCGAACAACCTCGCCAACCCGAACTACCCGCGCAACCGGACGCCGTTCCTCTCAGCCGGGTACCACGATGCGGCACATCCGCAGGACTGGTCCTACCCCGAAAAGATCATGGGGTGGGCGGCGTACCCGATCGAGGCCGTGGTCTCCCCTGGTGTTGTCCAGTCGGGCTACAGCTACCTGTCCTGGACCAACAACGACCAACGTCTCCTGGTCAAGCCGGGCAACTTCCTCTTCTGCGTGAAGACCCAGAACGACTGCGACGGGGACTCGTCCTTCACGCCCGACAAGCCGGACGACCCCAACACACCGGAGGACGAAGGCACGATCGGTGAGAAGGTCGGTCCGTGCGGCCACCGCGACGCACAGGGTTACTACGACCTGAGGTGCTGGTGGCACAGTTCCGCCACCTGGAAGGCGGACTGCTCGACGCAGTGCGGTGTCTCGCTGAACAAGTTCCGCGATCCGGACGTGGGATACCAGCCGGATGGGACCAGCTACCCGCCGAACTGCTTCCCGATCGGCCTGACCGGGGCACTGATCGTCGACGACACGGACGCGCCGGCGACGAGATCCTGCACCAGGCAACCGAACTCGGGCTCGTTCAACCTGCAGTTCGGCAGCGACGCGCAGGGCAGGTACGCATCGAAGATCGACTTCCACCAGATCGGCGCCGGCTTCAACGGGCACTTCTGGTTCGCCCACGCCTGGCGGGACAACCCGGACACCCAGAAGCTGAAGGTCACCGGAACCTGGACGCTGAACCGGCCGATCAGCGGCTGGTGGCGCGTGATGGTCCACGTGCCGGATCACGGCGCGCACACGCAGCGCGCCAAGTACGAGATCAACACCGGCCCGAGCACCCAGCGCAAGGAACGGGTGATCCTGCAACGGGTCCAGTCGAACAAGTGGGTGTCGCTGGGCGCCATGCAGTTCTCCGGAACACCCTCGGTGTCGTTGTCGAACTTCGGGACCAACCACAGTGGCGGGTTCGAGGACGTGGCATGGGACGCGATCGCGTTCCAGCCGCTCAGCCAGAAGCCGCAGATGATCGTCGCGATGGGCGACTCGTACTCGTCGGGTGAGGGCAGCGGCGGCAACGACGCCTACTACCGCGAGACGAACATCGACGGCGCCGAACCCGAATGGCGAAACGCCTGCCACCGCTCGCAGCACGCGTGGTCGCGGCAGGGCAAGCCGGCCGCGTTCAACGGCAGGACGATCGGCGAGATCGCGGACAACTACAACGATTCCAGGCTGGACTACCAGTTCATCGCCTGTTCCGGCGCGAGATCCGAACAGCTGAAACCGGGAGGGCTCGGGCAGTACGGGGAAGTCACTCAGCTGGACCGCGGGTTCGTCAACGAGGACACCGACCTGGTGACGCTCTCCATCGGCGGCAACGACGCCCAGTTCACACCGGTGCTCAGCAAATGCGTGCTGATGCGCAACTGCAGGGATCTCGAGGTGAGCCAGGTCGGCCCAGGTCCGCTGAGGGAGTCCCTGCCAAAGTTGATCAAGGAGAAGGTGATCGCGAACGTACGGGACACCATCAAGGCCATCAACGCCAAGGCACCCAGGGCGAAGATCGTCCTCATGGGATATCCGAAGCTGGTGGAGCCGGCCCTCGTCTGCGCGGTCACCTTCGACGATGCGGTGTGGCTGTCAGAGATCGCCAACCTGCTGAGGGATCAGTACAAGCTCCTCGAGCTGCGAATGAACAGCGAGGACAACATCCCGGTGACCTTCGCCGACCCGATCGCCAAGTTCAACGGCATGGGCGCGTGCGGAGACCCCCAGCGGATCAACCAGCTCAAGGGCAAGGACACCGACGGCGACGACGGCAACTGGCTCCCAGTCGGGATGGAGAGCTTCCACCCGACCAAGGAAGGACACGCGTTGTACGGCGAGGTGTTCACCGACGCATTGAGGAAAATCGGTCTGTGACCAACTGGACAGTTCTCACCGTCGTGCTGGCCGCGCTCGCGGCCGGCACGACGGCGTGCGGCCCCTCGCCCACGGACATCTCCTTCGAACGGGCCACCGACCAAGTTCGCGAGCAGGCCGCGAAACTACGTGACTCCATCAACCACGCGGTCGCCGACGGCCAGGACGAAACGCAGATCGTCCTTCCACTCACTGCGGACCAGGAGCTCGGCAGAAGGCGCACCGGGGACGGCTTCGAGATCGACGCGGTGCTCTACGACCACGCCGAGGCCGGGGGAGGCGGGACCTACCAACAGGCGAAAGTGCGCCTGTGCGTGCGGTACACGACGCACCAACGCCCCAGCCCGAAGGTGGACCTGTCGGATCTCGACTGCCCGTCGACGCTGCCGGACACGGTCGACGGTTATGGACGGATCGACCGGACCGTGCGACTGCAGGACTGAACTGCAGATGAAGGCGCGCGAGGCCCGGTCTGACGCCGGGCCTCCTCCGTGTCCAGTCCAGGGATGTTGACCACGGCGAAACGGTCTTGGCCGTAACATCCGCGACGTGCCCAGCAGCCCTGCCGAGCTTCCCGCCGAGGACACCGACTCGCTCACGCACGAGGAGCGGGTGGCGCCCACCTGGACCGAGTCGATCGCCCGCACCCTGAGCAGACCGTTCGGCGGTCCGCTCGGTGAGCACGCGCAGATCGGCAGGCACTGGTTCTGGACGGCGCTGCGGGTGGTGCTGCTGCTCGCCGTGCTGACGTTGCTGGCCGGGTGGGTGCAGAAGTCGCCGTGCATCCAGCAGTACGTCGACGAGAAGGGCCAGGTCCAGCTGGACTGGCGGGGCAGCAGGCAGTTCACCGCGCTCTGCTACTCCGACACCGTGCCGCTCTACACCGCGGAACGGCTCGACCAGCGCGGTTCCTTCCCGTACATCACGTCGTGGAAGGACGACGAGGGCAAGCCGACCGAGCACATCAGGTACATGGAGTACCCGGTGATCACCGGGGTGTTCATGTGGCTGAACGCGCGGGTGGCGCAGGGGCTGGTGGCGCTCGTTCCCGGCCTGCCGATGACGGTGATCGTGTTCTTCAACGTCACGGCGTTCTGGCTGGCGGTGGCGTGGCTGGTGACCGTGTTCTCGGTTGCGCGAATAGCACGGAGACGAATGTGGGACGCCGCGCTCGTCGCAGTGTCACCGCTGGTCATCGTCCACGCGTTCACGAACTTCGACACGATCGCGACGGCGTTCGCCACGGCCGGTCTGCTGGCGTGGGCGCGGAAGAAACCCGCGCTCGCCGGTGTCCTGATAGGCCTGGGCGGCGCGGCGAAGCTCTATCCGTTGTTCCTGCTCGGGCCGTTGTTGTTGCTGTGCTGGCGTTCTGACCGGCTGAAGGCGGGCCTCACCACCGCCGCGTCGGCCGTCGGGGCGTGGGCGCTCGTCAACGCCCCGCTCGCGCTGAACCCGACCGCGGCCACGGGGTGGAAGGAGTTCTTCCGCCTCAACACCGAACGCAACGCCGACCCGGACACGATCTACAACGTGCTGGCGCAGTGGACCGGGTGGCAGGGTTTCGACCCTGGGCTGACGCAGGGGCAGGCGCCGACCGTCCTCAACACGGTCAGCTCGGTGCTGTTCATAGCGTGTTGTGCCGGCATCGCCTACGTGGCGCTGTCCGCGCCGACCCGGCCGCGGCTCGCGCAGCTCGGGTTCCTGGTCGTGGCGGCGTTCCTGCTGACGAACAAGGTGTGGAGCCCGCAGTACTCGCTGTGGCTGGTGCCGCTGGCGGTGCTCGCGTTGCCGCGCTGGAAGCTGCTGCTGGCGTGGATGACGGTCGACGCGCTGGTGTGGGTGCCGCGGATGTACTTCTACCTCGGCACGGACAACAAGGGCCTGCCGATCGACTGGTTCCTCGGCGCCGTGCTGCTGCGGGACGCGGCGGTCGTCGCGCTGTGCGTGATCATCGTGAAGGAGATCTACCACCCGGAACGCGACATCGTGCGTCTCTCTGGCGACCACGACCCGTTGGCCGGTGTCATGGAGGACGCTCCGGACCGGCGGATCGTCACACCCGCACGAGGCGAGCCATCGCACCGAATGCGGCCGCGTTCGGATGCAGGTGATCACCGGAGTCGAACTCCGGACGCAGTCTGAGCGGGTCGGCCGGGTCGCGCACGGCGGCGTCGAAGTCGATCGCGTCGGGGAACTCGGCGCGGATCTGCTCGTTCAGCCGCTGACGCTGCTGTTCGCGCGCCTCCGTCCAGTTCGTCCAGCCGCGCCACGGGGTCAGCGTGCCCACGATCAGCTGCACGCCCCGGCCCTGGCAGTGCATCCGAATCGCGCGAACACCTTTGATGAGGTCGTCCGCGCTGATGTCGTCGTGCTGGATGTCGTTGATGCCACCGAGCAGCACGACCTTGCGCACCTCGCCGCTGTGCAGGGCGTCCCGGATCACCCTGGTCGTCATCGGGTCGTTGCCGCTGACCAGGCCGTTGCCGATGATGCCGGCGTTGAGGACCGCGAGGTCGGTCTGGACCAGGGACGGCCAGTTCGCCTCCCGGTCGCCCTCGGTGATCGAGTCGCCGAGCATCACCACCGCGCCCGGTGCCGTGAAGCCCGCGACCTCGACCCTGGACACGAGACAGAGGTACGAGCCCGTCGACGTGAGATTGCGGTTCGCGCGCGCCTGACACTGAGTGCCGGCCGGCGCATACGTGTTGATCTCCAGGGTTTTCGTCACCGTCAGCCGCACGGTGTCGCTGTAGACCTCTTCGCGTGGCGGGACGGTGATGACACGGGAGTCGCCGAACGTCAGCTGCCGCGTCTCGCCGTTCGCGCTGACGGAGGCCTGTTCGACGCGCACCGGCTGGTCGCTCATCAGGTTCGACAGCCGGACGCGGACCGACGTGCCGGCCGCACCGAGGTGCACGGTCGTCCGCACGTGCTGGTCCGGCACCGCGGCGGAGATGGACGGCACCGCCTGCCACACCGGCAGCCAGCGGCTCGGCTCAGACCGCTCCGGTGCTCCGCAGGCGCAGACCAGGAACAGCGCCAGGACGATGATCACCCTCACGAGTGAAGTCTGCGCGATCGTCGTCCGTAACGTCACGCGACTTGAGGAACACGACGAACAACGCCACCAGCAACGCCGCCCGGCCCCACACGCCGACCATGACGGCCTGGGCGGAGAGGCTGTCGTAGATCCCGGCCGGCTGCCCGAACTCGATCGCCCAGAACCAGCGGAAGATCCCGATCCCCATCGCCAGGTCGGCCACGAAGTACGCGAACACCCACATCAACCGCACCCGGATCAGCACGAAGAACGGCACCAGCCACAGCGTGTACTGCGGTGAGTGGACCTTGTGCAGCAGCATGAAGCCGCACAGCATCGCGCCGGAGACCGGAATCCACGGGTAGGTGCCCTCGCGCCGGAACCGCAGCCAGCCGTAGCCGGCGGCGATCGCGAACGAGACCAGGATCGCGATCGGCGAGACGACGCCGACCAGGTCCTGCATCGGGTCGTCGCCCAGGAACGGCCGCAGGCCCCAGTACCAGATCGAGTTGGTCGTGATGTCGACCCGGCGCAACTGCTGGAACTCGAACGACGCCATCCAGCCGTCGTAGCCCGCGACCGCGAAGGGCAGGTTGACCAGCACGACCGTGACGACGGACGCGAGCGCGACCTTCACCGCGCCCGCGATGTCGACCTTCTTGCCCGCCGGCATCTCCTGGCCGCGCCAGCCGCCCGTGGCGACGAAGAGCATCAGCGGCAGCACGAACGCCGCCGGGTAGACCTTGAACGCGAACCCCAGACCGAGCAGCACCGACGCGACCGTCGCCCGTTCGACCAACGGCCGGTTCCAGCGGTGCACCACGTAGACCGCGGCCACCGAGCACAGCGCGACCGGCAGGTCCCAGTTGTGGAACGCGTAGAGGATCAACGGCGGCCCTATCGCCCACAGCAGGGCGCGCCAGCGGGCGAGCTTGCCCAGCAACCAGCCCGTGAGCAGGCCGAACGGCGCCAGCAGCAGCGAGGAGAAGAGCAGGTACTCGGCGTCGTTGTGGGCGAAGATCGCTCCCGCCCAGATCAGCAGGCCGCTGAGCACCGGGTACTCGACGGAACCCCCGACCAGGATGCCCTTGTCGTTGATGCCGCCCTCGACGTACGGGAAGACGTGCCGGTCGATGTCGCGCCCGATCCACAGGTGCTGGATGTCGGAGTAGCAGACCTCTTCCTTGTTGCGCTCGTCGTAGTCGGGCTGCGAGCGGCCCCACTGGTCGAACGCCGGACCGGTGCAGCGGTCCTTGTTGATGAAGCCGAGCAGCAGCGTCAACCCGCACAGCAGTACGAGGACGACGGCGGCGGGTCTGCCGAAGCGGCTCGCGGAACGCCCCGTGTCATCGTGCTCGGGCGTCACGCTCACCACCCCGTGCACCCGCGTCACCGACCAGCGCGGTCGCGGAGGAACGCGATGTCGTCGGCCTGACCCTCGTCGGGTGTCTCGACCACGACGGGGCATCCGGCGGTGGCGACCACGGCCACCAGCTGGTCCGCGTCGATCGTGCCGGTCTTGATGTTGTCGTGCCGGTCGCGCGAGGAGCCGAACTCGTCGCGCGAGCTGTTGAGATGCACGAGGTCGATGCGGCCGGTGATCGCCTTGACCCGCTCGACGATGCCGACCAGGTCCTCACCGGCGGCGAACGCGTGGCAGGTGTCGAGGCAGAAGCCCTGGCCGAACTCGCCCACCGCGTCCCAGAGGCGCTTGATGTTGTCGAACGAGCGCGCCATGGCGTTGTCGCCGCCCGCGGTGTTCTCGATCAGGATCGGGACCGCGAAGCCGCCCTCGGCGACCTGGCGCTCGAAGAACTTGCGCCAGTTCGCGAAGCCCTCTGCCGGGTCCTCGCCCTTGGTGACGTGCCCGCCGTGCACGATCAGGCCCTTCGCGCCCACGGTCGCGGCGGCCTCGGCGTGCTGGAGCACGTTCTTGCGGCTGGGAATCCGGATCTTGTTGTTCAGCGACGCGATGTTGATCATGTACGGGGCGTGGATGAACACGTCCAGGTCGGAGGCGAGCAGGGCCTCCGTCTGCGGATGAGGTTTGGGCTTCTTCCAGCCCTGGGGATCCGACAGGAAGAACTGGACGACCTCGGCCCCGCGTTCGGCAGCGGCACCGACGGGGTCGTCGTCGCGAACATGGGCCCCGATGCGCATGACGAGGAGGGTAGTCGGGAGGCATAACGCGACCGCAGCCGCCGCCGATAGGAGTAATTGCGAAAACTGGGGATGGTCTACGTCACGACCAGCGCCTACGGTCGTTACTACTAGAGAGTAGGAAAGGGGTTGGCATGCGACTGCTGAGCGTCACCGCCGCGACGCTTCTGGCGCTGGCATCCGCCACTGTCGGCATCACTCCGGCCACGGCAGCGGATCCCATCGTCGTGGGCAGTTGCGCCACGTCGGTGCAGGGCACGCCGGGCACCCCCGTCTCGCTCAGCCCCGCGGCCGTCACCCAGCCCATCACCGACCTGATCAGGGCGATCCCGCTGCTCGGCCCGCCGCTCGTCAAGCCGTTCCAGGACGCGTTCGCGCAGGGCAAACCGATTCCGATCGGTGCGGTGCAGACCGGTACGACCACCATCTCCGGCGCCACCATCGCGAACGCCGTGGTCGCCGAACTGAGGAAGCTGCCGCTGCTCGGGCCGATCATCGGCACGCTCGACCAGACCGTGCGCTCGACGCTCACCAGCGGCTGCAACGTCGTCGTGACGGGCGTGAACCAGGTCGCGGCACCCGTCCAGGACGGCGCCAAGGCCGTCGCGGACGCGTCGCAACAAGCCGTGCAGCTGCCGGGTGCGCCGAAGCCGCCGGGCCAGCAGCCCCAGCCCCAGCCGGGCACGCAGCCCGGTCAGCCGGGTGTGACTCCCGGCACACCCGGAGCGGTGCCGGGCGCGCCGAGCAACCGCGACTTCTCCCTCTACTCGCTCAGCGGCAACTTCGGCCGCGTGCCGCTGTTCACCTACGGCTCGCTGCCGTTCGCGATGCCCGGCCTCTACTCGCCGTCGCCCGGCGTGCGCTACGGCTCGCAGGTTCCCCGTGCCTCCAACGGAAACGGCGTGGACGGCGACGAGGTGCTGGCGGCCGGCCGTGCGACGGCACTGCCCAGGCTCGGCGGTCCCGGCGGCGTCGGCGTTCCGGTGCTGCTCGCGGTGCTGATGCTGGCCTGCGTGACGGGTGCGCTGGTGCGGACCTGGGTGCTCCGCCGCACCCCTGCGTAGTCGCCGGACGCGCTCTGTTAACCTTCTTCAGTTGCTGACGCGACGACCCTCCTGCCACGGAAAGCCCGTGGCCGCGAGTCCACAGGAGGTGAGTGGTCCTCATGCGTCATTACGAAGTGATGGTCATCCTCGACCCCAGTCTCGACGAGCGCACGATCGCGCCGTCTCTCGACACGTTCCTCAACGTCATCCGCACCACGGGCGGCAACGTTGAGAAGGTCGAGGTGTGGGGCAAGCGCCGGTTGAGCTTCGAGATCAACAAGAACAGCGAGGGCATCTACGCGGTGCTCGACCTGACCTCGACGCCTGACGCGGTGAAGGAACTGGACCGCCAGCTCGGTCTGCAGGAGACGGTGCTCCGGACGAAGGTCCTGCGCCGCGAGCCCGCCAAGGCTGCCAAGTTGGCTGCCAAGGCTGCTGCCAGGTCGGACGCCCAGGCCGCCAAGTCGGCTGCCAGGGCCGCCGCCAGGGCCTGACGAACCTCGATTAGGGGAGCTCCCAAGACATGGCTGGTGAGACGACGATCACGGTAGTCGGAAACCTGACTGCCGACCCCGAACTCCGCTTCACCCAGAGCGGTGCCGCGGTGGCCTCCTTCACGGTCGCCTCCACGCCCCGCACCTTCGACCGCCAGTCCGGCGAGTGGAAGGACGGCGAAGCGCTGTTCCTGCGGTGCAACGTGTGGCGGCAGGTCGCCGAGAACGTGGCCGAGTCGCTCACCCGCGGTTCGCGAGTGCTCGTCACCGGGCGACTGCGCCAGCGTTCCTTCGAGACGAAGGAAGGCGAGAAGCGCACGGTGGTGGAGCTGGAGGTCGACGAGATCGGCCCCTCGCTGCGCTACGCGACCGCGAAGGTCAACAAGGTCAGCCGTGGAGACGGCGGCGGTGGCGGCGGCTTCGGCGGCGGCGGCGGTCAGCAGTCTCGCGGCGGTGGCGGTGGCGCTCCGGCAGACGACCCGTGGGGTTCCGCCCCGCCGGCCGGCTCCGGCGGCTTTGCCGACGAGCCCCCCTTCTAGACCGACTGCACCGGTCATCCAGTACTTCATTCACTGCGTATCCAGGAGTTAGAGACACATGGCCAAGCCGCCTGTGCGCAAGCCCAAGAAGAAGGTCTGCGCCTTCTGCAAGGACAAGAGCGCGTCCCTGATCGACTACAAGGACACGACGCTGCTGCGGAAGTTCATCTCCGACCGCGGCAAGATCCGTGCCCGCCGCGTCACCGGCAACTGCTCGCAGCACCAGCGCGACGTCGCTGTTGCCGTGAAGAACGCCCGTGAGATGGCCCTGCTGCCCTACACCTCGACCGCTCGCTAAGAGAAGGGAACTTTTGCGATGAAGCTCATCCTCACCGCTGACGTTTCCGGCCTTGGCGCGCCCGGCGACATCGTCGAGGTCAAGGACGGCTACGGCCGCAACTACCTGCTCCCGCGCGGTCTCGCGATCGTCGCGACCCGCGGTGCGCAGAAGCAGATCCAGGTCATCACCCGCGCGCAGGACACCCGCCGCGTGCGCGACCTGGACCACGCCAAGGAGCTCAAGGCCAAGCTCGAGGGCCTGGGCGGCGTGACGCTGACCGCGAAGGCTGCGGCCGGCTCGAACAAGCTGTTCGGCTCGATCACGACCGCTGACGTTGCGGCGGCCGTGAAGAAGGCCGCGTCCGGCCTCGTGCTGGACAAGCGCGCCATCGAGCTGCCGGGTCACATCAAGACGACCGGCAAGCACTCGGTGACGGTTCGCCTCCACCCCGAGGTCACCGTCGCTCTCCCGCTGGTTGTTACCGCCGGCGAGTAAGCACCGCAACGCGAACCGCGTGACGTGACCTCCTCGGGGGCACTTCACGCTGGTTGCGATTGCTGAAGCGCCGCCTACCCGGAATGCTCCGGGTGGGTGGCGCTTTCGCTCGTTCGGACCAGCACCGCCCTGTCCACTTCCTGTGGATAAACCGTGCGTACAGCGGCCTCGCGACACGCCGAAGAGGGTGTTTTTCGCGACACGCCGAGGGTGTGGCGCACAACTTTTTCCACAACTTGTTCACAGCCTCTGAGCTGCGGTTATTTCTGTCACTCCACCGGTTGTCAACAGGTTGTCCCCAGCGCTCCCACCCCTGTGAGCAACCATCCACAGGTTGTCCCCCAGTTGTCCACAGGACGATCCACACGCTGGTTTGCTTGCTCCGGACGGGTCCCTCTAGCGTCGCGTCTCGGGCGATGACCATCGCACAGCGTGGCCGCCCGAAATTGTCGGTGCCGCGCTGTACAACTAGATGGCAGGCACCGGCTCTCGACTCTTCGCAGGGGTGATTTGGCAGTGGCGCTGGTGGACGACCGGGGTATGGCGGAACCCGGATTCGAGCGTCAGCCGCCACAGGACCTCGCCGCCGAACAGTCGGTGCTGGGCGGCATGCTGCTGTCCAAGGACGCCATCGCGGACGTCATCGAGGCCCTCGCGCCCAACGACTTCTACCGCCCGGCCCACCAGGCGATCTACGACTGCATCCTCGACCTCTACGGCCGCGGCGAGCCGGCCGACCCGATCACCATCTCGGCCGAGCTCGAACGGCGCGGCGAGCTGCTGCGCATCGGTGGCGCGCCGTACCTGCACACGTTGATCGCGACGGTGCCGACGGCCGCGAACGCCGGTTACTACGCCGAGATCGTGGCCGAGAAGGCGGTGCTGCGCCGACTGGTCGAGGCGGGCACGCGCATCGTGCAGCTCGGCTACAACGGTGCCGAGGGAGCGGACGTCGACGACGTGGTCGACCGCGCCCAGGCGGCGATCTACGAGGTCACCGACCGCCGCACGACCGAGGACTACGTGGCGCTGGAGGACCTGCTCCAGCCGACGATGGACGAGATCGACGCGATCGCGTCCCGCGGCGGCATCTCGCAGGGCATCCCGACGGGCTTCGCCGACCTCGACGAGCTGACGAACGGCCTGCACGGTGGCCAGATGATCATCGTCGCCGCCCGTCCCGGTGTCGGCAAGGCGCTCGCGCTGGACACCCCGCTGCCCACCCCGTCCGGCTGGACCACGATGGGTTCGGTCTCGCCCGGCGACCTCCTGATCGGCGCCGACGGCCGCCCGACGCGCGTGGTCGCCGCGACCGAGGTGATGACGGGCCGCCCGTGCTTCGAGGTCGAGTTCTCCGACGGCGCGGTGATCGTGGCCGACGCCGAGCACCAGTGGCTCACGGAGTCGTGCAGCGAGACCGGTGGCTTCTGGGCCATCCGCACGACGGCACAGCTGTTCCAGCGCGTCGGCGTGTGCCGCGTGTTCGTGCGCATGTCGGCGGCGTGGGAGCTGCCCGCCGCGTCGTTGCCGCTCTCGCCCACCGCCCTGGGCAAGTTCCTGTCCGGCCTGGGCGACGGGGAGCTGACGGACGAAGAGCTGCGCGTGGCCAAGGACCTCGACGTGGCCGACGACCCGCACATCCCCGCCACGTACCTGCGGGCCTCGCGCAAGCAGCGCGAGGAGTTGCTGGCGGCGTTGCAGATCGACGGCCGGTTCGCGCGCCTGCGTCGTGACGTCGACGAGCTGATCGCCGGCCTGGGTCGCCACGACCAGGTGGAGATCGTGGCGGTGCGCCCGGTCGCGTCCGTGCCGGTGCGGTGCGTGGAGGTCGACAACCACGACCACCTGTACCTCGCGGGCGAGACGATGATCCCGACCCACAACTCGACGCTGGGCCTCGACTTCGCCCGCTCGTGCTCCATCAAACACGGCCTGACCAGCGCCATCTTCAGTCTGGAGATGAGCCGCACCGAGATCGTCATGCGCATGCTCTCCGCCGAGGCCCGCATCCGCCTCGGCGACATGCGCGGTGGCCGGATGAGCGACGACGACTGGACCCGCCTCGCCCGCCGCATGAGCGAGATCAGCGAGGCGCCGCTGTTCGTCGACGACAGCCCGAACCTCACGATGATGGAGATCCGCGCCAAGGCCCGCCGCCTCAAGCAGCGGCACGACCTCAGGCTGGTCGTCGTCGACTACCTCCAGCTGATGAGCTCCGGCAAGAAGACCGAGTCACGCCAGCAGGAAGTCTCGGAGTTCTCCCGAAACCTGAAGCTGATCGCCAAGGAGCTGCACGTCCCGGTCATCGCGATCTCCCAGCTGAACCGCGGTCCGGAACAGCGCACCGACAAGAAGCCGATGCTCTCCGACCTCCGCGAGTCCGGCTCGCTCGAGCAGGACGCCGACATGGTCATCATGATCAACCGCCCGGACGCCTGGGAGCGCGACGACCCGCGCGCCGGCGAGGCCGACCTGATCATCGCCAAGCACCGTGCCGGCCCCACCGCCACCATCACCGTGGCGCACCAGCTGCACTACAGCCGCTTCACCGACCTGGCCCAGGCCTGATGCTGGTCAGTGCAGGGTCTCAAATCTCACTGCACTTTCTCAAAGGGAACTGCACCTGAGCTGCACTTATGCAGTCGATATGAGACTCGGCCGTCCGGGTCGCCGCCGCCCCCGATCCAGTCTGGGGTCGGTGCGGGTTCGCACGTGGAATGCTGCTGAGACCAGGTGGAGGATCGGACTAGCCACTACATTGCCCGGTCTCGCTCCTACGCATCGGCGTACGGCACCGGACAGCACTACGGTCAGCGGATCGGGTAGCCGGTTGCGACGAGGTGATCGGCGACAGCGGCCAGGGTGGTAGCGGGGTTGAGCGCGGTCACGACGTCTGAGGTCAGCGGCCGCCCGGTGTAGACGTGCCGCACCGCGTCGAGGTCGACCGACTGGCCGTAGTAGTCCTGCGCCCACTCGCGGAACGCCTCGGGCGTGCGATTGGTCAGCAGGGCGAACAGCCAGTCGGCCCCGTCCGGATCCTGGCTTCCATCGGGGAAGGTGATGTCTCCATGCCGCCAGACGGTGTCGCCGTGCTCACGCCACAGGCACACCGTGACGCATGGCGTGCCGAACTCATCGGAGAACGCCGATTCCTCTACACACTCCCGGAACACGTCGGGCACAGTGTCGAGTACACCGGGCCACGGCTCTTCATCGTCGGTGGCGTAGGGACTCATCGACGACTCGTGGTCGAAACCGCGCACGTACGCCCCCGCGGCGGTGAACACGATGGAGTATTCGTTGCCTGCGCCGTCGTACATGGACGCCAATTCCTCACCGGGCGCCCAAGTGGTGCTGTAGAGGTGGTACCGGTCCTCGCTGCCAGGGGCCAGCACGACGTCCAGCGCGGCCAGCGCACGGCACAGCACGCGCAGTTCTGGGATGGCGGGCAGGCAACGAGCGACGTCGTACGCGGTCACATCGACATCCAAGCAGGCAGACCACAGGCCGATGTCCTCTACCCGACACGACATGACATGACCCTCGTCAAGCGACCGGAGTCGGGCTCCGGCGGGCAACGTGGCCGTCCACGACAGCCGTAGCTCGCAGACCACTGCATCTGCGGCATCGAGTCGGTTGGGAAGCTTCTTGAGTTCGTCAAGGTGTTCCGGCCACGATGAGGAAATGCTACGAGCTCTGAGACTGATCATGGTGCCATCGCCGTGAGACGAGCACGAACTCGCCGGTCGCTCAAGATCGACATGTCGCCGGTCGTGAGAACCTACATCAGGCCAGCGACGCGAGACGACATTCCCGCCCTCGTCCAGCTGCGCCTGACCAACGCCGAACGCCACGTCGAGCTCGACCCGTCGCTCTTCCGCGTGCCCTCCACAGACGCCGTGCGGGAGCACTTCGAGAAGACCTTCGACTCCGGGCTGTTCACGGTCGCCGAGGTGGACGGCGAGGTCGTCGGCATGGCCGAGGTGGTGCTGCTGCCACCACCGCCCGACCACCAGATCCTGGTGCCGCGGCGCAACGCCGACATCCACACGGTGGTGCTCGACGGGTTCCGCGGCCGTGGCATCGGCAAGGCTCTGGTCGCCGCCGCGCAGGAGGTGGCCACCGCTCACGGCGCCTGGACGCTGTTCGCCACCATCTTCGCCACGAACCAGGAGGCTGTCGCCTTCTACTCCGAGTCGGGCTTCGGGCCGCGCGGGATTCTGCTGGCCAGGCCGTGCGACTGACGGTTCTCGGCAGCTGCGGCGCCTACCCGGAGCCGGGCAGGGCGTGCAGCGGTTTCGCCGTCGAGGACGCGGGCTACCGGGTGGCGCTGGACCTCGGTTACGGCACGCTGCCCCGGCTGCTGGGCCTGTGGCCGGCGGGCCCGGACGCCGTGGTGATCACCCACGAGCACCCCGATCACTGCGCTGACCTGCACGGTTTGTTCCGCATGCGGTACTACGGGGAGCGCTGCAGGCTGCCGTTGTACTGCCCGCCGGGTGTGCTCGACCGTTTGCAGGGCCTCGAGCCCGACGTGTCGTTGCAGGAAGTCTTCGACGTGCACCCGTTGCCAGGTGAGTGGGAGATGGGTCCGTTCCGGCTGACCGGCATCGACCTGCCGCACTTCGTCCCGAACGCGGGTGTCCGCCTGGAGTCCGAGCGCGTCCTCGCCTACACCGGCGACACGGGTCCAGCCGACGCCTTGGCGACGCTCGGCCGGGGAGCCGACCTGTTCATCGTCGAGGCGACCGATCGGCCGGGAGACAGCTCGGGGCTGTTGATGACGGCGGAGGCAGCCGGTGAGTGGGCTCGGGAAGCCGGTGCGCGACGGCTGATGCTGACCCACTTCTGGCCGGGCAACGACAGGTTCGCCGCAGTGGCCAAGGCCCGCAGGAAGTTCGCCGGAGAGATCTTCGCCGCCTCCGAGGGTGACGTCTACGAGCTTCGGCGCGGCAATGCTGGTCAACGGGCCTGACCTCGGCTAGAACCGGTTTGTGCTGCACGACCCGCTCACGGGCCTGCCCGGCCACGCGCTGCTGCTCGACCGACTGGAGCAGTCGCTGATCCGTGCCAGGACACGCGGCACTCTCGTCACCCTGGTCCTGATCACTGCGCCGGACTCGCTGCTCGACGCCGCGCGGGTGCTGCGGGCGGGGCTGCGGCCGGACTTCACCGTCGCGCGGTACCGCGACACGGTTCTCGCCGTGCTCGCCGAGCACGACTTCGGTGACGGCTCCCCGATCTCGTCGCTGATCAGGCAACTCGTCGGCGACAGTCCGCAGATCCACTGGGTCACCAGCGACGGTGACGCCGAACCGGACGACCTGCTCGCGACCGCGGAACAGCACTGAGAACAGCACTGAGCCCCGGCGACACCGTCGTGTCGCCGGGGCTCAGCTTCTTACCGGAGGAGGGTGTTACAACTTTCGGGTGTTACAGCGAGCCGGTCACCGTCTGGAACAGGTTGGCCGGGTCGATCATGGCGAGCGCCGGAGCGTTCACCGGCAGCTGCGGGAGCGCGCGCTCCTCAGCCTTCGGGGCCAGGCCCTGCGCCGGGTTCAGGTTGAGACCCGAGAGGGAGGCCGGGCCGTCCAGCGGCAGAGCGGGCAGCGAACGCTCGGTCGGCAGCGCGGGCAGCTGCACCGGAACCGGCAGAGCCGGCGCGGTGAACGGCAGCGACGGCAGCGAACGCTCGGCAGCCGCACCCGTGGGGAGCAGCTCCTGCGCGGCGGCCAGCACCTGGCCCAGGGGCAGACCCTGGACGTTCGGCGTGATGCCGGCGGTGCCACCGTTCAGCGGGAGGTTCGAACGCTCCTGCGCCACGGCGGGCAGCTCAGGCAGCTGCGTGGGCAGCTGGCCGACGGCGGGCAGCTGCGGGGTCGGCAGCTGACCGGCCAGGGCCTGCAGGCCCGCCGGGCTGGGCAGCGTGTTCACCGGCAGCTGGTCGATGCCGTGGAACGCCGGAACCTCGTCGGCCTTCATCAGGCTGTCCACGCCCTTGGGGAGCTGGATGCCCTTGAGCTGGGTGGCACGCAGGGTGCCCTCCTGCTCGCCGGTGGACTGCAGGTCCGCACCGGTGCCCGTGGTGGTCGCCTGGCCGAGGACCTCGACGGGAACGCGGACGATGCCGGCCGCGGCCTCGACCGGGACGGTCATCTCGCGGGCGGTCAGCGGGCCGCTGCCGTCCGTCTCCATGAGACCGCCGGCCGTGGTGTTCGAGTTCTCGTCCGTGGCCGTGGTCGCGTTGCCCGCGGCCGCCACTGCGTCCGCGTACACGGCGGCAACCGCGTTGGCGGGGACGTGGATCAGGTTGCCGGACACCGAGGCGTCGTGGGCCTGCGACTTGCTGTCGCCACCGGACACCACGTTGCTGTCGCTGACCACGTCGGAGTTGGTGATGCCCGCCGCGGAGACGGTGTTGCCCGGGAGCAACGGGGACACCGCCGGCTGCGCACCGATCAGGTTGCCCGACACCGAGCCACCGTTGGCGCTGCTGGCGACGTCGCCACCGGCCACGGAGTCGAGGTCGTTGGTGACAGCGGAGTCGACGTTGCTGCCGCCGCCGACCGACCAGCCGGCGAGCTGGGAGCCGGTCGCGACCGGAGCCGAGATGACGTTGCCCGCGATGGAGCCCTGGTCACCGTTGGTGTGAGCGTCGCCGCCCGCAGCCATGTCGGTGGCGTTGTCGGCCGTGGTGGCGTTGTTGCCGACCAGGGTGACACCGTCGCCGAAGACCTGCGCCGGCGTCGAGGTCGGAGCCTGGACGATGTTGCCCGAGACCGAGCTCTTCTTGCCCCAGGCCTTGGGGTCGTCGCCGGCCTTGACCGAGGTGTCGTTCGCCGAGTCGGACGTCGTGTTGCCCACGAGCCCGGCGGTGAAGCCGAAGACCTGCGCCGCGACCGCGGTGGGCGCGGTGACGACGTTGCTCGAGACCGTGCCCTTGTCGTCGACCGTGTTCGGCTGACCGCTGGAGCGAACCTCCTTGGTCTCGTCCGCCGAGCCGGACGCCTGGCCGGCGAGGGTGCCGGCAACGCCGTAGACCTCAGCCGGAGCGGCGAGCGGGGTCTGCACGATGTTGCCGGAGCCGACCGAGTCGTTGCCGGTGTTGCCCTGGTAGCCGCCGGTGACCGACTTGACGTCGTTCTCGCAGGTGCCGGCGGCCTGGCCACCGGCGCTGGCGCCGTTGCCGCACACGTCCACGGCCGTGGCCGGGGGAACGTCGGCGATGTTGCCGGACAGGACCGACTTGTCGCCAACGGTGAAGGCGTTGCCACCGGCCGTCGACGTCGCGTCGTTCGAGTGGTCCGTCAGCGCGTTGCCGACGAGCGCGCCACCGTTGCCGCCAGCGGCGACGGGCAGCGAGATCGGCGCACCGGCGATGTTGCCGGAGCCGGTGGACCCGGTGCCGCGGGTGAACTTCTCGCCACCGGCGGTCGACTCGTTGACCGTGGAGCTGGTCGCGGACGAGTTGCCACCAGCGGCGGCGGCGTTGTCGTCGACCGTGATCGGGCCGGCGAGCGCGGGCTCGGCGATGTTGCCGGCCAGCGTGGCGGGGTCGCCGTCGGTGAGCGTCTTGCCACCGGTGTAGGCGGTACCGGTCTGCACCGAGTCGGTGGAGGCGTTGCCCGCACCGGCGGCCGAGTTGCCGTTCACCTCGAACAGCGGGGACAGCGGGATCGGCACGGCGTTGCCGGAGATCGAGCTGTTCTTGCCGCTCGTGGTGGTGTCGCCCTCGGAGGAGGCGAACGTGTGGGCGACCGAGTTGGCCGCGGCGATGCCCACCGCGCCCACACCGTTGCCGGTGATCTGAACCGGGGTCGCGCCCTGCTCGGCGACGACGTTGCCGGAGACGGCGCCCTTGTCACCGTTGGTGGTGATGTCGCCGCCGGTGGTCGAAACCTGCTCGGCGGTCGTGTTGGTGGTGGCGTTGCCACCCGCCGCGATGGCGTTACCGGTGATCTGAACCGGCAGCACGTGGTTCACGGCGACGACGTTGCCGGCAAGCGCCTGGCCCTGGCCGTCGGTGACGATGGTGCCGTCGCGGTGCGTGTCCTGCGAGCAGTCGCCGGCCGCCTCGGAGTTGCCGAGAACCGCGATCGCGTTGCCGCAGATGTTGATCGGCACATCGACGTGTGCCTGGACCGTGTTGCCGCGGAACAGGCCCTGCGCGGCAGTGCCCTGCACGCGGTCGGCGGCCTGCTTGATCAACGGGTGCGCGACCGGAGCGGCCGTGCGGAGGGGCACCGCGCTGGTGACGCGGTCCGTGCTGATCGTCCGGTCGATCTTGGGGACGTTCAGGCTCTTGGCGGGGGTACCCAGGTTGTTCTGGTCCACCTTCACCGGAACCGAAACGCCGGCGTCAACGGGCGACGGTGCTGCGTCGGGGTTGACGTTCTCCTGGGCAGAAGCGATGCCCGTACCGAGCATCAGCAAACCACCAGTGACAAACGCGGACTGGATTCCGCGCTTTGCCCAGGTCTGCATTGGATCTCCTTTACCAAAGTCCCCTGGAATCAGGGGGGTTCATGGGGGGGTGGGGCCGGGCGCGCAGGGGAAGGCGCGCCATCACCGGGGGAGTCGCACGCGGTGATCGACCGAGGAGAGCGCA
Source organism: Lentzea aerocolonigenes (assembly GCF_000955955.1). Taxonomy (GTDB): domain Bacteria; phylum Actinomycetota; class Actinomycetes; order Mycobacteriales; family Pseudonocardiaceae; genus Lentzea; species Lentzea aerocolonigenes_A. Next base: position 51,574 of record NZ_JYJG01000121.1, read on the forward strand.
AGAAAAAAGCGCGACGGTCGATTTCCGAACAGCCGGGGGAGAGGGCTGTCGCGGACCGCGCGCTGAAATCAGTCTGGGTTGATACCGGGCTGCTTGCCCGGAGTCACGGTGACCTCGTCGGTGGACGGCGCGAGGGCGCGCGTCACCGAGGTGCCGTGGGAGGTGCCAGACGAGGCGAGAGCAGCAATGGTGCCGCCCTTCGCAGAACCAGAACCGTCGTTGCACGAAGAGCACTGCGCCGGCGCGGGGGCCGGAACGGGCAGCTTCGGGAACGGGGTGCTGGGCAGAGACGGGAGCTGCTCGGAGGGCACAACGAAGTCGTTGTGTTCCAGCAGATCCGTCCACAAGGCACCGGACGGGCCGGTGTACTGCGGGGACGCCGGGGCGGGCTCGCCCTCGGCGATGGCCGGGGTCTCCGGGAAGATCACGTCCATGGCCCGCTCGGTGGCGGGAGCCTGGGACTGACCGATCCTGGTGACCTGCGGCAGGATCCGCTCGGCGATCTGTTCGACCGCCTTGGAGACCTGCACGTCCGGCAGAGCGGCACGAGCCTTCTGCTGCTCGGTGCGAAGCGTTTCGTCGAGCTTGTTCACGGCCTCGGCAGCGGGGACGACGACCGGCAGCTTCTCGTCCACGTGGACGATCTTGGTGACGACGTCGAACTGCTGCACGTCTTCCGCAGCGTTCGCGGAGGCCGTGCTGAGCGCCCAGGCAACGGCCGTACCCGCGATGGCACCACCGACAGCGAGCAGCGCTCGGGTGGCGAACCGGCGGATGCCGTTCGCTCCCGTCTTCGCTCGCAGATCAGCGGTCAACGCAGGAAACCTCGCTACTCGGTGGCACTCAAGGGATTCGCCGACGATCAAGTGATCAAGTCGACGTCGGCGACTCTGCCAGTCCCACTGCCCCGAATGCACGCTCAGAGCGCTCGGTTAACTACATCGTGTGAACGGAAGGCCCAAAGATCAAACTCTCTTGAGCACCCGTGCCGCACCCGCAGCCGCGGTCGACGCCAGCACCCAGCCCACGGCCACGAGCAGCCCCGAGATCCACTGCGACGCGCCCGTGAACTGCCACTTCCCGTCGTGACCGAAGTCGATGATGGGCAGCAGCAGGTCGAGTGACAGGAGCCAGGCGTTCCACACCGGGTCCTCGTCCTTGTTGAGCTTGAGCATCGGGTGCCAGTTGAACCAGAGCGCGCCGCCCAGCCAGAACACGCCGAGCCAGCAGATCGCGAGCCACGGGCGGTAGCCGTACCCGACCGTCCACCGCTGCACCGCGCCCCAGACCCGGCCCGCGCGGCCGAGCTCGGAGTAGCGCCGCCGTTGCTTCTCCAGCTGGACCTTCTGGGCGAGCTCCTCCTCACCGCCCTGCTGGTAGACGGCGGCGAGCTGCTCGTACGGTCCGGGCGCGAAGTCCGGCTGCACCTTGAGCAGCCACCTCAGCCGGGTCTCCACGGGCACGTCCGGGTCTGCGGTGATGCCGGCGAACTCGAAGTCGTCGACGGCGACGCCGCCCTCCGCGTCCCACAGCCCAGGACCGTCGGTCACCGAGACAGCCTTGAGCCTGCTCAGCACGACCTTGCCCTTGGGCTGCTGGCCCTCTGGGATGTGCAGGCGGAACTGGTGCACGGTGAGGCCGTAGGCGTTGAGCGCGATGTCCGCGGCCGTCGAACCGAGGTGCGAGTCGCTGAACGTCGCCATCTTGCCGACCTCGCCCAGCCGCAGCCGCACGCCGCCGACCGCGGTGAACCCGCGGCTGCAGAGGAGGTCCTTGCCGATCGTGATGGCACGGGCGTCGAGCGACGGCTTCTGCGTGCCGTTGGGACGCAACCGCGGCAGGGTCAGCTCGGCGCCGGACATGTCGAGGGTGGAGCCGATGTTCGCGTTCTGGAGGCGGACCGAGCCCTTCGCCTTCAGCTCGCGCAGGAAGAGCGTGCCGCCGATCTCGAGGCGGTCGGCGAACAGGACGTCGATGCCCGGCCCGTGCAGTGACACGCCGGACATGCTGGCACTGCCCATGATGTGCGCGTTCGACAGCCGCACCTGGCCGTAGGTGTGCAACGGCGGGGTGCGCGTGCCGCCGTTGTTGGCCGCACTTCGCGCCTCGACATCGCCCCTGACCTGCAAGCCGTCCGCGTGAATCGCCACCGGGATGCGGTTGGTGACGTCACCGGCCAGCTCCTCGGCGACCTCGCGCGGACCGATCACCGCGCCGGAGAGCCGCAGATAGCCGCCGACGCTCGCGTTCGGCAGCCGGACCGTGCCGGTGGAGGTGAAGCCGTTGTCGAGCTCGACGTTGCCCTCGACCTTGATGCGGTCGGCCACCAGCGTCGCCGCCTCGTCCGCCAACCCGTGCGGCAGGACCAGCACCTGGTTGTCGACGCGGTGGGTGGAGTGCAGGCGGGCGCCGGTGAACTCGAGGTTGCCGCCGACGCGGGCGCCGTCGAGCAGCACCCGGCCGTCCGCGGTGAACCGGCCGCCCTCGGCGTTGCAGAAGAAGTTGCCCGCGACGACGATGCCGGACGCCTCCAGCGCGTCCCGGCCGGTGTTGACCAGCCGCGCGCCGCCGAGGTGGACGCTGCCGCCGATCGCCGCGCCGCGGAGTCTGACCTCGCCGTTGGCCCGCATGGCGATGGCCTGGACGGATCCGCTGACCCGCAGCCTCGCGCCGAGGAACGCGTGCTCGCTGTTGGAACGCAGCACCGCGCCGGCGAGCCGCAGGGTGCCGTCGACCGCCGCGTCGGTGAGGTCGACCGTGCCGGTGCAGGTGAAGCCGGCTTCGAGGACCAGGTCGCTGAACACCCTGAGGTTGCGGCCCTGCAGTCCGGGCACGCGGGTGCCGCGGAGCCTGAGCCCGATGAGGCGGGCCATGCGGAGGTCGAGCGACTCCTCGAACGCGCAGTGGGTGAGGTCGATGACGCGGGTGACCCTGGTGCCTTCGAGCTCGAACTTGCCGGTGATCCGCGCGTTTTGCAGTCGCAGGGCTGGCAATCCCTTGCGCGGAACGCGGTACATGCCGGTCAGCAGCCCGGTCAGCACCTCGCCGCGGACGCTCCGCCCGGTCAGGTCGATCTCGGTGCCGCCCGCGTAGGCCCCTGCGACCTGGCGTTCGACGTCGGTCAAGTCTTCCGGCTTGATCACTCTCGTCCTCCCCTGACGAACGGATCATCCCTATCAGGTTCCGGCTTGGCGAGAGGCTGAACAGTTAACGTGAGGCATGTGAGCGCACCGGAGTCGGAGATCAGCAGCCGCGTTCCTCTTCTGCTGAGGGTGAGTGCCGCGCTGAGCTGGCGGTTCGTCGTTGTGGTGGCCGCGTTGTACGTGGTCGCGTACGTGCTGGGTTTCCTCGCGTCGATCGTGATCCCCATCGCAATCGCCCTCCTGCTCGCCGCCCTGCTGTCCCCCGGCGTGGCGAAGCTCGTCGAGTGGCGGGTGCCGCGCGGCGTGGCGACGACGGTGATGATGATCCTCGGCATCGGGGTGCTGGGCGGCGTGCTGACGTTCGTGATCAGCGAGTTCTCCCGCGGCCTTCCCGAGCTGCAGTCGCAGGTGGGCGCGTCGCTGGACACCATTCAGCGGTGGCTGAAGGACGGGCCCGCGCACCTGTCGGACCAGCAGCTGCAGAACTACCTCAACGACATCGTGAAGACGATCAAGGAGAACCAGGCGGAGATCACGTCCGGTGCCCTGACGACCGCGGCGACCGTCGGTGAGGCGCTCACCGGGCTGCTGCTGGCGCTCTTCACGCTCATCTTCTTCCTGCACGACGGGGACGGGATCTGGCGGTTCGTGATCCGTGCGGTGCCTCGTGACGTGCGGCCTCGTGTCGACGTTGCCGGGCGTCGCGGGTTCGGCTCTCTCGTTTCTTATGTGCGCGCAACGGCTGCTGTCGCGGTTGTGGACGCTCTCGGTGTGGGTATCGGACTGGCGATCATCGGCGTGCCTCTCGTGGTGCCGTTGTCCGCGTTGGTGTTCCTCGGAGCGTTCATTCCCATCATCGGTGCGGTGTTCACGGGCGCTGTGGCGGTCTTGATCGCGTTGGTGACCAACGGGCCGATCGCGGCCTTGGTCGTTCTTGCCGTGCTCATCGGCGTGATGCAGCTGGAGTCGCACGTGCTGCAGCCGTTGTTGCTCGGGCGGGCGGTGAAGCTGCACCCGTTGGCGGTGGTGGTCGCCATCGCCGTCGGGTTGGTCGCGGGCGGGATCGCCGGGGCACTGCTCGCGGTGCCGTTGCTGGCGGTGCTGAACTCCGGGATCCGGTCGCTGGTGTCGGACGCCGACGCCGAGGAGGACCCGTCGCAGGTCGACGTGCTGGACCCGCAGGACACGGCGCCGAAGGACGACAGGAGCGAGCGGGTCAAGGACCTCTAGACG
>NZ_JYJG01000122.1 GCF_000955955.1 Lentzea aerocolonigenes
GCACTACTAGCCGCTTGCGCACGAACGCAGACGCCTGGTCGACCACAACAACGAGAAGCAGCACCACGAGGAAGGTCGGCGTCGCGGACGTGAAGCTCGACTACGCCGGTGGCCACCCCGAAGCGATGCTCGCGCTGACCAAAACCAAGGTCGACGCCGCCGAGATCAACAGCCAGACGCCGGCGTCGGCCAAGGACAAGTTCGACACCTCGAAGTACCGCCAGATCGGCGAGGTCCTCGATCTTGCGCGCCGGCGAGTCCTTGGAGACCCAGATGCCCGCGGTGTAGCTGGTGAGCTTGCCGGTGCCGTCGGCGAACGACGCCAGCGGCTCGGCCTTGGCCTTCTGCGAGGCGAAGACGTAGCCGAGCGGGCCGAACTCGGCCAGCTCCAGCTTGCCGTTGCGCAACCGCCTGCGGCACAACGAACTCCTCCAGCGGCGAGGGCTGCCCGAACAACGGCCGCGTGCGGTTCGGCGTCGAGCCGTACGCGGCCCCCGACAAGCTCAAGCCCGCCTACGAGGTGCTCGCCAAGGCGTTGACCCGCAAGCTCGGCTGCGAGGTCGAGCTGCAGATCGTCGACGACTACGCCGCCGAGGTGCTGGCGATGCGTTTTCACGTCACAGCTCCTGGAGGAGGTCGTCGAGCACGGCCGGGGCGAGGCCGAGCGCGGTGGTCATGCCGATGCCGGAGGTGACCGAGACAGCCCGGACCCGAGGAGCGGGCGTCGCGGTCAGGAAGGGTTCTGGGGCCGACGCGTAGACGCCGCGCCAGCGTTCGAGCACGTGCAGCGAGGGCACACCGAGGAGCCGAGCCGTCTCGGTGAGGACCAGGTCGTCGAGGTCCTCCGGCCGGTACGGGTCGACCGTGCGGCTGTAGTGGTGGGTGTCGCCGATCGTGAGCGAGCCGTCGGGGAGCTGGGTGAACATCAGGTTCAGCCCGGCTTCGACCAGTTCGGGGTGGTCGTGCGAGAGGCGTTCACGGACGAGCTGAGTGCTCGGGCACCGCGCGAACGCCTCGTAGCGCAACATCGAGAACCCGGTCAGCACGGCCGGGTCGATCACACCGCCGTGCGCGACGCGCAGCATCCGCAGCCGGCAGCGCTGGATCTGGCGTTCCTCCGCGATGTCCGGGAAGAACCTGTCGACGTCGTGCCCGACCGCGACCACCGCCGCGCGGCAGGCAATCTCGCCGCGAGAGGTGCGGACCAGGCCGGGCTCGACCGTCAACACGTTGGTGGACCAGAGGAACGTGACACCGCGTGAGGCCAGCAGCGCCGCGATCGAGTGCACGGCCTCGCGCGGGTTGACGCGGATGTCCAACGGCAGGAACGCGCCTTCGTCGGTCAACGAGATCTCACGGACGGAGGCGAGCTCTTCGAGCACAGCGCGTTCGTCGTCGTGACGGGCCTTGACGACGGTTCCGCACTCGCGCAGCCAGAAGCCGGCCTCGCGACCGAGCTTCAGCCACTCCTCGCGCGCGGTCATCGCGTACTCGAACGCCACTCCGTCCTGAGCGGTGAAGCAGCCGTGCCCGAAGTTGCGCACGGAAGCCCCGACCGCGTGCTCGTCGCGCTCGACCACGGTGACGGAGAGACCCCGCCGCACCGCGTGCCAGGCGTGCGCGAGGCCTACGACGCCCGCGCCGACGACCACCAGGTCCACACTTGTCATGACAAGAACGATGGGTGGCTCGCAAAGCAGATGCAATGGCTGTTCTGATGTGTTCACTTGGTGTTCAGACTTGTTATGACATGTATGGTTGCCTGCGTGGAGATGCCCCTGCACGAGCGCATCGCGGCCGATCTGCGCCGCCGCATCGCCTCGGGTGAGCTGGCCGTCGGCGATCCCGTGCCGTCCGAATCGCAGTTGTGCGCGCACTGGGAAGCTTCGCGCGCACCGGTCCGGCAGGCGCTCACGACGCTGCGCGCGGAGGGCATGATCGGCGGCGGGCGCGGCAAGCCCGCGGTGGTGCGCAGGCACACGCTCTCCCAGCCGTTCGAGACGTTCCTGTCGTTCTCCAGCTGGGCTGCCGGTCTTGGCCACGTGCCAGGGCAACGAACCCTGGAGATCGCCCGCCGGCCCGCCGACGCCGACATCGCGGACGCGCTGCAGCTCGACGAGGGCACGCCGGTCGTGCAGCTGTTGAGGCAGCGGCTGATCGACGGCCGGCCGACGATGCTGGAGCGCACGACGTTCGTGGAACCGGTGGGGCGCCTGCTGTTCGACTTCGACTGCGACAGCGGCTCGCTCTACCAGTACCTGGGGGAGCAGGGCGTCGACATGACGGTCGCCCGGCACCAGATCGACGCCGTCGCGGCGGACGAGCAGGACAGCGAGCTGCTCGAAGTCGCCTTGGGCGCACCACTTCTGCGTGAACGGCGCTGTGCGTCCGGTGTGGACGGACGTCCGGTCGAGCACTCCGACGACCGCTACCGCCCGGACATGGTCAGCTTTTCGATCGAGAACTCCCAGCAGGCGCAACCGGCGCTGCTGCGGCACTGGAGGGCTTCGTGAAGGTCGACCTCGTGGTGCTGGACATCGCCGGCACCACCGTGGAGGAACATGGACTGGTGTACAAAGCGTTGGCGGACACCGTGATCGCGGCGGGCGGCGACGCGAGCGACGTCGGCGACTGGATGGGCGCCGACAAGTACGAGGCGATCTCCTCGATGCTGGGCAGGTCCATTGTGGACGCCGAGTTCAAGGACTTCCACGAGCGACTCTCGGCCTGCTACGCCGCCGACGCCGATCCCCGGAGCGCCGGAAGCGTTGGCGCAACTGCGATCGAACGGTGTGAAGGTCGCGTTGACGACCGGTTTCGACCGGCCGATCGTGGACGGGCTGCTCGAAGTGCTGGGCTGGGGCGAGGACGTGCTGGACGCGGTCGTCTGCGTGGACGACGTGCCGGCGGGCCGCCCGGCGCCGTACATGATCTACCGGGCGATGGAGCTGACCGGCACGCGCGACGTACGGCGCGTCCTGACGGCCGGCGACACCGTGCGTGACCTGGAAGCGGGCACGAACTCGGGCGCGGGCTTCGTGGTCGGGGTGCTGAGCGGCGGCCAGACGGAGGACGAGCTGAAGCTCCACCCGCACACGCACCTGCTCGGCAGCGTCGCGGAGATCCCTGCTCTCGTGTCCTAGTCCAGAGCGGCGGTGTGGCGGAGCTGCTCCGGCGTCGGGTCGGTGACCAACACCTGCAACGCCGCCGCGAACTGGTCGAAGCGCCGGTCGAACTCGGCCAGTTCGCGCGAGGGCTCGGCGACCAGGGCAGCCCGCCCGGCCTTGGGGATCGCGGTCGCCAGCGCGTCGCGGAGAGGCTGAGACCGGCGCAGAGCCACGAGCAGCGCCCACAGCCGCTGCTCGACCAGCGCGACCTGCACCGGGTCACCCGTGACGCGCAGGAAGTCCGACCGCACGGCCGTGGCACGGCGGCGCTGCTCCGAGCACGCGAAGTCGTCCGACCGGACCACCTGGCCCTCTGGAGCCGAGCGGGCCAGCGACTCCTCCGACCGGAACCGCCGCACAGGCACGGTCCCGGCCGGGTTCCACATCCACCAGAACGTCATCCGACCAGGTCGTCCGCGTCGACGATCTTGTACGCGTAGCCCTGCTCCGCCAGGAACCGCTGCCGGTGCGCCGCGTAGTCGGTGTCGAGCGTGTCGCGCGCGACGACCGAGTAGAAGTGCGCCTGCCGCCCGTCACCCTTCGGCCGCAGGATCCGGCCGAGGCGCTGCGCCTCCTCCTGGCGCGAACCGAACGTGCCGGACACCTGGATGGCGACCGAGGCCTCTGGCAGGTCGATGGAGAAGTTCGCCACCTTCGAGACCACGAGCGTGCGCAGCTCGCCGCGACGGAACTTGTCGAACAGCTCCTCGCGCTCCTTGTTCTTCGTCGATCCCTTGATCACCGGCGCCCCCAGTTCCTCGCCAAGCTCGTCGAGCTGGTCCAGATAAGCACCGATCACCAGAGCCGGCTCGTCGGGATGCTGCTCGAGCACCCTTCGGACCACGGGAATCTTGGTCCGCGCGGTCGAGCAGAGCTTGTAGCGCTCCTCGGGCTCTGCCGTCGCGTACTGGAGCCGCTCGTTGTCCGTCAGCGTCACCCGGACCTCGGTGCACTCGGCGGGAGCGATCCACCCCTGCGCCTCGATGTCGCGCCACGGCACGTCGTACCGCTTCGGCCCGATCAACGAGAAGACGTCGCCTTCCTGGCCGTCCTCGCGCACCAAAGTCGCCGTGAGACCAAGCCGACGACGCGATTGCAGGTCAGCGGTCATCCGGAACACCGGCGCCGGCAGCAGGTGGACCTCGTCGTAGACGATCAGGCCCCAGTCGCGCGAGTCGAACAGCTCCAGGTGCTTGTACTCGCCCTTCGACTTGCGGGTGATCACCTGGTAGGTCGCGATCGTGACCGGCCGGATCTCCTTGCGCTCACCCGAGTACTCGCCGATCTCCTCCTCGGTGAGCGATGTGCGCGCGATCAGCTCCCGTTTCCACTGCCGCCCCGCCACGGTGTTCGTGACCAGGATCAACGTGGTCGCCTGCGCCTCGGCCATCGCCGCCGCGCCCACGAGCGTCTTGCCCGCGCCGCACGGCAGCACGACGACGCCGGAGCCACCGGCCCAGAACGCCTGGGCCGCGAGCCGCTGGTAGTCGCGCAGCTTCCAGTCGGTCTCGTCCAGCTCGATCGCGTGCGCCTCGCCGTCGACGTACCCGGCGTGGTCCTCCGCGGGCCACCCGACCTTGAGCAGCAGCTGCTTGAGCCGCCCGCGCTCGCTCGGGTGCACGATCACCGTGTCGTCGTCGATCCGCGCCCCGAACATCGGCGCGATCTTCTTGTTGCGCAGCACCTCTTCGAGCACCGCACGGTCGTTGGAGTGCAGCACGAGCCCGTGCGCCGGGTTGTTCGTCAGCACCAGCCGCCCGAACCGGCTCATGGTGTCGACCACGTCCACCAGCAACGGCTGCGGCACCGGGTAGCGGCTGAACCGCACCAGCGCGTCCACCACCTGCTCGGCGTCGTGGCCTGCCGCGCGGGCGTTCCACAAGGCCAGCGGCGTCACGCGATACGTGTGCACGTGCTCGGGTGCGCGCTCCAGCTCGGCGAACGGCGCGATGGACGTGCGTGCGTCGTCGGCGAGCGGGTGGTCGACCTCGAGCAGCAGCGTCTTGTCCGACTGGACGATCAGGGGGCCATCGGTCACGGGTACAAGTCTCCCTGACGACGCCAAATGCGTTCGACCTGCGTCAACTGGCGATAACAAGTGTGAGGCGACACACGCAGCCAACACCGCGTGTCGTAGTTTCTCGCGCATGAGCACCGAGTCGACCGATCCCGTCGAGCCGAAGGCGTCGTCAGCACCGGCTCCCGAGGAGACCGGGACCGCGGACACCGAGGTCGTGGAGACCGCGGCAGAGCCCGCGCCGGACACCGCCGAGGCCGAGGAGACCGAGCCGGAGGAGATCGAGGCCGAGGAGCCCCCGGCCGTGGTCTCGTCGGCTTTCGGGGGCGGCGACGAGCCGCCCGCCAAGAACAAGTGGCTGAAGCCGGTCATCGTCGCCGTGCTGGCGATCGTCCTGGTCGGCGCCGGCGCCTGGGCGGTCACCGCGCTCAACGGCACCGCGGTCGGCGACTGCGTGAGCGCCTCGCCCAAAGACGTGGACAAGCCGGACGGCGACTGGAACGTCTCGTCCAAGAGCTGTGGCGACGCGGCTGCGACGCACAAGGTCGCCAAGGTCCTGAAGAACGCCGACGAGCCGTGCCCGGAGGAGGGCATCTACGAGCCGGTCAAGGACGGTGGCGACTCGTTGTGCCTGATGCCGAACCTGGCCGAGGGCAAGTGCTACACCTCGGGCGACGACGGCGCGTTCAAGGCGGAGGCGTGCACGACCGAGTCGCCGGTGAAGATCGTGAAGAAGGTCGACGGTCTGCCAGAGGAGGGCACGGTCTGCCCGGAGGGTTCGAGCGAGCTGCGGTTCAGCGAGCCGGCCTCCGTGTACTGCATGGGCGTCCACGAAGGCTCCTGATCGGGTGAACTCGGTTGAGTTGACCACCCGCTGACGCCGATACCCAGGCCATGAAGAAGGTCGGCCTGGGTATCGCCGTTGTATTTGCGCTCGTCCTGCTCGGCGGGTTCGTGCTGAACCAGCTCGGTGGCGCGGCGCAGGCGGCCCAGGTGGGCGACTGCGCGCGCATCTCCGGCAGCCAGGACAACCCGAGCTACCAGGCGCTCGACTGCGCCTCGGAGCAGGCGACCGTCAAGATCGCCAAGATTCTGCCGTTCAACGAGCAGAAGTGCCCGTCCGGCGGCATGGACTACTCGACGTACACGGGCGACTCGGTGCTCTGCCTGATGCCGAACTTCGTCGAGGGCGCCTGCTACGGGCAGGACGCCAACAGCGGCATCGCCAAGGTCGACTGCACCACCAAGGACTCGGTGAAGGTCGCCAAGGTGCTCACCGGCAAGACCGACCGCGCAGCCTGCGGAGACGCGCGCGCGGCGGTCTTCCCGGAACCCGCCGTCACCTTCTGCCTCGAGCGCGGCGACAAGCAGTGATCTTCCGCGCGGTCGTTTTCTGCTGAAGGCCCGCCGCGGTCCGTGGTCCACATGGGACCCTCTGCGGCGTGATGAACGAGGAGACCGCGCCCAGGACGAGCGTGGCCAAGCAGGTGCTGACCTACGGGATCACGCTGGTCGTCGCCGCGGTCGCGATCTACGGCATCTCCGAGTTCCTCACCCCGGTCCAGCCGCCGAAGCAGGGCGACTGCGCCTCCCTCACCGGCGACATCGGCCGCTACGAGGCCGTCGACTGCTCGGCGAACGCGAACTACGTCGTCGAGGGCACCGTGGCCGCGGCGCAGTCCTGCCCCAACGGCGAGGACCTGAGCTGGGTGCCCGTGCGGCGCATCGACCCGAAGGTCCGGTTCTGCCTGGCCCCGCTCTACGACGTCGGCGAGTGCTACCCCGAGGCCAGGTCCGGCTACGACCTCGACGCCGTGGACTGCGGTGACCAGGACGTCTTCCAGGTGACCAAGGCCAGTCGGGATGCGCCGCCACCGTCGTGCGGGCCGGGCGAGGAGACCCGTTCATACCCCGCGGTGAAGCTCACCTACTGCCTCAGTCGCGCGTAGCGACCGCCCGGTCACCAAGTGGTCGTAACGTTTCCGTAAAGCCCCGGCGGATTTTTTGCCCGCGTGGCAATCTCAGCCTCCGGCCGTGTCGGGGGGCGTGGGCCGTTCGGCGCAGTGACGTGCGCGAATGGCTCGGCCAGTCAGCTTTCCCGAAACCGGAGCCGGGTCCCAACGGCTCCGGTTTTGCCGTCTTTCGCACGCCCCATCGGAGAGGAATCCAGTGACCACCCCCAACTACCCGCAGCAGCCTGGGCCCTACGGCCCGCCTCCCGGTGGGCAGCCGCAGCAGCCGTACGGTCAGCAACCGCAGCCCTACGCACAGCCGGGACAGCCAGGTCAGCCGGGTCAGCCCGGTCAGTACGGCCCGCCTCCCGGTGGCGACCCCTACGGCCCGCCGCCCGGAGGGATGCCGCCCGGAGGGATGCCGCCCGGAGGGATGCCGCCCGGAGGGATGCCGCCCGGAGGGATGCCGCCCGGTGGCATGCCGCCCGGCCAGCCCATGCCGTACGCGCAGCCGCCGAAGAAGGGTGGCGCCGGCAAGATCATCGGCTCGATCCTCGGGTTCGTGCTGATCGCGGGCGTCATCGCGGTCGTGAAGTTCGGCATCGGCAGTGGCATCAACGCCATCTCCACGCCGGACGAGAAGCCCGGTGAGTGCGCGAGCGTCACCGGCACCACGATGAGCCCGAAGTACAAGAAGGTCGACTGCGGTGCGACCGACGCGAACTACATCATCGCCAAGGTCACCAAGAGCACCACCGAGGCGTGCCCGAGCGAGGACTACGCCGAGTACACCGAGTCCGGTCGGCGCGGCTCCAGCCTGAAGCTCTGCCTGGTCGAGAAGCTCGAAGAGGGCAAGTGCTACCAGGAGGAGCTCGTCAAGATCAACATGGATGGCATGAAGCCCATCACGTGCCCGGCGACCCCCAACGAGTTCGCCATCACGAAGGTTCTAAAGATCGAGAAGTCGGTCAAGGCCGCGACCGCCGAGTGCGGTGAGGCGACGGCCATCTCCTACGCCGAGCCGGCGCCCGGAATCACGTACTGCGTGAGCGTCGCAGAGGGCAAGTGAAAAAAGGCGGGCCGTGAAAAGCGGCCCGCCTTTTTCATGTACTGCGTTTCATGTACTGCGACAACTAATTCGTCGTGCCCGGCGGCAAAAGCTGCTGCACGTCCAGACGACCGGACAGCACGTCCTCGGTGTCCATCATGTCGGCGACCCGCTGGAGCCGGATCGGGTTCAGCGACAGCGGGAACGTGCCCACGGACACGAGCGCGGCGGTCGGCTGGTCGACGTCGGCGTAGCTGGTCAGCGAGTCCTGCACGGCCAGCTTGTTGGCCTGTGCGCGCTGCTGTGCCTCACGCAGCACCTCGCGGAAGACCTTGAGCGTCTTCGGGTTCGCCTCGGCGAACTTCTTCGTCGCCGCGTAGCCGGACAGCGGGAAGTCGAGTGTCGGGCCCCGCGCGGTGTCGGTGAGGATCTTCGCACCGATGTTGCGCTGGGCTTTCGTGATGAACGGCTCGATCATGAAGGCCGCGTCGACGGACCCGTCCTTCAGCGCCTTCTCCATGTCGCCGAACGGCATCGGCCGGAACTTGATCTTCTGCTTCTCGACCGCGGCGGTGTCCAGCACGGCACGCGTGGTCAGCGCGCCGATGTCGGTCTCGCTGCTCACGGCGATGGTCGGCTGGGGCTTCTTGCCCGGGTCGTCGTAGTCCGACGCAGCGGACGTGACCAGCGCCATCGAGTTCGGGCCTGCCTGGTAGGCCTCGCCCTGCAGCTGCAGTTCGGTGCCTTCGGCAACGGAGCGGAAGAGGCTGACGTGCGTGGCCCACGTGATGTCGAGCGTGGTGTCCAGCTGCTTGATCGCCTCGGCCTCGCTGGGCTGGGTGACCAGGTTGACCTGCAGACCGGCCTTCTCGAACAGCTTCTCGGTCAGCGCGATTCGCAGCGGGGCCACGTCGACGACCGGCATTACGCCGATGCGCAGGATGTTGCGCTCCACGTCCGCGTTCCCGCCGTTCGACGAACTTCCGAACAGGCTGCAGCTCGCGGTCAGAACACACGTGATGAGCACTGCGGCAAGCCGCAGAGCTTTGGCTCGGGTAGCCATGGCACCTCTCGCCGGTAGGCCTTGAGTAGCATCAAATGATCAGTGAGTGTCGCCACAGACCAGGTAGTCCGCAGTCCGAACAGCGCGTTCGGACGGACATGGGGCGTGCCGACAACCGGGGATGTTAACCACCTGAACGTATGAAACGACACCCCGTCTCGATACGGTGAGTGCTTCTGGAGACTTCCCCCGAGGAGGGGGTGGCCATTACGCTCCCCGCCGGGTGGCACAGGTTGTAGTAGACCGACGTGTCTTCAGAACGGGGTAGGGCGCCTCACCGGGCGCACGGCCCCTGTGCTGCAATTCGGCCCGTTTGACGAGTCCATGCTCGGTCCTGGGGAGAGACCGGGACACTGCTGCTGGAAGAGGAAGCCCAGAGTGGCCCGACGTGAGAGAGGTCCCAGCCAGTTTGGCGTGGGTGACACCACACGCTCCGAAAGGCCCGAATCGGGTGACGGACTGGCTGCGCTGGGTAACGGAACCGTGACGGCGACACCGGACGTGGTGAAGGCCGACCTCGGAACCGGACCCGGATCAGGACCTGCCGCCCGATCCGCGCCCTGGCGCCTGCGCAACTGGCGGTTGCGCACGAAGCTGCTCGCCGTCCTGATGATCCCGACGGTCTGTGCGCTCGCCCTGGGTGGTCTGCGTGTGCGCACCGACCTTCAGAACGCGACGGAGTTCAACAACCTCGCGAACCAGATCCGCCTGGAGACAGCGGTCGCGGACCTGGTGCAGCAGCTGCAGCGTGAGCGCGACCTGTCGGTCAGCTACGTAGCGTCGAACAAGAAGGTCGACCGCGTCGTCCTCGAGCGCCAGCTGCGCCGCGTCAACGACACCAGCGAGGCGTTCAGCAACAAGATCGCCGAGCTCAGCTCCGACCTGAACCCTGCCGCCGTCGAGCGGTTCCAGGTCGCGTTCAACCAGCTCAACCGCCTGAACAGCCTCCGCAACTCGGTGCGCGACACGCAGTACCCCGCGGAAGCCGTCCAGCGGACCTACTCGGAGTCCATCGAGACGCTCATCAACCTCGGTGAGCAGACGATCTCCGAGATCAACGACCCCGAGCTGGTGCGACTGCACCTGACGACGAACGCCATCGCGCGCATCAAGGAGCAGGAGTCCCTCAAGCGGGCGATTCTCCTCGACGTCTTCCAGCGCAAGGCGTTCTCGCCGCAACAGCTGCGTGCCCTGCAGGCAGCAGACGCCGAGCTCGAAGCGGCACGAAACGACTTCCGCAAGTCCGCGACGCCCGAACAGGCCAAGATCTACGACGACACCGTCACCGGCCTCATCGTCGACACCGCGAACGACATGCAGGAATCGGCGATCAACCAGCAGTCCCAGACCGGCAAGAAGGACTTCACGCAGCTGACGTCCGAGAAGTGGGACATCGCCGCCACGCTGACGGTCAACCTGACCCGTGACGTCGAGAACCTGCTGGTCGAGCAGCTGCAGAACAAGACGGACGTCGCTGCCGGCAACGCCCGTCAGAGCGCGTACATCCAGTCCGGCATCGTGCTCGCGGTCCTCGCGCTCGCGTTGCTGATGGCGCTGTTCGTCGCCCGCTCGATCCTCAACCCGCTGCGCACGCTGCGCCGCACCGCCCTCGACGTCGCCGACCACGGTCTTCCGGACGCGGTCGAGCGGATCCTCGCGGACCCGAACCCGGAGGACGCGGCCAAGACCGCCGTCGAACCGGTGCCGGTGCACACGCGTGAAGAGATCGGTCAGGTGGCGCGCGCGTTCGACGCGGTGCACGGTGAAGCGGTGCGACTGGCCGCCCAGCAGGCCCTCCTGCGTGACAACGTCAACGCGATGTTCGTCAACCTGTCCCGCCGTTCGCAGGCGCTGGTCGAACGCCAGCTGAACCTGATCGACCGGCTCGAGCAGGACGAGCAGGACCCGGACCAGCTGGCCTCGCTGTTCGAGCTGGACCACCTCGCCACTCGTATGCGCCGCAACTCGGAGAACCTGCTGGTTCTCTCGGGCACGGACCTCTCGCGGCGCCTGACCCGGCCCGTCCCGGCCGCCGAGGTCCTCGGCGCCGCGGTCTCCGAGGTCGAGCAGTACGCCCGCGTGCAGGTCGGCCAGACCCCGGACCTCACCGTCCAGGGCCGCGCGGTCAACGACCTTGTGCACCTCATCGCCGAGCTGCTGGACAACGCCACGGCGTTCTCCGACCCGGTCACCAAGGTCACCGTTCGCACGGCCAAGACCCGCAAGGGTGAGCTGGCGATCGAGATCCAGGACCGCGGTGTGGGCATGGGCGACCAGGAGATCCTCGACGCCAACGAGCGTCTGGCCGACCCGCCGGACGTCGACGTCGCCGTCTCCCGCCGAATGGGCCTGTACGTGGTCGCGCGGCTCGCCAAGCGCCACGACATCAAGGTCCGCCTGCGCGGCAACGAGGACATCGAGGGCGGCACGACCGCACTCGTCATCGTGCCGGAGACGCTCATCGCGATCCCCGGTCAGGCAGGCCCCTCGACCCCGCCGTCCGGCTCCAGTGGGCTGGCCGCCGCGTTCGGCATGCCGACCCCGGCTCCCGGCCTGGCCTCGGCCGAGCTCACCACCGAGATCGGCACCACGGCCACCAGGGCGAGCGGTATCGCGGGCGCGTTCGGCGGGGCCACCGGCACCCAGCCGAGGATCGACGAGTCGAGCCCGAGCAACCCGAGCATTCCGGTCAGCTTCGTCCCGAGCGCACTCACCGACACCGGTGCGGGCGCCACGGGGATCCCCGTCTACAACGAGACGCCCGCCCAGAACGAGATTTTGGCGCAGGACTCGACGCCGTCCGAACGGTGGCGGCGCGACCAGCTGGCAGCCGTTGAGCCAGAGGGCTCCTTCGGCGAACCGACCCTCTTCACGGCTTACGAGGACCGCCAGGAAGACGACGGCGGCGAGATCTCCTTCGAGCCGGGCTACGAGACCACGCAGTTCGTGCCGATCTCTCCGCTCGACGCGGAACCGGCATCGAGCAACGGTGTCTCGCGGGCCCCGGTGGACACCGAACTCGCGCACCGCAACGGCACCTCGGAAGCCTCCCGCAAGCAGGTCGAGCACGACCTGGACGCCCCGACCGAACGCCTGCCGATCTACGAGGCCGTTCTGTCGCAGTGGTTCCAGGCCGTCGGCAGCGAGACCTCGGCGTCCTCCGCGGCGCCGGTTCCGCCGTCCGCCGAGAGCTCGCCCGAACCCGCGGAGTCCAACGGACGTGTCGAGTCCAGGCTCGGCAGCAGCGTCGACCGCCTCGGCAACACCGACAAGGGTGGTGTCGAGTACATCGACGAGCCGGTGACGACCCCTCCCCTCTCGGACGGGCCTGAGCCGGAGCTGCCGACCCGCAAACCGAAGCCTGTACCGGCGGTGGCACCCACCACCACGTCGGCTGCCGGTCTGCCCGTGCGCCAGCCGCGCGCGAAGGTGCAGCCAGCGGTCGAAGAAGTTGTGACCGCACCCGCCGAGCAGGAGCGAGTTGTGGAACCGGAGCCCGTTGTGGAGGAGACTCCAGCGGCGGCGCCCACGTCTGAGTCGGCTTGGCAATCACCTGCCGATGAGGGATGGCACGCGGCTCAGGCGTTGTTGAACAAGGCGCCGGAGACGAAGACAACGGCAGGATTGCCAAAACGGACACCGAAGGCTCAACTAGTGCCAGGTTCGGCGGCACCCAAGCCGCAGTCCCTGTCGCAGACGGCCCAGCGCCCGCCGCTGCCTCCGCGTTCGGCGGATGCGGTGCGCGGACGGATGTCGAGCCTGCAGAGTGGTGTCAAGCGAGGCCGGCACGCATTGATCGAGGCATACGCTGGTGACCAATCGAGCCGGCAGAACGAGGAGCAGGAGTGACGACCGCAGCGCAGCCAGGCAGCTTTGGTTGGCTTATCACCGACTTCGTGCGGAGGGTGCCCGGCGTGGCACATTCCGTCGTGGTGTCCGCGGACGGGCTGTTGCTCGCGGGGTCCCAGGGTCTGCCCAGGGACCGTGCAGAGCAGCTCTCCGCCGTCGCGTCAGGGCTGGTCAGCCTCACACAGGGTGCTGCCCGCTGCTTCGAGGCAGGCGGGGTCAACCAGACCGTGGTCGAGATGGAGCGGGGCTACCTGTTCCTCATGTCGATCAGTGACGGCTCGTGTCTCGCCGTCCTGGCGGCACCAAACTGTGACATCGGCCTGGTGGCCTACGAGATGACGCTTTTGGTGGAGAGAGTCGGTCAACAACTCACCCCTGAGCTGCGCGCGCAGCTTCAGGGCGTGGTCCGTCGCTAGACCTCACTGGCAGTTCAGGGGTGAGAAGAGATGGCTGGAAGATCTGGCGCTAGAGGCCGGGGCTTCGGTAGGAACTTCAACTACCAGGAGTGGGCCGCTGGTGGGTTCCAGTTCGACGAGCCTGACGCGATCCCCCAAGAACCAGAGGAAGCCGAGGACGCACCCCACGATGAGCGGGTTACAGGGCAAGGGCTAGGCGATATGTCTCAGCGTGAGGTGGATGACTCGTCGTCGTATCCGTACGACGACGTGCCGAACCGGTTCGACATAGACGGCGGGTACGGCACCGGGTTGTTCGGTGGCCCCGGTGCGGACCTCTTCGGCCAGCACGAGATGCCGGACGCCGTGCCGGAACAGTTGCCGTACACCACCGGGCCGCAGCCGGTGTACAGCACCGGTGCGCAGTCCGCTGTGCGTCCGGAGGAAACTTCTTCTGCGGACTCGGGTTCACTGGTGCGGCCGTACACACGCACCGGTGGACGCACACGACCCGACTACGACCTCGCCATCGAGGCTTTGATCTCGACCAGCGAGCGTGGCCTCGAACGGGATGCCGCAGTTCTTCCCGAGCACAGGTCGATCTGCGGGCTGTGTGTGGACACGCGGTCGGTGGCCGAGGTCGCGGCACTCCTACGCTTGCCACTTGGCGTCGTGCGGGTGTTGATCGGCGACATGGCAAGCATGGGATTGGTTTTGATTCACCAGGGCGGTCTGGTCGTGGGGGACCGGCCTTCCATGGAATTCCTGGAGAGGGTGCTCAGTGGGCTTCGCAGGCTCTAGTCCCCAGGGCGCCGAGGGCGCACGGAAGCCGACGACCTCCGCCAAGATCGTGGTGGCGGGTGGCTTCGGTGTTGGCAAGACGACGTTCGTCGGCTCGGTGTCCGAGATCGTCCCGTTGACCACCGAGGCGGTGATGACCGAGGCCAGCGCGGGGGTGGACGACCTCTCCGCCACGCCGAACAAGGTCACCACGACGGTCGCGATGGACTTCGGCCGTGTGTCGCTCGACAGCGACCTGATCCTGTACCTCTTCGGTACACCGGGTCAGCACCGGTTCTGGTTCATGTGGGACGACCTGGTGCGGGGTGCCATCGGCGCCATCGTGCTGGTCGACACCCGCCGTCTCGCCGACGCGTTCGCGTCGATCGACTTCTTCGACGACCGGCAGCTGCCGTACGTCGTGGGTGTCAACTGCTTCGACGGCCTCCTCCACCACAGGCTGGAGGACGTCCGCGAGGCGTTGACGATCGACGAGTCCGTGCCGATCGTGACGTGTGACGCCCGGAACCGGCAGTCGACGAAGCAGACGCTCATCACGCTGGTGGAGCACGCGATGCGCCAGTGGATGTCCGTCCGCGCCGGCTGATCTCCTTCACCGGGGACAACCGCACAACGTGAGACGAGGCGAGCGCCACCTTCGGGTGCGGCGCTCGCCTCGTCGTTGCACGTCTGGCTCAGCTCTGGGTCACGTCGTCCTGATGGCCTCCTCCCTGCTCGATGTGCGGCTCGTCAGATGTGCAGCTGGACCAGGTTGGGCAGCAGGCAGACGCTGAGGATTCCCAGCGCGGTGATGTTGGGGCAGCCCGACGGGCCCGCCTCGTCCGGGCAGTCCTCTTCCTCGTCGTCGCCCTTGGGCTCGTCGGTCACCGCCGCGGTGTCGTCGGTGATCGTGACGGCGGACTCGAGGACCGGTGCGGCCTCGGGTTCGGCGGGCAGCGCGGCCACCTGAGGTGCGGGAGGCGCGGCCACCTCGGGTTCGGCTGCCGGCGGTGGGGCGACCGCGACGTGCGCCGCAGGCATGTCGACCGCGGCTGCGGCGGACGCCTCGACACCGATGTGCGTGAACGGGACGCCGACCGACGCGCCGGCCCAGATGTCCGCGTGGCCGATGTCCAACGCGAGCTGGATGCCCTCGTTCTCGTCGAGGTCGAGGGTGAGTCCGCTGCCGGTGTTGAGGCTCGCGCCCGCGCCCAGGCTGATGGGGATCGAGTCCACGTTGTTGTTGTAGGCGCCAACGGTCACGTTGACGTTGTTGTCCCCGAGAATCTCGATGATCGGGTCGGCCTGCGCTGTTCCTGTGGTGAACGGCAAGGCGAACGCCAATGCCGTTGCGGTGAGGACGGCTCTACGCGCCCACCGGTTGATGGCCATTTGCGCTGCTCCTCCTTCGTCGAGGGAGCGTCGTGAAACGCTCACGCCACTCGACGCTAGGTCGCGAAGCGGTCACGCAAGGATGAACGTGCGTTTCTACCGGGGGATGACCGTCCGTCAGTCCTCGTCCACCAATGCGGCGGACGTGACGCGATGAAGAGGGAACCTGAGCACCTCTCCGTAGCTGTGGTCGTAGCCCTCGAGGACGCCCCCTCCGACCACGTGCGGCTCGATCACGCGCTGCGCGGCCGTGCCGTGGGAGTCGACGAACCCGACGAGCACTCTGCGTCGCGCCCTCGCGGCCTGCTGGAGCAACGACAGGGTGGCGGACGGCCCGGCGCCGAGGTGTCCGGGGACGGCCACGCGTTCACCCCGTGGTGTCGCGGCGGCACGATCTCCGGCCCGGACCAGCCGGACGAGTTCACCCAACCGCTCGTCGGCGGGCACGGGGGGTGACGCGACTTTCCGGGCCGTTCGCTGCCTCGGCGTGGTCCGGCGTCCACCGGGACGCAGGTCGAGCACCTGGCCGTCGGGGCCTTCCGCCGCCGGGGCGAACCCGGCCGAGCGCAGCCCGTCCAGCACGTCTGCCAGCGGCAACGGGCTGACCAGCACGGTCGGTGCGATTCTGCGCAGCTCCAGCCGGGTGGCCTCCGGGTGCGCGAGGACCTCGCTGATCAGCACCGGGTCGTCGCACCGCAGGAACGAGCCCGCAGCGCCGCCGCGCAGCCTTCCGTGCCTGCGCGCGGCGTCGTCGATCAGGTAGCTCAGCGACTGCGGCACGGGCGTGCGCGAGCGGAGCTTGAAGAGTTCCTGCAGCTCATCGGCGGTGCGCCCGGAGTCGAGCGCGCGGCGGACCGTGGCCTCGCTGATCCGGTAGACGGTCGCGCTGCCCGCCGACTCGACGTCCGCGACGAGCGCCATCTCGTCCGCGAGCTCGGGTTCGAGCCGGCCGGGCGCGATGACGGTCAGGTCGGCCTGCACCAGCACGTGGTCGAGTGGAGCGGGCAGCGCGTCGCCGAGCGTCTTGGCGGCGTGACCGGGGCCCTCGTCGAGCAGCACGCGGCCCGCGCTGGTGATCGCACCGAGGGCGAGCACGCCGACCGCGGTGCCCTCCTCGACCGTCCAGCGCACGAGCTCGTCGCGCTGCCGTCCGCCCTTCCGCGGCGCGCGCCAGCCGAGCAGTGCGGCCAGGTCCGACGGGTTCGCGATCGCCGTGCCCTTGGGGAACGCGGCCAGCGCCTCCAGGACCCAGCGGCGGTCACGGGGTGCCTGGGCACGGCGGATCTCGTCCGCGAGGGGGGTGAAGAGCTTGTCCTTCTCGTCGCGGCGGCCGACCAGCGCGGGCAGCCTCGGCAGCTCCAGCCAGGCGTGCGCGATCGTGGCCCAGCGGACCTCGGTGGTCGCGGCGAGCCACACGTCGGCCTTGGTCGTCGGCACCCACTCGGGTTCGGCGGCCTCGGTGTTGGCGGCCAGGTCGGCGCCGGCCACGAGTTCGATCAACAGCGCGGCGCGGCGTTCGTCGACGTCGAGGTCCTTGGCGACCTTGCGCAGCTCGCGGACGCCCAGTCCGCCGGTCCGCAGCACCGCGGGGGGTTCGGCCGACCAGCTCGTGATCAGTTTCTCGACGTGCCGGACGAGTTCCAGCGCCTCACCGCCGCCGGTGGCGTCGATGCTGACCGGCTGGAGGCTGGTGGTCTTGGGCTTCGGCTCGGTGACCTGGATCGGGCCGAGCGGGCGTTCACCGCGGAACTGGAGTGCGATCTCTCGTGGCAGCTCAACTGTGCCGGGGTCGCGTCGCAGCAGCAGACCACGCGCGAGGAGCCGTTGCACCGGGGTCTCGGCCTTCTCCAGCGGCACGACCCGGGAGGCGTCCTTGGTGTCGCCGATCGGAGGCCCGGCGGCGAGCTTCTGCAGAACGCGCTGCTCGCCCTCGGTGATCCCGGCGAGGTCGTACGTCTGCCCGGTCGCCCGGCCCAGCCCGCCGGGATACGTGCCGAACGCCTCCCGTGTGACCGGAGGGACCGACATCGCGTCGTCGTCACCCCACACGACCGCGAGAGAGCGCAGTTTCGCGACGGCCAGCTTGAGCGGCCTGGGCTTCACGTCCGGCCCGAGCACCTGCGCGAGTGTGGCCAACGCCACGGGCTCGGCGTCCGCGCCCTGCACGACCAGGCCTTCGAGCACCGCCAGCGTGAACGTGTCGAGGTCCTCGCAGGCGCGCGCGATCGACGCCCTGGTGCCGACCCGTGTCGCGAGCACGGACATATCGGCAGGTGGGGGCGTTGCCAGGTCAGGACGCGCGCGCAGCAGAGCCACGAGTGCGGCGTCGTCCTGGGCGCGCAGCCAGTCGGCGAGAGTGATGCCGGACATTCTCACCACGGTATATGGGCCGGTTGAGAACGTGTCGTGCTCTGTCACACTTGTCGCGTCATTGGGCATCACCGAGGAGGAGAACGTGGCGAAAGGACGCCCTGGACGGGTCGACCCGCACTGGCCGGAGGGCCCGGACGGCGGTCACCCCGTCACCGAGCTCACGAGCGACTCGCAGGGTGCGCTCTCCCCGTTCGGCTCGGTGACGTTCCCGCTGTCGGCTGAGGACCTCGGCTACACGCACCCGGTCACCGAGATCAACAAGTCCTGAGGGATTTGTCAGACCGGTCTTAAGACTGGTCGAGTCGCGTGAGTACCGCAAAGGGCCCGGGGATAGGCTCACTTCCCGCTTGAGCAGCACTTCGTGGGAGGAAGACGATGCCGGTCCCCGGCCCTGGTTACTCGATCACAGTTCGCCTGGAGGCGCCGCCGTCAGCGAGCGCCGCGGGTGACCTCACGACGGCTGTCGGCCGCGCGGGCGGGGTGATCACGGCGTTCGACGTCGTGGAGTCGCACAACGACCGCGTCGTCATCGACCTCACGTGCAACGCGCTTTCCGCGAACCACGCGAAGGACATCACCGACACGCTGGAGACGTTGCCCGGCATCGTCGTCCGCAAGGTGTCGGACCGCACGTTCCTCGTGCACCTCGGTGGCAAGATCGAGATCGCGTCGAAGGTTCCGCTCCGAAACCGTGACGACCTCTCCCGCGCGTACACGCCGGGTGTCGCTCGTGTGTGTGAAGCGATCGCCAAGAACCCGGACGACGCGCGCCGCCTGACCATCAAGCGCAACACCGTCGCCGTCGTCACCGACGGTTCGGCCGTGCTGGGCCTCGGCAACCTCGGCCCCGCCGCCGCGCTGCCGGTGATGGAGGGCAAGGCGGCCCTGTTCAAGAAGTTCGCGGGCGTCGACGCCTGGCCGGTCTGCCTGGACACCCAGGACACCGAGGAGATCATCCGCGCGGTCGAGCTCATCGCTCCCGTGTACGGCGGCATCAACCTCGAGGACATCTCCGCGCCGCGCTGCTTCGAGATCGAGGCCCGCCTGCGCGAGAAGCTCGACATCCCGGTCTTCCACGACGACCAGCACGGCACCGCCATCGTCGTCGTGGCCGCGCTGCGCAACGCCCTGCGCGTCGTCGGCAAGGACATCAAGGACTGCCGCATCACGGTCTGCGGCGTCGGCGCGGCCGGTTCCGCGATCATCCGCCTGCTGCAGGCCCAGACGCCGGGCGACATCATCGCCGTGGACGTCGACGGCATCGTGCACCGCGACCGCCCAGGCCTGGACTCGAACCTGAAGTCCATCGCGGCCTCCACGAACAAGGACAACCAGGCCGGCCGCCTGCACGACGCCCTGGTCGGCTCGGACGTCTTCATCGGCGTCTCCGCTCCCAACCTCTTCGGTGCGGAGCAGGTCGCGACCATGGCCAAGGACGCCATCGTGTTCGCCCTGGCCAACCCGGACCCGGAGATCGACCCGATGGAGGCCCAGCAGCACGCCGCCGTCGTCGCGACCGGCCGCTCGGACTTCCCGAACCAGATCAACAACGTGCTGGCGTTCCCCGGCGTGTTCCGGGGACTCCTGGACGCCCACGCCCGCACCATCACCGACGCGATGCTGCTGGCCGCCGCGCAGGCCATCGCGGACGTGGTGGACGGCAGCCGCCTCAACGCGTCGTTCATCGTTCCGTCGGTCTTCGACAACACCGTTGCTCCGGCCGTGGCCGACGCAGTCCGCAAGGCAGCCACTTCGTAGGGACTTCGGCCCGGGCCGCGCACTGTGAGCAGGCATACGATCGCGGTATGACCAAGCAGTTCACCCACCTGGACTCACAAGGCGCGGCCCGCATGGTCGACGTCTCCGGCAAGGAGCAGACCACCCGGACGGCCGTCGCCACCGGCGTCCTGCACACGACGGCCGAAGTGGTCGAACTGCTCGGCGCCGACGGCCTGCCCAAGGGCGACGCCATGGCCACCGCCCGGATCGCGGGCATCATGGCCGCCAAGCGCACCTGGGAGCTCGTCCCCCTCTGCCACCCGATCTCGTTGTCGTCGGTGGTCGTGGACCTGGCACTGGCCGACTCGGCGGTGCTGATCACCGCCACGGTCCGCACCACCGACCGCACGGGCGTCGAGATGGAAGCCCTCACCGCCGTCTCGGTGGCGGGCCTGACCCTGCACGACATGGTCAAGTCCGTGGACCCGGCCGCCACCCTGGACGCCGTGCGCGTCGAACGCAAGGAAGGCGGCAAGTCGGGCCTGTGGGAGCGTCCGTGAAGGCTGTGGTCATCACCGCCTCCAACCGAGCAGCCGCCGGTGTCTACGAAGACCGCAGCGGCCCCATCATCACCACCTGGCTGACCGAACGCGGCTTCTCGGTCTCGGATCCGGTCGTCGTGCCGGACGGCGAGCCCGTTCGCGAGGCTTTGAGCACGGCGGTCTCCTGGGGCGCGGATCTCGTCCTGACCACCGGCGGCACCGGCATCAACCCGACCGACCGCACCCCGGAGGCGACGCGCGCGGTCCTGGACTACGAGGTCCCGGGGCTGGCCGACGCCATCCGCATGTCCGGCTGGCCCCGCGTACCGGGTTCGGTGCTGTCGCGCGGTGTGGCCGGTGTCGCGGGCCGGACCCTGATCGTCAACCTGCCGGGCTCGACCGGCGGAGTCCGGGACGGCCTGGACGTCCTGGCCACCGTCGTAGAGCATGCGTTGGACCAGTTGCGCGGAGGTGACCACAAATGAGCGTCGTGCTGAGAGCAGCAGTGACCGAAGAGCCCCTCTCGGTGGCAGAACACGAGGCCCTGGTCACCTCGGACCGGGCAGGCGCGATCGTCACGTTCTCCGGCGTGGTCCGAGACCACGACGGTGGCCGGTCCGTCCTCGAGCTCGAGTACCACTCCCACCCGTCCGCGGGCGACGTCGTGGCCGAGGTGGTCGAGTCGCTCGCCGAGAAGTACTCGGGTGTGCACGGCAT
This sequence comes from Lentzea aerocolonigenes, assembly GCF_000955955.1. GTDB lineage: Bacteria > Actinomycetota > Actinomycetes > Mycobacteriales > Pseudonocardiaceae > Lentzea > Lentzea aerocolonigenes_A. The sequence goes on from NZ_JYJG01000122.1 coordinate 21,015, forward strand.
CGCCGTCTCGCACCGCGTGGGCCCGCTGAAGATCGGCGACGTGGCACTGGCGTGCGCGGTGGCGGCAGAGCACCGCAAGGAAGCGTTCTCGCTGTGCGCGGACCTGGTCGACGAGGTGAAGGCCCGGCTGCCGGTCTGGAAGCGTCAGGTGTTCTCCGACGGCAAGGACGAGTGGGTCAACTGCCCTTAGCCGTGAACGCAGGCAGGGACCTCACCGTCGGGGGGGTAACGGTGAGATCCCTGGTCCTACGTCGGCCCGCACACACAGGGCCGACCGAAATTCAGCGAGAAACCCAGATCAGAGCTGGATCTTGTCGCCCGGGAAGATCAGGTCCGGGTTCGTGAGGAAGTCCTTGTTCTTCTCCACGATGGCCTGATAGCCGCCGGCGACCTTGTTCTCGTCGGCGATCTTGGACAGCGTGTCGCCGGCCTTGATCTCGTAGTTGCCGTTCGGGTTCGACTTCGAACCCGCGAGCGCGACAACCGGAGCCTGCTGCACCGGAGCGGTGCGCTGCTGCGGCGCAGCCTTGCGCTGCGGCTGGGCCTGCTTCGGGGCCGGCGCGGTCTTGCCCACGTAGGCGCCGATGCGCTTGCTGCACGACGGCCACGCGCCTTCGCCCTGCGTGCGGAGCACGTTCTCGGCGACACGGATCTGCTCGGCGCGGGAGGCGTTCGCCGGGTTACCGGAGCCGCCGTTGGCGTTCCAGGTGCCCTGCGTGAACTGCAGACCGCCGTAGAACCCGTTGCCGGTGTTGGCGGCCCAGTTGCCACTGGCCTCGCACTGCGCGAGTGCGTCCCAGTCCATTCCCTGAGCGTTGGCGGTGCCAACGGCCAGGCCCAGAGGGGCGCCGGCGATGATGCCGGCGACCGCGACCTTGGCGATAGTGCGAGCGGCGGAACCCTGCTTGCCCTGCTTGCCTCGGTTGAAAGCCATGTGCCTCTCGGTCCACCACACCTGCGGCCAGGAACTCGGGTTCGGGGCCCGGTACGTCCCTGCGTCCCAGTCCGGCGGTATCTCTCGCTCGGGGTTGTGCCGGAGAACCCTCGGACTGGGTTCGGTGCTCGGTCCTCCGGTCGTGCTCGTGGCTGGTCGGGGCCAGCCGAGGAGCGACGGTACGTAACCGGAGATGCCCTCACCAAACGTATCAAGCTGTGATGCGCATCACAGTAACGTTTTGGAACGTTGTGCAGACCCTACAAAACGGCAGCTCAGGACCGTCGTTATCGGTCCGTATCCGTTCTGAGATCGGCCGAGATCTATTACGGAAAGTGAGGCGTGGCTCACGGCTTTTGGGCCATCGGAGACGCTCTCCTCACGGTCGGAGGACGGTCTTCCGGCGTTCGGATCATGATGTCCCGCATGAGCAAGGAATCCCGGCTGGCCGCGTTGCACCGGGCCCTCGCCGCCCAGGCGGGGCAACCGGTGTTGTTCGCCGATCTCATCCGCGCGGTGTGGGGCGACGATCCGCCGTCAGGGCCGTTGCCCGCGCTGCGCAGCCTGGTCAAGCGGCTGCGGCAGTCCATCGACGACGAGATCGTCACCGACGCGTCCGGCTACCGGCTCGTCGTGCGCCCGCCGGGACCGCGGCAGCTCCCGGCAGACCTGCCGGACTTCGTCGGGCGTGACGAGGAGCTGGCCGCGCTCTCGGCCTCGAACACTCCGGTACTGGCGATCACCGGCCCGCCCGGTATCGGCAAGACCGCGCTCGCGGTCAGGCTCGCGCACCGGATCCGCGACCGGTTCCCAGGCGGTCAGCTGCACGTCAACCTGCGCGGGTTCGCGGCGGGACCCGCGGTGACCGTCGAGCAGGCGCTCGGCCGGTTCCTGCGCTCACTCGGCGTGTCGCCCGCGAACATCCCGCTCGACGTCGGTGAGCAGATCGAGCTGTACCGGTCGAAGCTGCGTGGCCGCCGCGTCCTCGTCCTGCTCGACAACGCCACCGAACTCAGCCCGCTCGTCCCGGACGTCGACGGCTGCACGGCCATCGTGACCAGCCGCAACGAGCTCGCCGGACAGGTCAGGCTGGACGTGTTGACCGACGACGAGGCCAGCACGCTGCTCGACCGGTGGCAGATCGACGGTTCACCGCAGGACCGGGTCGAGCTGATCAAGCTGTGCGCGCACCTGCCGCTCGCGTTGCGGATCGCGGGTGCCCACCTCGCGGACCGGCACCTGTCCGACTACCTGGCCGACCTGCGCGGCGACGGCAGGCTCGACGCGCTGGAGATCGAGGGCGACGCGGCGGTGCAGGCGACCTTCGACCTGTCCTACCGGGCTCTGCCTGAGCGCGCTCAGCACCTGTTCCGACTGCTCGGCCAGATCCCCGGCGCGGACTTCGGAGTCGAGGCCGCCACGGCATTGCTCGGCGAGGACGCCACCGAGCCGCTCGGGCACCTCGTCCACGCGAACCTCGTGCAACGCGCACAAGACCGCCACAGCCTGCACGACCTGCTGCGCGCCTACGCGCTCCGCCTCGGCGCACCCGAGCCGACCCGGCTGTACGAGTACTACCTGGTCAACGCGGACGCGGCAGGCAGGCGGCTCAATCCGGAGGTGCACCGGATGGAGCTGCCGAGGTTGCCGGACGACCTTCCCCGGCACGACATGCCCGACGAGCCGGGTGCACTGGCCTGGCTCGACACCGAGCGGGCCAACGTCGTCGCGGCGGTGCTCGCGGCAGGCGACCAACCGATCACCTGGCAGCTGGCCGACGCGATGCGCGCCTACTTCATGCACCACGCCGCGAACGCGATCGAGTGGCGCACCGCCGCGCAGGCGGGGCTGCAGGCAGCGCAGCACCTCGGCGAGGTCGGCGCGGAGGCGAACATGCTCGGCTCGCTCGGCCTCGCGCATTGGCGGTCGAGCCAGTTCACCGAAGCACTGCCCAAATACGCGCGAGCGGTCTCGCTCGCCCGGCAGGAGAACGATCTCGACTCGTTGCAGCCTTACCTCGGCAACTTCGGCATCATCCACTGGGAGCTGGGCAACCTCGCCGAGGCGGCAGAGGCGATGCGAGAGTCGCTCTCCATCGTTCGGAAGCCGAACACGCTGTTCAACCTGAGCTGCGTCCTCGAGGACCTCGGTCCGCTGGATCTCGCCGTGTCCTGTGGCGAGGACGCGTTGCGCATGTCGGTCGAGCAGAACCTGACGGCCGGAGTGGCGATCTGCCTTCACGGTCTCGCTGTCTCCCACCAGTTCATCGGGGAGTTCGACGAGGTGGAGAGATACCTGGCCGAGGTGGAACCCCTGGTGACGCCCGAGCTAGGTCCTTCCTTCGCCGCCAGCGTTCTCGAGAGCCGCGCGCTTCTCCTGTTCGAGCAGGGCCGACTCGCCGAAGCGGAGAGCGTCTGCCGTCAGGCGCTCGAAGTCGCGGCAAGCCACGAGGACGAGCTGAACCAGGCGGACGCCCACAGCACGCTCGGCAGCGTCCTCCGACAGCTCTCGCGATTGGACGAGGCGGTTCAGCAGCACCACCAGGCGCTGGCGCTCTCTCGAAAAGCGGGGTTGGCACGCTGCGAGGTCCAGTCGCTGACCGCACTGGCCGCCGATCACCGCGTGCTGGGAAACCTGGCGGCGGCGCTCGGCTTCGCCACCGAGGCGGACAAGATCGCGGAGCGCGGCCAGTTGCGGGTTCGTCAGGTGCCGGTCGTGGCGGAACTCGCGGAGATCCACCGGGCGAACGGGGACGAGGCGGAGGCCGAGAGGTGTCGCCGGCGAGCGCTGGACCTGGCGCGCGTGACCGGCCGGAAGGAATGGGCGCGGCGGTTGATCGAAGTTTCGGCACGATGAACACATGAGGATCGAGGCGTTGCGCGCTGCCCTGGCGGCCAGGCCCGGCCAGCCGGTGTCGTTCGACGAGCTGGTCGACGCCGTCTGGGGTGAGGACAAGCCGTCGAATCCCAGGGGCGCGCTGCGCAATCTCGTGCAGCGGCTGCGCGCGACCGATCAAGTGGTCACCGAGCCGTCCGGCTACCGGCTCGTGCTGCGCAAGCCCGGCCCGCGCCAGCTGCCGGCCGACCTCCCGGACTTCGTCGGCCGCACCGACGAGATCGCGAAGGCCCTCGACTCGGCGGCACCGGTGCTGGCGATCACCGGGCCGCCCGGTGTCGGCAAGACGTCGCTCGCGGTCCACATCGCACATCGAATGCACGACCGGTTCACCGACGGCCAGCTGTACGTGAACCTCCGCGCCTTCTCGCCGGGGGCGCCGGTCACGCCGGAACAGGCGGTGTCGCGGTTCCTGCGTGCGCTCGGGGCAGAGGAGGTCCCGGTCGACCTGGCCGCGCAAACCGAGCTGTACCAGCAGATGACCGCTGACCGCGCCGTCCTGGTCGTGATCGACAACGCGACCCGCGAGCTGCTCGGCCCGCTGCTGCCGGCGGGCGAGCGCACGAAGGTGATCGTCACCAGCCGCACCGACCTGCCGGAGTACGAACAGCTCAGGGTCGGCGTCTTCGGTCACGGCGAGGCGCAGGACCTGTTGTCGCACCTGCACATCGGCGGCAGCCGCACCGAACGGGCCGAGCTGGCGCGGCTCTGCGGGCACCTGCCGCTGGCGTTGCGGATCGCGGCCGCGAACGTCGCGGACGGACACCTGCCGGACTACCTGACCGAGCTGCGCGGCGACGACCGGCTGAGCGCGTTGGAGATCGAGGGCGACGCGGCGGTGTGGGCGACCTTCGACCTCTCGTATCGCGCGCAAACCCCTGCGGCGCAACGGCTGTTCCGGCTGCTCGGGCACGTGCCGGGACCGGATTTCGGGGTCGGTGGCGCGACGGCGTTGCTCGGTGAGGACGCGGCGGGTCCGCTCGGCCAGCTCGTCGACGCGAACCTCGTGCAGCGCGCGCAGGACCGGTACTCCCTGCACGACCTGCTCCGCATCTACGCGATGAGGCTCGCCGCGCCTGAGCTCGGCCGGCTGCACGACTACTACCTCGTCAACGCGGACGCGGCCGGCCGCGCGCTGCACCCGGAGTTCCGCAGGCTGCCGTTGCCGGCGATCGCGGACGGCGTGCCGCGTCATGACCTGGCCGACACGCCCAAGGCACTCGCGTGGCTGGACGCGGAACGGGCAGGCGTCGTGGCGGCCATCTCCGCGGCGGCGGACCAGCCGGTGACGTGGCAGCTCGCCGACGCCATGCGGGCCTACTTCTACTTCCACAGCCATCTCGTCGACTGGGTCGCCACGGTCCAAACGGGACTGCGGACGGCCCGGCGGCACCACGACCAGGCCGCAGAGGCCGCCATGCGCGGCTCGCTCGGCCTCGCGCACTGGCGAGGCGGCCAGTTCGCCGAGGCGCTCACCGAGTTCGAGGCGGCCGTCGCGGTGGCCAGGACACTCGGCGACGAGCAGGCGCTCAGCGGGTTCCTGATCAACCTCGGCATCGTGAACTGGGAGTACGGCCGTCTCGCCGCGGCTGCCGACGCACTGCGCGAGGCACAGCGGATGTTGGGGGACCACCCGCCCGCGTTGTACAACCTCAGCGGCATCCACCTGGACCTCGGCCCGCTGGACCTCGGCATCTCGTACGCGAAGGAGGTCGCGAGGCTGTCCGCGGAGCAGGGCCTCACGCTCGGCACCGCGTTCGCCGAAGGGCACCTCGTGGACGGCTACCTCCTCGCCGGTGACATCGAGAGCGCCGAGGAACACCTCGACGCGCTCACGCCGATGCTCGACGACCCGTCGCTGGGCGTCGTGTTCGTCCTGCGCGCGCTCGACACCAAAGCGCTGCTGGACCTGGCGCGCGGGCGGTTCGCCGACGCGGAGGCCGGTGCCCTCCGCTCGCTCGAGCTGGCGATCGAGGGCGACGACCCGAAGTCCGAGGCGGACGCCCACAACACCCTCGGTCTGGCGTCGTGCGCGCAGGGCCGGTTCGAGGACGCCCTGCTGCACCACCAGCAGGGGCTCGAACTGTGCCGCAAGGTCGGCTTCCTGCGGGGCGAGGTCGACGCGCTGACGGGGCTGGCCACGGCTCAACGCGCGCTCGGGCACCTCAGCGCGGCCTTCGAGCACGCGGTCGAGGCCGTCGCGGCGGCCGAACGCGGGCAGCTGAACGTGCGACTGGTGCCCGCGCTGGCGGAGCTGGCCGAGGTCCACCGGGCGATGGGCGACGACGAGGAAGCCGAACGGTGCCGGATTCGCGCGCTGGAACTGGCCCGCCAGACCGGACGTCGAGCATGGGTGGAGAAGATGTCGTCATGAGCAGTGAGTCGAGATTGGCCGCGCTGCACAGGGCGCTGGCAGACCAGGCTGGTCAACCGGTGCTGTTCGGGGATCTCGTCCGCTCGGTGTGGGGTGACGAACCGCCGGCGAAACCGTTGCCCGCCTTGCGAACCCTGGTCAAGCGGTTGCGGCGGTCGGTCGACGACGAGATCGTCACCGACGCGTCCGGCTATCGGCTCGTCGTGCGTCCGCCGGGGCCGCAGCAGCTGCCCGCGGACCTGCCGGACTTCGTCGGCCGGGAGGACGAGCTCGGCGCACTGGCGGCGTCCGGCGCTCCGGTGCTCGCGATCACCGGTCCGCCCGGCATCGGCAAGACCGCGCTCGCGATCAGGCTTGCGCACCGGATCCGCGACCGGTTCCCGGACGGTCAGCTGCACGTCAACCTGCGCGGGTTCGCATCAGGACCGGCGCTCACCGTCGAGCAGGCGCTCGGCCGGTTCCTGCGCTCGCTGGGCGTGCCGCCGGCGAAGGTCCCGCTCGACCTCGACGAGCAGATCGAGCTGTACCGGTCGAAACTGCGTGGCCGCCGGGTGCTCGTGGTGCTCGACAACGCCGCGGAGCTGAGCCCGCTCGTGCCGGGCGTGGACGGCTGCACGGCCATCGTGACCAGCCGCAACGAGCTTGCCGGACAGGTCAGGCTGGACGTGCTGGCCGACGACGAGGCGGGCACGTTGCTCGACCGGTGGCAGATCGACGGGTCATCCGAGGACCGCGCCGAGCTGATCAAGCTCTGCGCGCATCTCCCGCTCGCGCTCAGGATCGCGGGTGCCCACCTCGCGGACCGGCACCTGTCCGACTACCTGGCCGACCTGCGCGGCGACGGCAGGCTCGACGCGCTGGAGATCGAGGGCGACGCGGCGGTGCGGGCCGCGTTCGCGTTGTCCTACAAGGCTTTGCCGGACGACGCGCGCCGGCTTTTCGGACTTCTCAGCGTCCATCCCGGAACCGACTTCGGCGTGCGGTCGGCCTCCGTCATCGGCAGTCTGTCCACAGAGGACACCGAGAGGCTGCTGGACGTGCTGGCACGCGCCGGGCTCGTGCAGAAGACCGGCGAACGGTTCCAGTTGCACGACCTGATCAGGCTCTTCGCCTCCGAGCAGGTGGGCGGGGAAGGACCACCCGCGCTGCGCCGGCTGCTGTCCTTCTACCTGGCCACCGCGCACGTCGCCGCCGAGCTCGCGCACCCGACGATGAAACGGCTGGATCCGCTGCCGGTCGACGTCGAGGGGCGGTCGTTCGAGACCGCGGACGAGGCGCGTGCGTGGCTCGACGCGAAACGCCCGGTGCTCGTGGCGGCCGTGCAGATCGCGCCGCACCCGTTCGCCAGCCAGCTCGCCGACGTGTTGCGCGGTTACCTCGTCTCCAGCGGCTACCGGGCGGAGATGGCCCTGGCGCTGACCGCCGGCCTGGCGACGGCGCACGCGGCGGGCGACGTGGTCCGCGAGGGGGCGATGCACAACGGGTTCGGTCAGCTCCACTGGTTGCGGGGCGAGTACGCCGACGCGCTGAAGTCCTACGGCGTCGCGTCCGAGCTGGCCACGACGGATCACATGCGGGCCACGTTGCTCAACAACACGGCTTTGCTGAAGCGGGACATGGGTGACCTCGCCGGTGCCGTGGCGGACCTGGAAGACGCGCGGCGAATGTCAGGTGAGCATCCGGACCTGCACGTGACCGTGCTGGCCAACATCGGCACGATGCTGGGCATGCGCGGCGAGCTGCGCAAGGCGATCGAGCTGTTCGAGGAGGCCAGGGGGCTGTCGGAGGAGCACGGACTCGAGCTCAAGGTCGCCGTCGCCGCCGAGAACCTCGGCTTCGCCCATCTCGAACTCGGGGAGTTCGACGAGGCGCGGCGGCACCTGGAGGCCGCGTTGACCTTCTACCAGGAGACGATGGCGGCACCGTTCTCGACGCCGAACGTGCTGGTCAACCTCGCGGACATCGCCGCGAAGACCGGTGACCACGCGCAGGCGCGAACCCTGGCGCTGACGAGCATCGAGGAGGCGCGGAAGGTCGAGGACGGTCGCACCGAGGTCGAGGCGCTGATCTTGCTCGGTGACTTCGCGGCGGCGGTCGAGAAGGCGAACGCCGTCGGCTACTCGGTTGGCCGGCGCCGGGCGCAGCTGGAGCTCGCGAGGCATGATCGGGCGCTTGCCGAGGAGCTGGTGCGGGAAGCGCGAACCAGTGACGACCGGCTGCTGGAGTCCCAGGCGCTGCTGGCGCTGGCCGAGGCGACCGGCGACGCGGCAGTCGCCGGGGAGGCGCTGGAACTGGCGAGAGCCCGCGAACAGAGCGCGGTGGTGGCCCGCGCGGAGGCGTTCCTGGCTCAGCCGCCCGCGAACGGCGGCAGCACGTCCAGCTGAGAGCCCGCGGGCACGCGCACCGACGTGTCGCGGACCGCGACGCCGTCCAGCAGGAAGCTGGACGCGGCGAGGACCTTGCCGAGCTTGTCGCCGTGCCGTTCGCCGATGGTGCTCACCACGAGCGCCACGGTGGGTTCAGGGGAGTCGAGCAGCAGGTCCTCGTCGGCCACTCCGGCCGCCGCGCGCGCACCCGCGAAGTACCTGATCTTCACGCCGGTCACGCTCATCCTCCGATTGCGCTCATGGGACGGTCGGGCTGGTGGAAGCCCGCGTCGTTGATGCCGTGACCAGCGGCCTTGGCCCACATCGTGGCGCGCCACGCGTCGGCGATCGCCTCGTCGGGGCTGCCGTCGCGCAGCAACGTGCGCAGGTCGGTCTCGGTCTGGCTGAACAGGCAGTTGCGGATCTGGCCGTCCGACGTCAGCCGGGTGCGGTCGCAGGCGGCGCAGAACGGCCTGGTCACGGACGCGATCACGCCGACCGTCGCGGGCCCGCCGTCGACCAGCCAGCGCTCGGCCGGCGCACCACCGCGCGGAGTCTCCGACGGTGTGAGCGTGTAGGCGGCCGAGAGCATCGTGAGGATCTCTTCGGCCGTGACCATGTTCGTGCGTGTCCAGCCGTGCTGCGGGTCGAGCGGCATCTGCTCGATGAACCGCAACTGGTAGCCGTTCTCGACGCAGAACCGCAGCAGCGGGACGGCCTCGTCCTCGTTCATGCCGCGCAGCAGCACGGAGTTGACCTTCACCGGCTCCAGGCCTGCCGCACGGGCGGCGTCCAGGCCGTCCAGCACGTCCGTGATGCGGTCGCGCCTGGTCAGCGTGGCGAAGCGGTCGGGGTCGAGGGTGTCGAGCGAGACGTTGATGCGGTTCAGGCCGGCGTCCTTGAGCGACTGGGCCCTGCGCTTGAGACCGATGCCGTTCGACGTCATCGACATGCGCGGCCGCGGCTCCAGCTCGGCCGTCGCGGCGATGACGTGCTCCAGGCCTCTGCGGAGCAACGGCTCGCCGCCGGTGAAGCGGATGTCCGTCACGCCCAGGTCGACGACGGCGATGCGCATGAGGCGGATCAGCTCGGCGTCGGTGAGCAGCTCGTCCTTCTGCAACCAGTCGAGGCCCTCAGCAGGCATGCAGTAGGTGCAGCGCAGGTTGCAGCGGTCGGTCAGGCTGACCCGCAGGTCCTTCGCGACCCGGCCGAACCGGTCCACGAGCAGCGGCGTGTCCGGCCGTGCGGACCCGTCAGGGGTGCTGCGCACGATCGGTAGTCCCAGATCCACTGCTGTCACCCCATCAAGGGTAATGAACATCCTGTTGTGGATGACGCTACAAATAGGGTTTCTCACGTTCCGCCCGTTTGGAGCACTGTCACAAGGAATTGTCTTAGTGGCTAAGATGTTCAACATGGAACCTGAGGCGCTCGAGAGGTTCACCTGGTACATGCGGGAGCAGAGTGCGCTCACCGTCATGTTCCACACGAAGATCGCCGACCAGATGGGCCTCTCGGCGACCGACGAGAAGTGCCTCGATCTCGCCATGCGGGCGGACGGACCGGTCACCGCGGGCCGGATCGCCGAGCTGTCCGGCCTCTCCACCGGTGCCGTCACGGGCGTGATCGACCGTCTCGAACGTGCCGGATTCGTCCGTCGTGTCCGGGATCCGCACGACCGCCGCAAGGTGTTGGTCGAGGTCACGATCGCGGACGTGGAAAAGTTCGGGCACCTGTTCGAGGTCGCGCGCCAGAGCCTGATCGAGGTGCTCAGCCACTTCGGCGAGGATGAACTTCAGGTGATCGAGCGTTACCTGCAGCTCCAGATCGAGACGTTCCGCAAGCGCGTGATCGATACTTAGGCCCATGTGGCACTACTTGATGGACATGGACGGTGTTCTGGTTCACGAGGAGCACCTGATCCCCGGCGCTGACGAGTTCGTCGCGGAGCTCCGCTCCTCCGACACCCCGTTCCTCGTGCTCACCAACAACTCCATCTACACGCCACGGGACCTGCGGGCGCGACTGCAGCGCACCGGCCTGGACATCCCGGAGAAGTCCATCTGGACCTCCGCCCTGGCCACGGCCCGATTCCTCGACTCGCAGCGCCCGAACGGCTCGGCGTTCGTGATCGGCGAGGCCGGCCTCACCACCGCGCTGCACGAGATCGGCTACGTGCTGACCGACCGCGACCCGGACTACGTGGTGCTCGGCGAGACCCGCACCTACAGCTTCACCGCCATCACCAAGGCCATCCGCCTGGTGGAGGAGGGCGCGAAGTTCATCGCGACGAACCCGGACGCGACCGGGCCTTCCCGCGAGGGTTCGCTGCCCGCGACGGGCGCCGTGGCGGCGTTGATCGAGCGTGCCACCGGCCGTGAGCCCTACTACGTCGGCAAGCCGAACCCGTTGATGATGCGGTCGGCCCTGCGTGCGCTGGGCTCGCACTCCGAGAACGCGCTCATGATCGGCGACCGGATGGACACGGACGTGCGTTCCGGTCTCGAAGCCGGTCTTTCCACGATCCTGGTCCTGTCCGGGATCTTCACCGCCGAGCACGCGGAGATGTACCCGTACCGGCCGACGCGCGTGCTGAAGTCGATCGCCGAGCTGGTCGGTCACTCTCAGGACCCGTTCGGCGAGTGGGCCGGCTGACGTTCGGCCTGCTCGTGTTCGGATGAGGGTGGCAGGCGACGTGCACCGGGCCCTCCGCGGCCCAGCACGTCGCGCGGGTTCCTCAGGTGGCACGACCGCAGTGAGAGGCAGCCGCACCCGATGCAGTCGTCGAGGGTGTCCCGCAGCGCGTGCAGCTGGGCGATGCGCGCGTCGAGGATGACGCGCCACCCCTTGGACAGGCGCGTCCAGTCCTCGCGGGTCGGTGTGCGCTCGCTGGGCAGCTGGTCCAGGGCTTCCTTGATCGTCGCCAGCGGGATGCCGACGTTCTGGGACGTGCGGATGAAGGCGACCCGGCGCAGCGCGTCCCGGCTGAACCGCCGTTGGTTGCTGGCCGTCCGGGTGCTGCGGATGAGGCCCTGGCGCTCGTAGAAGTGCAGCGCGGAGATCGCGACACCGCTGCGCTCGGCGACCTGTCCGACGGTGAGCTCGTGGAACGTGGTGCGCGCCCTGGGCATGATCGGAACGTAGCACTTGACCTCAACCAAAGTTGAGGCCAGAGGATCGCGTCCGACCACCCCAACGCGATCAAGGAGCATCCGTGACCTCCGTTCTCGTCATCGGCGCCACCGGCAAGCAGGGCGGCGCCGTCGCCGAACTCCTGCTCGACCACGGCCACGACGTCACCGCCTACGTGCGCTCGCCCGAGTCCGCGCGGGCGCTGTCCACCGCCGGCGCCCGTCTGGTCACCGGCGACCTGGCCGACCCGGAGGCACTCGCCGGGGCCGCACGGGGTGTCGACGCGATCTTCGGGCTGTCGGTGCCGTTCGGCGCGGGAGGGAAGGACGGGGAAGTCGCCCAGGGCCGCCTCCTGGTCGACGTCGCGGCGAAGACCGGAGCGCACCTCGTCTACTCCTCCGTGCGCGGAGCCGACCGGATGACGGCAACCGACATCGACCACGCCGACAGCAAGCAGCTCGTGGAGGCCTACCTGCGTGACCAGCAGGTCCGGGCGACGGTTCTGGGGCCGGTGTACTTCATGGAGAACGTCCTCAACCTCGGGTTCAGCCGCCTCGCCGACGGCGTCCTGGTCAACCCGCTCTCCGCGGGCAAGCCGCTGGACCAGGTCACCGTCAGGGACATCGCGGGTCTCGCGGTGCACGCCGTCGAGAATCCGGACCGGTTCACGGGCAAGCGGATCGACATCGCCTCCGACCGCGTCACCGGTGCGGAAGCGGCCCGGATCCTCAGCGACGTGCTCGGCCGCGAGATCCCGTATCAGCAGATGCCGTTGGCGCAAGTCCGCCAGTGGGCGGGCGACGAGGTCGCCGACATGTTCCAGCGGTTCGAGGACAACACCGACTTCCTCGACATCGAGACCCTGCACGCCTCGCTCCCCGGCGTGACCTGGCACAGCTACGCCGACTGGGCGAGGACCGTCGACTGGGACCGCGTCCTGCACAGCCCGGCGACGGCGTGAACCGGGCTGGCCACTGACGGACGAGGACAAATCACCTATCGTCGCGGGCGTGGACACAGATCGACGCCCGATGCACGTCGTTGGAGACGTGCACGGGCACCTCGCCGAACTGACCAGAGCCCTGCACGTCGCCGAGCTGTGCGACGAGGAAGGGCACTGGGCGGGCGGTGAGGCCGAGCTGTGGTTCCTCGGCGACTTCGTGGACCGCGGGCCGGACGGCGTCGGTGTGATCGATCTGGTCATGCGGCTGGCCGAGGAGGCGGCAGAGGCCGGGGGTTCGGTCAACTCGTTGATCGGCAACCACGAGGTGCTGCTGCTCGGCATGCACCGGTTCGGCGACGAGCAGGTTCCGGACAGCGCGGGGCCGCGGTCGTTCGCGCGCAGCTGGCTGCTCAACGGCGGGCTGCGCAGCGACCAGGACCGGCTGACCGACGAGCACGTCGAGTGGCTGACTTCCCGTCCGGTGCTGAAGCTGCGCCAGGACCACCTGCTGATGCACTCCGACACGGTCGCCTACCTCGAATGGGGGGCCTCGATCGAAGAGGTCAACGAGGCCGTCCGCCAGGTGCTCAAGGGCGACGATCTGGTCGACTGGTGGGAGTGCTGGCGCAAGATGACGACCCGGTACGCGTTCCGCGGTCCGCAGGGGCCGGAAATCGCGGACGAGCTGCTAGCGACGTTGGGCGGCACCACGATCGTGCACGGCCACAGCGTCATCGCCGATCAACTCGGGGTGCCGCCGGAGCAGATCGACGGGCCTCTCGTGTACGCCGGCGACAAGGTCCTGGCGATCGACGCGGGCCTCTACAGCGGCGGTCCGTGCCTGGTCGTCCCCTTGCCATACGCCGAAGCCTGACTACCGTCTGGTGGATGACCGCCAGCTACTCCTCGGGCACGTCCGCCGCCCCGCTGCTGGGCGACACGATCCACGCGAACTTCGCCGCGACCGTCGCGCGCTTTCCGGACCGCGAGGCACTTGTCGACAAGGCCACAGATCGCCGGTGGACGTACGCGGAGTTGTCCGCCGAGGTCGATCGGGCCGCTGCCGGGCTGCACTCGCTGGGTGTGCGCAAGGGGGACCGGGTCGGCATCTGGGCGCCGAACTGCGCGGAGTGGGTCTTCGTGCAGTACGCGACCGCCCGGATCGGCGCGATCCTGGTCAACGTCAACCCCGCCTACCGGGTGCACGAGCTGGAGTACGTGCTGAACCAGGCAGGCATCCACACGCTGGTGTCCGCGCGGACGTTCAAGACCTCGGACTACGCGGCCATGATCGCGGAGGTCCGGCCGCGGTGTGCTTCGTTGCGGCACGTCGTGTTCGTCGACGATCCACAATGGACTCCGGGAGAACTCCCGGACGTCGAACTGGACCGCGACGACCCGATCAACATCCAGTACACGTCCGGCACCACGGGATTCCCCAAGGGCGCGACACTCAGCCACCACAACATCCTCAACAACGGCTACTTCGTCGGTGAGCTGATCAGCTACACCGAGGACGACCGCATCTGCGTGGTCCCGCCGTTCTACCACTGCTTCGGCATGGTGATGGGCAACCTCGCCGCCACCAGCCACGGCGCGTGCGTCGTGATCCCCGCACCGGCGTTCGACCCGGCGGCAACCCTTGCCGCAGTTCAGGAAGAGCGCTGCACGTCGTTGTACGGCGTGCCGACGATGTTCATCGCGATGCTCGACCTGATCGACGGCTACGACCTGTCTTCGTTGCGCACGGGCATCATGGCGGGCTCGCCGTGCCCGGTCGAGGTGATGAAGCAGGTCGTCGAACGCATGGGCATGCGCGAGGTCTCCATCTGCTACGGCATGACCGAAACCTCCCCGGTGTCAACGCAAACGCGCGTCGACGACTCACTCGACCGTCGTGTCGGGACGGTCGGGCGGGTCGGCCCGCACCTCGAGGTCAAGATCGTCGACCCGGAAACGGGCCTCACGGTTGCGCGCGGCGTGCCGGGAGAACTGTGCACGCGCGGCTACTCCGTCATGCTCGGCTACTGGGACGAGCCCGAGAAAACGGCCGAGGCGGTGGACCAGGCGGGCTGGATGCACACCGGCGACCTCGCGGTGATGGATGACGACGACTACGTGAACATCACCGGGCGCATCAAGGACATGGTCATCCGCGGCGGCGAGAACATCTATCCGCGCGAGATCGAGGAGTTCCTCTACACGCACCCGGACGTGCTCGACGCGCAGGTGATCGGCGTGCCCGACGCCCGCTACGGCGAGGAGCTCATGGCCTGGGTCCGCATGCGCGAGGGCGCGGCGCCGTTGACCGCCGAGGCCGTGCGGGAGTTCTGCACCGGCAAGCTCGCGCACTACAAGGTCCCGCGGTACGTGCACGTGGTGGACGAGTTCCCGATGACGGTCACCGGCAAGATCCGCAAGGTGGAGATGCGGGCCAAGGCGGTCGAGCTGCTGAGGCTCGACGACAGCACCGAGCACGCCTAGGGATCGTGCGTTCACGGATTGAAATCGTCTCGCGGATCAACTATCTCCGCAGGTCACGAACGGGTGTAAGGGCTCTTGCGGATGCGGTGTGACGCGCGCAACATCGGTGGATTCCGCCGAAGGAGGCGCTCATGCTCACCGCCACCAAGACAACGACGATGCTGCCCGTCGAAGACTCCGAGCGCGCCGGCCGCTTCTACGCGGACATGCTCGGCCTCAAGCCCATCACCACCGCCCCGGACGGCACGCGGATCTTCTCGCTCGGCCAGGGCGACGCGCTCGGCCTGATGCCCGCGGAGAAGGGCGCGCAGACGGCTCACACGGTCCTCAGCTTCGAAGTGCCGAACCTCGAGGACGAGATCCGCGAGCTCGAGGACAAGGGCGTGCAGTTCGACGACTACGACCTGCCCGACTTCAAGACCGTCAACCACATCGCGGTGATGGGCACCGAGCGCGCGGCGTGGTTCCACGACACCGAGGGCAACATCCTGTGCCTGCACGAGCTGTTGGGCGACGACGCCTGACCGCACGTGCCGAATGAGAGGTCTCCCGCTCCCCGCCCCCGACGAGGAGCGGGGGACCCTCATGGGACGTCGACGATCTCCTTGCCCAGCGGCACCAGCGAGACCTTCACCAGCTTGAAGTTGGCGATGCCGAGCGGGATGCCGATGATCGTCACGCACAGCGCGATGCCGGTGACGATGTGGCCGATCGCGAGCCACAGGCCGGCCACGATGATCCAGATGATGTTGCCCAGCAACGAGCCCGCGCCCGCGCCCGGCTTGTCGACGACCTCGCGGCCGAACGGCCAGAGCGCGTAGTTCGCGATGCGGAACGACGCGATGCCCCACGGGATCGTGATGATCAGGATGCAGCAGATGAGGCCGGCGACCGCGTAGCCGACGGCCATCCAGAACCCGGCGAGCACCAGCCAGATCACGTTCAGGATGAGGCGCATACATCCAATCTAAGCTCACCTCATGAAGTGGGGTGTGATCGCTACCGGCGGAATCGCTAATGCTGTGACCGCCGACATGCTCAAGGTGCCGGACGTCGAGGTCCTCGCCGTGTCCTCGCGCGACGTCACGCGCGCGCAAGCGTTTGCCGACAAGTTCGGCATCAAGCGCGCGTACGGCGACTACCGGGAACTGCTGAAAGACCCGGACGTCGAGGTCGTCTACATCGCCACGCCGCACGGCCAGCACCACGAGGTCGCGCTGGCCGCGCTCGACGCCGGCAAGCACGTGCTGTGCGAGAAGGCCTTCGCGCTGACGGTCGCGCAGGCCGAGGAGATGATCGAACGGGCAAGGTCGAAGCAGACGCAGTTCCTCATGGAGGCCATGTGGACACGCGTCAACCCGCTGATCCGCAAGGTCGTCGCCGCCGTCGAAGCCGGTGAGATCGGCGAGGTGCGGACGATCACCGCGGACTTCGGCTTCCGGCACGAGTTCAACGACGACGACCGGCTGTGGGCCAAGAAAGCCGGTGGCGGCTCGATCCTCGACCTCGGCGTCTACCCGATCTCGCTCGCGCACCGGCTCCTCGGCGTGCCGACGCACATCGCCGCGCACGGCAGCCTCGCACCGTCCGAAGTGGACGCCGACGCCTCGATCCTGCTCGGTTACGAGAACGGTGCGCAGGCACTGTTGAGCTGCTCGCTCGTCGCCGACCTCGGCAGCGCGGCGGAGATCGTCGGCACCGAGGGCCGGATCGTGATCGCGGACCCGATGTTCAACCCCACCAAGGTGATCATCAACGGCGTCGAGCACGAGACCGAGGACCTGGGCTACCGGCACCAGATCCACGAGGTCGAGATCGCGGTCGGCCGGCGCGCGGTCCAGCACCCCGACATCCCGTGGTCGGCGACGCTCGAGATCATGCGGATCATGGAGGAGGCGCTGCGCCAGGTCGGCGTCTCCTACGAGGACACCGTCAGGTAGATCAGCGCCACGTTCAGCACGACCACCGCGAAAGCGACCACCCAAGCGGCGAACGTGACCGCGCGCCGGTTCGCATACGAGCCCATGACGGACCGGCGCGCGGTCAGCCACACCAACGGCACCAGTGCGAACGGGATGCCGAACGACAGCACGACCTGCGACAGCACCAACGCGAACGTCGGGTCGACACCGAACGCCAGGATCGCCAGCGCTGGCATCAAAGTCACGAGTCGCCGCGCCAGCAACGGAATCCGCACGCGCAGCAGCCCGTCCATCACGACGGCGCCCGCGTAGCAACCGACCGCGGTGGACGCGAAACCCGAAGCCAGCAAACCAAGAGCGAACAGCAGCGCGATCCCGCCACCCAACGTGGAACCGACCGCCGCGTGCGCTCCCTCAAGCGTGTCAACGCCATCGCGACCGTGCAGAGCCGAAGCCGCGACGAGCAACATCGCCATGTTCACCGCACCGGCGAGCACCATCGCGACCACGACGTCGACCTTGGTCGCGCCGAGCACCGAAGGGTCCTTGCCGTGCCGATCACGGGCTAGCGCCGAGTGCAGGTAGACCGCGTGCGGCATCACCGTGGCGCCGAGCATGCCCGCCGCGAGCAACACGCTGTCCGCGCCGTCGAACCGAGGCAGCAAGCCGCTCAAAGCCTCAGAACCAGAAGGTGGTGAAACGAAAAGCCCCGCCATGAACCCGACCGCGATCACGACCAGCATCGTGGTGATCACGCGCTCGAACGGCTTCTGGCCCCGACGATCCTGAACCAGCAGCAGAACCGTCGACACCACACCGGTGATCACGCCGCCGAGCAGCAGTGGCAGATCGAAGAGGATCGACAGCGCGATCGCCCCGCCGAGCACCTCCGCCAGGTCGGTCGCCATCGCTACGACCTCGGCCTGACCCCAGTACGCGAGCCGCACCGGCCGCGGCAGGTGATCCCGGACCGCCTCGGGCAACGACTTCCCGGTGACCAGGCCGAGCTTCGCGGACAGGTACTGCACCAGCCCGGCCATGACGTTCGCGACGACGAGCACCCACACCAGCAGGTAGCCGTACCGTGCTCCGGCCGCGGTGTTGGTGGCCACGTTGCCGGGATCGACGTACGCGATCGCGGCGACGAACGCCGGACCGAGCAGCGCCGCACCCGCGCGCAAGCGTCCTGAAACAGCGACCACCGGACACCCCCTTGCTGCAAAACTATTGCAACAAGAGTCATGCCTCCAACGTGGCGCGGGCCACTCGGACCACGGCGTCGATCGCGCTGTCGAGATCGCCGCTCGGCATCAGCAGGTGGCTCAACGCGAGTCGCACGGTCGTCTCCGCCGTCAGCCGCACGTGCCGGCCGGGGAAGTGCTCGCTGAGGTGCCGCTCGACCACCTCGGTCGCGTGGAACAGCACGGGATGGCCGCGGATCGTGAGGAACGGCAACAGGTCCTCGGCGTCCTGCCCGGTCAGCACCGCGGAGACCAGCCGGTCCTTCTCGGTCCGCTCGAAGGTGTAGCGGAACGCGGACCGCATCGCCTCCCACGGATCGGGGTCCTCCTTGAGCCGCGTGACGATCCCGGAGAGGTACTCCTCGGTCTGGTGGGCGGCGACGGCCTGGACGAGCCCCTCCTTGTTGCCGAACTCGTTGTAGACGGTCTGTCTGCTGACGCCCGCGCGACTGGCGACCTCGATCATGCGCAGACCGTGGAAACCGCGGGCCGCGAGCAGGTCGGCGGCCGCGTCCAGTAAGAGCTCGGTGATGTCGCTCACCTCGCCAGCTTTACATAAAATCAATTCCTGTAAAGACGTAAAGTGGGGTTCTGTGCCGTTCACCGTGGGCTTTGACCTGGACATGACCCTCATCGACCCGCGACCGGGCATGGCCGCCGTGATGTACGAGGTGGGTGCGCGCACCGGCCACGACCTCGACGGCGACCACTTCGCGTCGAACCTCGGCCCGCCCCTCGACATGACCTACCGCGAGATGGGCGTGCCCGAGGAGGAGATCCCGGACCTCGTCACGCTGTTCCGCGCGCTGTACCCGGACGTCGTGATCCCGGCGACGGTCGCGCTGCCAGGAGCCGCCGAGGCGCTTGCGTGTGTTCGTGAGCTGGGCGGCCAGACGATGGTCGTCACCGGGAAGTACCGCAAGAACGCCGCGTTGCACCTGGAAGCCCTCGGCTGGGAGGTCGACCACCTCTACGGCGAGCTGTGGTCGACGGGCAAGGCGGAGTCGCTGAAGCTGCACGGCGCCGCGATCTACGTGGGCGATCACGTGGGCGACATGAAGGGTGCCGAGGCCGCCGGAGCGCTGGGCGTCGGCGTGGTGACCGGGCCTTGTTCCAGGACTGAGCTGGAAGAAGCGGGCGCCGCGGTGGTGCTGGAGGACCTGCGCGAGTTCCCGGACTGGCTCAGGACTTCTGCCGGCGTGCTTTCCTGATCACCGCGATGATCCCGAGCGCCAGGCCGATCGCCGGCAGGTAGGTGGCGGCCACGTTCAGCCAGACCGGCAGGTCGCCGTGGCCAGTGGCGAAGAGCACGAAGACCGCGATGATCGCCAGCACACCGGCGGCGAACAGGCCGACGGCCAGCGGGAACAGCTTCGGAGCGGTCATGTCGTGAAGGGTAGTCGCGCTAACGGAGGTGCCCTACCCGAGGTCTTCTGGCTAGTCTGGTGAGACGCGTCTCGGGTACGCCTGGGGCGCGTTCGTTGTGCAGAAGTAAGGGAATGGTGAGCGCGGTGCCGACCGGCAAGGTCAAGTGGTACGACACGGAGAAGGGTTTCGGCTTCGTCACCCAGGACGGTGGCGAGGACGTCTACGTCCGCAAGGCGGCGTTGCCTCCCGGTGTCGACGGCCTGAAGGCCGGCCAGCGCATCGAGTTCGGCATGGCGGAAGGCCGCCGCGGTCCGCAGGCGCTGTCCGTGCGCCTGATCGACCCGCAGCCGTCGGTCGTGGAGGCGCGCCGCCGTCCCGCCGAGGAGATGCACGGCCTGATCGAGGACATGATCAAGCTCCTCGAGAACAAGGTGCAGCCTGACCTGCGCCGGGGCCGTTACCCGTCCGACAAGAAGAACATGAAGCTCATCGCCGAAGTGGTTCGGGCGGTGGCGCGGGACCTCGATCCGTAAAAAGATCGGCTGCATGTCTGAAGCGGACCGGATCGTCGAGTTCCTGTACGAAGTCGGCCAGCTCAAACGCCTGCCCCGCGCGGGGTGGCTCTTCGCCGGGGTGCAGAACCCCGAGTCGGTGGCCGCCCACTCGTTCCGGGTGGGCGTGCTGGCGTACGCGATCGCCGTTCAGGAGGGCGCGAACCCGGACCGGGCCGCGACGCTGGGCCTGTTCCACGACGTGCCCGAGACGCGGATCGGCGACATCCCGTACGTCGGCAAGCTCTACCTCGACGTGAAGGTGCCGCCGGAAGCCGTGGCGCGGGACCAGGTCCGGCACCTGCCCGCGCCGCTCGCCGCGCACATCGAGGCGTTGGTCGCCGAGCACGAGGCGGCCAAGGAGATCGATCACACGCCGGAAGCGCGCTGCTCCCGTGACGCCGACAAGCTCGAACTCCTGCTGCAGGCGCGGGAGTACCAGGCCGCCGGCATCACGAAGATGGAACGCTTCATCCAGACCATGCAGGCGTCGGTGGTCACCGACACCGGCAAAGCCCTGATGGAGTCAGCACTCCGAATCGTCCCCAGCGAGTGGTGGGAAGCGTTCGGCAAGCACTAGTGAGCGATGTCGACGACCCACGAACCGCGCATCAGCGGCTGGCCGGTCCTGGCCGGTCTCCAGCACCGCGCCGGCCGCCTCGTGCACCTCGATGCGCAGCAGTTGGTCCGAGTCGTTCGGCACGGCCAGCGTGTAGGAGAAGTTGTCGCCCTTGCCGAGCAACGGCGAGCTGCAGCCCTCCTGCACCTTCGCGGCGTTCTCGTACACGCACACGACCTCCCAGAGGCCGTCGGCGAGCTGCCCGTCCACCGAGATCTGCACGACCTTGCCCGGCGGCACCTTCAACGTGCCGGGCGAGTTCTTCTCGGCGCAGTTGTCGCCGGTGACGTCGCAGTAGATCGTCGGCTCGACGCGGATGGTCTTGCCGTTCGCGTAGAACGTGACCTCGGGATCGTGCTGCGGCAGCCCGCAGCCGGTCAGCACGAGCACGCTGGCGGCCAGTACAGAAGCTAGTCGACGCACGTCAGGCAGCCTACGGGGTCGCGGGTGCCGGCCTGCGGACCAGCCTGCCCAAGACCAGGTGCAACGAGGTGCCGTTGCGGTACAACCAGGTCTGGGTGAGGCCCAGGGCGAGCAGGACGGACAGCACCAGGAAGCCGATCCAGAACGTCGCCGGCAGCAGCACGCCTAGCGCGCCGCCGAAGACCCAGGTGAGCTGCAGGATCGTCTCCGAGCGGCCGAACGCCGAGGCGCGCGACTGTTCCGGCAGGTCGTCCTGGATCACCGCGTCGAGGCTGATCTTGGCCAGCGACGACGCGGTGGCGCCCAGCAGGCCGACGATCGCGGCGGTGGTCAGGCCGGGCAGCGCGGCGGCCACGATCGTCGCCACCAGGGCCGTGCCGACGCAGGCGAGCACGACCTCGTCCGGTTTGTCGAAGTGCTGGCGCGCGCCGATCGCGTTGCCGAGGAAGCTGCCGATGCCCGCCGCACCGGCGATCACGCCCAGGAGCAACAGCTGCTGCACCGGTTCGCCCTCGGTCTGTGCGCGCACCACGAAGGCAGCGAAGAGCGTCAGGAACCCGGTCAGCATGCGAATGGAACCGTTGCCCCACAACGCGACCACGATGTGCCGGGACACCGGTTGCTTGGCCGGTCGCGGCCGCAGCGTCGCCGGGACCTCGCCCTCGGTCACCTCGACCCAGGCCGGGATCTTCATGCACAGCCAGGCGTTCACCAGGCACAGCACCGCGGTGAACCACAGCGCGCCCGGCGAGCCGAAGACCTTGGCGAACCCGGCCGCGAACGCACCGAACACCGCACCCGCCGCGAGACCGAAGACGGTCATGCGCGCGTTGGTCTTCGACAGCGTGATCTCCGGCGGCAGCACCCGTGGCGTGATCGCGGACTTGAGCACGGTGAAAGACTTCGACAGGACCATGCTGCCCAGCGCCGCCGGGTACAGCAGCCAGCTGTCGAACTCCATCGCCATCACGATCGACAGCACCACCCGCACCACGCACGAGGCGGCGAGCGCCAGCCGTCGGCCACGTTGGATCTTGTCCAGCAGCGGGCCGATCACCGGCGCGATCAACGCGAACGGCGCGACCGTGATCAACAGGTACAGCGCGACCTTGGTCTTGGACTCCGCCGACGCCGCGGAGAAGAACAGCGTGTTCGCCAGCGCGACGGCCATGGCGGCGTCGGCGGCGTAGTTCATCATCACCGCGTAGGTGACCGACGACATGCCGGACTTCTTGGCGCCGTCGGCGTGGGCCGCGCGCCGGAACGCCGCGACCGCCTGCTGCGAGATCTGCTTGCTGCGGAACCAGGCGACGCGGGTGACCGTGAGCTTGCGCGGCGGCTTCGGCGTCGGAGTGGTCTGCTGATCTTCGTTGGGCAGCGGGCGGGTGTTCTGCGGGCGCTTCGGCGGAGGCTGGAACCCGTGTTCGGACGCGGGTCGGGAACGCTGCCGCGGCTGGTACTCGTCGTCCTGCCACGGGTAGCGCTTCGGAGTCGGCTGGTCACTCCACCCGCGGTCGCCCGTCACACACTAATCCTGCCCCATTCCGTTGAACCTCACTCGGAAGATGGTCGGCCAGTTCTTGCCTGTGACCAGGAACTCGTTGGTGCCGGGGATGTGCGCGATCCCGTTCAGCACGTCGACGTCCGGATCGGACGGTTTGAGCGAGGACAGGTCGTAGGTGTTGGTGACCTGACCGGTCGCGGGGTCGATGCGGACGATCTCGTCCGTCTTCCACACGTTCGACCACACCTTGCCGCCGACGCACTCCAGCTCGTTGAGCTCGGTCAGCGGCTGGCCGTTGCGCGTGACCTGCACACTTCCGGTTTCCTTGAACGACTTCGGGTCGCGGAAGGTCAGCTTCGCGCTGCCGTCGCTCATGATCAGGCGCTGGCCGTCGTCGCAGATGCCCCAGCCCTCGCCCTGGTACTCGACGCGGCGGACCTCGTTCAGCGTCTTGCGGTCGCGTTCGATGGCGACGCCGTTGCGCCAGGTGATCTGCCAGATGGTGTCGCCGACGACGGTGATGCCCTCGCCGAAGAAGTCCTCCGGAAGATCGACCTTCTTCTGCACATTGCCGCTCGACGGGTCGAGCGCGCGCATCGTCGACTGACCCTCCAGACCCGTGCCCTCGTAGAGGACCCCGTCGACCAGTTCCAACCCCTGGGTGAACGCCGACGTGTCGTGAGGAATCTTCTGCAGGACTTCTACCTGCGGTTTTGCTTCTTGCTGAGTCGAGCAGGCGGCCAGAGCCACCGCGAGGACCAGCCAGACGGGTGAGCGCACCCCACGGAGGGTGGCACGAGTTTTCGTCCCGGCGAAGACCTGCGGCACAATTCACCACGTGACCGCGACTGAGATGCTCCTCGACGCCGTTGATCTCGCCCGCGCCGCCGCCGAGGAAGAGGCGGGTGTGGAACGCGTCGGCGCTCACGTCGGGGTGCACGGCGAGGACGAGTACTCCGTCACGCACCTGTTCGAGGCCGAGCACGCGGGCTACCGCGGCTGGAACTGGGCCGTGACCGTCGCCCACGCGGGCGAGGGCTCCCCGGTGTCGGTCAGCGAGGTCGTGCTGCTGCCGGGCCAGGACGCGCTCGTCGCGCCCGAGTGGGTGCCGTGGAGCGAACGGGTCCGCGCCGGCGACCTCGGCGTTGGCGACCTGATGCCGCCCCGCGAGGACGACCCGCGCCTGATCGAGGCGTACGTGCAGTCCGACGACCCGGCTGTGGAGGAGGTCGCGCTGGAGATCGGCCTCGGCCGCACGCGCGTCCTGTCCCGCGAGGGCCGCCTCGACGCCGCCGAGCGCTGGGTGTCCTCCGACTTCGGCCCGCGCTCCGACATGGCCCGCAGCGCCCCCGCGCACTGCGGCACGTGCGGCTTCTACACCCGCGTGGCCGGAGCGTTCGGTGCCGCGTTCGGCGTCTGCGCGAACGAGATCGCGCCCGCAGACGGCCACGTCGTCCACGTCGAGTACGGCTGCGGCGCGCACTCGCAGGCCGAGGTCGACATCAGCCCGATGGTCCCGGTCGCCGACCTGGTCTACGACGACGCACAGCTGGACGTTCTGGACGTCTCGGAGTGACCGACCCGTTCGGCACCGAGGCCCTGCGCACCTCGGTCCTTTCCGCGTGGCGTGGTTCGCCCACCCGGTTCCGCGAAGACGCGAACGCAGAAGAAGACCTCCGTCTCGGTGGCTACCGGGACCGCCTGCTCGTCGAGCTGGCCCAGAACGCGGCCGACGCGGCGGGTGCCGAGCCGGGTGTGTTGCGGATCACTCTCGTCGACGGCGAGCTGCGTGCCGCCAACACGGGTGCTCCGCTGACCGCTGCCGGCGTCGCTGCTCTCGCCTCTCTGCGTGCTTCGGCCAAGGAGTCCGGCGTCGGGCAGTTCGGTGTCGGCTTCGCGGCGGTGCTCACCGTGTCGGACGCGCCGCGGGTGGTTTCTACTTCGGGCGGTGTGGAGTTCTCCGCCGCCCGGACGCGCGCCGAGGTGCCGGAGCTGGCTTCCGAGCGCGGCGGCGACGTGCCGGTGCTGCGCCTGGTGTGGCCGATTGCCGAGTCGGTTCCCGACGGCTTCGCGACCGAGGTGCGGTTGCCGCTGAAGGTCGACCTGTCGCTGGACGACCTGGCCGCCGAGGTGCCGGACCTGCTGCTGGCGTTGCCCGGTCTGCGCCGCATCGAGGTCGGCTCGCAGTCGTGGGAACGTTTCGTCACCGCCGACGGCGTCGTCACGATCGGCTCGACCCGGTGGCTGGTGGAGCAGCAGTCAGGAGAGCTCGCCGCCGAGTTCGTCCAGGGGGTCGAACACCGTCCTGAGTGGACGGTCACGTGGGCCTACCCGCTCGACTCGGAGCTCGGCGAGGACGTGCTGCACGCGCCGACGCCGACCGACGAGCGCCTGTCGTTGCCGGCTCGGCTGATCGCGACCTTGCCGGTCGAGCCGTCGCGTCGGCGGATCCTGCCCGGCCCGGCGGCGTGGTCGGTGCTGGACGCTGCTGCTGCTTCGTACCCGGCTCTGGTCGCTCGGGTGCCTGCTGTCGAGCGGACCGCTCTGGTGCCGCTGCCCGGTTTCCCGCTGTCCGAAGTGGACGATCGGCTGCGCACCGCGGTGATTCGTTCGCTGCGGGCTGCTTCCTGGCTGCCGCTGGCCTCCGGTGAGTGGATCTCGCCTGCCCGGGCTCGGGTGCTGGACGTGGGGTCCGAGGAGCTCGTCGAGCTGGTCGAGGACGCGCTGCCCGGGCTGCTGGACGCCGAGCTGTCCGCGCCGGTGCACGCGAAGGCCTTGGCCGCGTTGGAGGTTCCGCGGGTTTCGACTGCCGAGGTCGTGGCCGCGCTGGCCGGTGTTTCCGGCGATCCGGGGTGGTGGCGCGACGTTTACGCGGCCTTCGCGCCACTGGCCGAGGTCGATCCGGACGTTCGCGAGGCTCTGCAGTCGTTGCCGGTGCCGTTGGCCGATGGGCGGACGGTCACCGGGCCTCGTACGACTTTGATCGCCGACGAGCCGCTGCCAGGGCTGCGGGTCGTGCATCCCGATGCGGTGCACCCGTTGCTGGTTCGGCTCGGGGCGGTCGAGGCGGGGGCTTCGGAGCTCCTCGCCGATCCTTCGCTGCGCGAGAACGTGGCTCGGTCGGTGGAGGACGCCGAGGCGGGGCTCGACGGCGAAGATCTGATCGAGACCGTGCTGCGGCTGGTCGATCGAGCAGCGTTGCGTGCGGGCGAAGAACCGTGGCTGGGTGCCCTGGCCCTGCCTGATGGTGCTGGCGAGTGGCACCGGGCCGACGAGCTGTTGATGCCGGACTCACCGCTCGTCGGAGTGGTCGAGGCGGACGCGTTTCCGTTGCTGTCCAAGGAGATCGCTGAGGCGTACCCGCGGTCCGCGCTGGTCGCGATCGGGGTGGTCGACGGGTTCTCGCTGGTGGTCGACGACGAGCCCGCCGGGCCTGATCACGATCTGCCGGACGAGTCCGCGTGGTGGTCTTCGATGCCGGACGAGCCTCGTCGAGTGGTGGCCGTCCGCGACCTGGATCTGGTCGCCGACTGGCCGGCGGCGTTGCGGCTGCTGGCGTCGGATCCCGTTACCTGGCGGGCTGTTGCCGAACCCGACGGGTACACCGGGTGGTGGATCGCTCGGCACGCTTCGCTTGCCGGGAAGGCGCCGCGCGAGTACCGGCTGGCTGAGGCAGCGTTGCTGGACGGGCTTTTCGACGCCGTGCCGGATCTCGAGCTGCCCGAACACGTGTTGCGTGCTGCCGGCGTCCGGTCCCGGTTGGAGATCTGGGACGACGATGATGCCGAGTTCGTCCTGGAGCGGCTCGGGGACGCGGATCGCGCCATCGCGGATGCCGTTGTGCTGCGGGCGCATGCGGCGTTGCCTGAGGGGGACTTCGCGCCGCCTGAGCGGGTTCGGGTGTTGTCCGGCGAGGTAGTGGCCGCGGACGACGTCGTGGTGCTTGATCACCCGTGGTTGCTCGGCGTGGTGCCGGCTTCTCGGGTGTTGCTGGCTGACGGGTCCGAGGAGCTGGCGGACCTGTTGGACCTGGCGTTGGCTTCCGAGGAGTTCGACGGGTCGCCGGACCACGTAGGTGAAGTGGTGCAGTGGCAGGACCTGGCTGCTGTTCGAATGGCTTGTGAGCTGCTCGAGGTGGCGTTGCCCGACGGGGTCGTCGTCGTGCACGAGCAGCTCGTGGTGGACGGGCAGCGGGTCGAGTGGTGGATGGCCGACGGGGTGCCGCATGCCGCGGACACGCCTGAGGGGCTCGCGCGGGCGTTGGCCTGGGTGGCGCAGCGGTGGGAGGACCGGCACACGTTCGCCGCGCTGATCACCGATCCGACGGCTGCAACTCTGCTGGGCTGACCGGCTCTTCCGCTCGCTGCCTGCGCAGGCGGGGCTTCGCGATGTCGCCCCGCCGCACCAGGATGACCCACGCGGTGATGGTGACCAGCATCGAGACCGCGCCGCCCACGATGATCGGCGCGCGGCCGTTGATCTCGCCCAGCCAGCCCATCAGCGGGCCGCCCACCGGGTTGCCGCCCAGGAACACGAGCATGTAGATGCCCATCACCCGGCCGCGCATCTCGGGTTCGACGGCCAGCTGGATGGTGGCGTTCGCGGTGGTGTTGAAGGTCATCATCGCGATGCCCACCGGGATCATCATCAGGCCGGTCAGGAGCATCGTCGGCATCATGCCCGACACGATTTCCAGCAGGCCGAAGACGACGCCCGCGCCGATGAAGACCGTCAGGCGAGGGGTCTTGCGGCGGGCTGCCCACGTTGCGCCCGCGAACGTGCCGACTGCGATGAGTGTGGAGAGAAGCCCGTAGGCGTCGGCGTCGCCCCCGAAGACGTTGCGGGCCATGATCGCGAGGGTCATGTAGAAGTTCATGCCGAAGGTCGCGATGAAGAAGACCAGGAGCATGACCGTGAGCAGGTCTGGGCGGTGCTTCACGTACCTCAGCCCGGAGAGGAGTTGGCCCTTCTCTCGTGGCACGGGGGCGGCGCGTAACAACTGGGAAGTGCGCATCAGGTAGACGCCCAGGACGACGCCCACGAAGCTGATGGCGTTGGCCAGGAAGACCCAGCCGGTGCCGATGGCGACGATCGTGACGCCGGCGATGGCCGGTCCGACGATGCGGGCCAGGTTGAACATCATCGAGTTGATGGCGACGGCGTTGGTCAACGAGTCGCGGCCGACCATCTCGACGACGAACGACTGGCGCACCGGGGTTTCCACGGCGGAGAAGCATCCGAGCAGGAAGCAGAGCACGTAGACGTGCCAGAGGTGCACCACGCCGGTGACGTCGAGCAAACCGAGAGCCAGCGCGCAGATGCCCAGCGCGGATTCGAGCCAGAGCAGGAGCTTGCGCTTGTCCATGCGGTCGGCGAGCACGCCGCCCCACATGGAGAGCAGCAGAACAGGCAAGAACTGCAACGACGCCGCGAAACCCAGCGCGACCGGAGAGCCGTTGGTGAGCTCGAGGACCAGCCAGTCCTGGGCCACCCGCTGCATCCAGACGCCGACCAGCGAGATGATCTGGCCAGAGGCGTAGAGGCGGTAGTTGTATATGCCTAACGATCCGAACATGCCGGTACGACGAGGTGGCGAACTGTCTGCTCCACCACCCGCGTAACCTGCCACGTCCTTACTGCCCCGCCATCCTGTCGATGATCTCGGCGGCCTCGGAGAGCAGGGCCCGTTCGTCGGGCTCCAGTTCCGCCAGCCGCTTGTCCAGCCACGCCTCGCGCGCGGTGATCTCGTCTTCCAGGTACGACAAGCCTTCGCCGGTCAGCTCGACGATGGCTTGACGGCCGTCGGTGGGGTGCGGGCTGCGCGTCGCGAAGCCGAACTCCTCCAGCGCTGCGATCACGCGCGTCATCGACGGCGGTTGCACGCCTTCCTTGGCCGCCAGTTCGCCTGGGGTCAGTGGTCCGCACTTGTGGAGTGTGGACAGAGCGGACACCTGCGTCAGCGACACCGACGAGTTGGTGCGCTGGGCCCGCAGGCGACGGTTGAGGCGGACCACGGCAAGCCTGAGCTTGCTCGACAGTCCGTGCTGTTCGGTCGCCACGTAGTTAGCATACCTCACGAAATAGTTTCCTGCCGAAAGGTCAGTTGAGCAGGCCCTGGATGGGGCCCAGGGCGAAGTAGATGACGAACGCGGCGGCCACGACCCACATGAGCGGGTGGATGCCCCTTGCTTTGCCGGTCATGGTCCTGAGCAGCACGTAGCTGACGAAGCCCGCGCCGATGCCGTTCGCGATGGAGTAGGTGAACGGCATGACGACGATGGTGAGGAACGCGGGCAGCGCGATGGTGAAGTCGGCGAAGTCGATCTCGCGGATCTGCATCATCATCAGCGCGCCGACGATCACGAGCGCGGGGGCGGCTGCTTCGATGGGCACGATCTCGTAGAGCGGCGTGAAGAACATCGCGAGCAGGAACAACACGCCTGTGACGACGTTCGCGAGACCGGTGCGGGCGCCCTCGGCGATGCCGGACGCCGACTCGATGTAGACGGTGTTCGACGAGCTGGACGCGGCACCACCGGCCACGGCGCCGAGGCCGTCGACGAACAGGGCCTTGCTGACGTTGGGGAGCTGGCCGTCCTTGTCGATCAGGTCGGCCTCCTTGCCCAGGCCGGTCATCGTGCCGACGGTGTCGAAGAAGTCGGTGAGGACGAGCGTGAAGACGATCAACGCGGCGGCCAGCGCCGGGAGCCTGGTCCACGCGCCGAACGACACGTCGCCGAGCAGGCTCAGGTCCGGCACGCCGAACACCTTGTCCGGCAGGGCGGGGTAGCCGAGGTTCCAGCCCTTGGCGTTGGTGCCCGCGGACGGACCGGCCTTGACGATCGCTTCCAGGATGATCGCGAAGATCGCGGTGCTGACGATGCCGATGAGGATCGCGCCCTTGATCTTGCGTGCGAACAGCACACCGGTGACCACGAGTCCGACCACGAACACGAGCGTCGGCCAGCTGGCGATCGAGCCGTTGATGCCGAGGCCGACCGGAACGGTGGTGTTGGCGGCGTCGGGGAGGCGGCGCACGAAACCGGCGTCGACCAGGCCGATGAACGTGATGAACAGGCCGATGCCGACCGCGATGGCGGCTTTCAGCTCGTTCGGCACGGCGTTGAACACCGCGGTCCGCACGCCCGTGAGCACCAGGATCAGCACGACCAGGCCGTTGACGAGGATCAGGCCCATCGCCTCGGGCCAGCTGACTTTCGCGGCCACCGAGACGGCGACGAACGAGTTGATGCCGAGGCCCGTCGCCAGCGCGAACGGGTAGTTGGCGATCAGTCCGAAGAGGATGGTCATCACGCCGGCGACCAGCGCCGTCACCGCCGCGACCTGACCCACCGGGAGGATGTTGCCCAGCACGTCGGGGTGCGCGCCGGGCCCCGTCGGCGCGAAGCTGCCGATGATCAGCGGGTTCAGCACCACGATGTAGGCCATCGTGAAGAAGGTCACGACGCCGCCGCGCAGTTCGCGCGCCACGGTCGACCCGCGCTCGGAAATCTTGAAGAACCCGTCCAGCATCTGGTCTCCTAACGATGTGTCCGAACGCGACTCCGCCCCGCACCCGCCGCCGTTGCCGCACCGGCTGGCCGACCCAGTGCCGGTCGTGCTGGGTGGAACCGCGCTGTGGTTCCTCGGTTTCCTCGTGGTGCTCCTGCTCGACCGCTCGAACAGCACGCTGCTCTGGACGACCCTGTCCGGCGGTCTGCTCGGGATCATCGGGTACGGAGTGTTCTACTGGCAACGCCGGGCGGCGAGGCGAGGGTCACGAACTGCGCAACAGGGCCTCGACGACGTCTAGCGGATCGCGATGATCGACGCCACCGACTGGGTCCGGCTGCTGATCGTCTGCGTCCTCTTCACGGTCGCCGCCGGCGCGATCGCCTGGGCCACGGGCCTCACCACCCCGAAGCCGTTCCTCAAGGCGGCAGCGAGAGCGGTGGCACAGCTCGCCGCCGTCAGCGCCGTGATCACGCTCGTGCTCAACCACCTCGGCCTGACCGGAGCCTTCCTCGCCCTGATGGCGATCGTGGCCACCGCGACCTCGGCCCGCCGCACCGGGACCGGCTGGAAAGGCACGTGGGTGGCCGTGGCCATCCTGATCGGCTCCGTGCCCGCGCTCGCCCTGCTGATCCTCATCGGACTGCTCCCGGTGAAGGGCATCGCGCTGATCCCCGTCGGCGGCATCCTGATCGGCGGCGCGATGACCGCGACCACGCTCTCGACCAGACGAGCGCTCGACACCCTCAACGACCGCCACGGCGAGTACGAGGCCGCCCTCGCGTTGGGCTTCATGGAACCGACAGCGGTGAGGTTCCTCGTCAGGCAACCCGCGGCCGAGGCGTTGCTGCCGCCGCTCGACCAGACCAGGACGGTCGGGCTTGTCACCCTTCCGGGTGCTTTTGTCGGCATGCTCCTCGGAGGGGCTCCCGTTTGGCAGGCCGGCGCACTACAACTCGTGGTCCTGCTCGCGTTGCTCGCGGTGGAGGTGGCGGCGGTCGCCACGGTGGTCGAGCTGGTCGCGAGGGGCCTGATCAGGAGGGCTTCCCACGGAAGCGAAGTTAGGCTAACCTAAGTCCCGTCGCTTCGTGGTGGGAGCGGCAGTCAGTTCGGGAACGGACGAGGCCCCCGCTCTGGGCAGAGCGGGGGCCTCGTCGTATCCGGCGACGGGGAGGCTTTGTCGGAGCACCCACCGCCGAAGAATCAGAGCTGCAGGCCGTTCTGGCCGGCGCGCGCGGCCTCGAAGCGAGCCGAGACGTCGTCCCAGTTCACGACGTTCCACAGCGCCGAGATGTAGTCGGCCTTCAGGTTGCGGTACTGCAGGTAGTACGCGTGCTCCCAGATGTCGAACGCGAGCAGCGGCGTGGTCGCGATCGACAGGTTCGAGTGGTGGTCCTTGAGCTGCAGCGTGACCAGCTTCTGGCCGATCGGCTCCCACGCGAGGATGCCCCAGCCGGAACCCTGGATGGAGGACGCGGCTGCGTTGAGCTGACCGCGGAACTTGTCGAACGAGCCGAAGTGCTCGTCGATCGCGGCAGCGAGCTCGCCCACCGGCTTGTCGCCGCCGTTGGGTGAGAGGTTCTTCCACCACACCTGGTGCAGCGCATGGCCGGCCAGGTGGAACGCCAGCGTGGTCTCGAGGCCGACGATCGAGCCGAACGACTCCTTGTCGCGGGCTTCCTCGATCTGCTCCAGCGTGTCGTTCGCGCCCTTCACGTAGGCCGCGTGGTGCTTGCCGTGGTGCAGCTCGTTGATCTCACCGATGATCGCCGGCTCGAGGTCGCCGTAGTCGTAGTCGAGATCCGGCAGCACGTACTGGGCCATGACATCTCCCCATTTGCAATCTCTTGGTACTTGCAACTTACTAGCAACAAGGTCGAGTTAACCAGTTGCGAGGGCACGTACCGTCGAAAGCGTGTCCGTGCTGACAGCCAGGAATATTTCGCTGTCGTTCGGTCCGAGGACCGTGATCTCGGAGGTTGATTTCGATGTTTCGCCTGGTGACCGCGTCGGTCTGATCGCGCCCAACGGTGTCGGCAAGTCGACTTTGCTCCGGCTGCTGTCCGGTGAGCTGCGACCCGAGACCGGATCTGTCTCATGCACCGGAACCGTCGCGCACCTGACGCAGGAGACCCTCCACCATGCTGGAGAGTCGCTGCGGGACCACCTCGCGCGCAGAACGGGTGTCGCCGAAGCCGAGAACTGGTTGCAGCGCGCGGCCGAAGCGCTCGGTAGAGGAGAAGGCGAGGACTACCCGGACGCGCTCGATCACTGGACCGCCATCGGCGCCGGTGACTTCGGCGAACGCGCGGACGCGGTGTGCGAACGCCTCGGCCTGCAGGCCGACCTGCTCGACGGACGGGCGTCCGACGAGCTGTCCGGTGGCCAGCAGGCGCGGCTGCGGCTCGCGGCGGTGTTGCTGACGCGCGCGGACGTGTTGCTGCTCGACGAGCCGACGAACGACCTCGACGGCACCGGACTGGAACTCCTGGAGTCCCACGTGCAGGGGTATGCGGGCGCGATCGTGCTGGTGAGCCACGACCGGGAGTTCCTGGCGCGCACCACGACCGCGATCGCCGAGCTCGACGAGTTCTCGCACAAGCTGACGGTGTTCGGTGGGGGCTGGGACGCGTACGTCGACGAGAAGGCGAACGCGGGCCGGCGCGCGCAGGAGGAGTACGACGCGTACGCGGCCAAGCGCGACTCGCTGACCCAGCGCAGCCGGCAGGTCAAGGAGTGGTCGCGCAAGGGCGTGCGGCGGGCGACGAGTGCCAAGGCGCACAACGACGAGCCGGACAGGAACGTCCGTGCCGGGCGGGTGCGGGCAGCGGAGAACCTGACCGCCAAAGCGTCCGTTGTGGACCGTCAGCTGGACCGGCTGGAGGAGGTCGAGGAACCGCGCGAGGCGTGGCAACTGCGGCTCACCCTGCCGTCGGCCGGGCGGGGCAGCTCGGTCGCGTTCACGTTGCGCCACGCGGTGGTCAGCCGCGGCGACGTGACGCTCGGGCCGATCGACCTCACGATCGGTGCGGGCGAGCGGTGGCGGATCACCGGACCGAACGGATCGGGCAAGTCGACGTTGCTCGGCGCGTTGCTGGGCCGGATCCCGCTGCGCGAGGGTGATCGTTCGATCGGGCCGGGCGTGGTGGTCGGCGAGGTCGACCAGCTGCGGGCCGAGTTCGCTTCGGACGAACCTGCACTGCGGATCGTGGCCGATTCGACGGGGCTGCAGGACGTCGAGGTGCGCACGCTGCTCGCGAAGTTCCGGCTGGGCGCGGACGCCGTGCTGCGGCCGGCGCGCGAGCTGTCGCCGGGTGAACGAACGCGCGCGGGATTGGCCCTGCTGCAAGCTCGCGGAACGACGTGTTTGGTTCTCGACGAACCTACGAACCATCTCGATCTGCCGGCGATCGAACAACTGGAACAAGCGCTCGACAATTACGAAGGAACGTTGTTGCTGGTCACGCACGATCGGCGGCTCGCTTCGGCCGTGCGGGTGGATCACGAGATCAACGTGCGCGACCTCCTCACGTTTCCTCGTGTTAAGGGTGGAAGATATGAGCCATGACCACCGAGGAGGACTGGCCGGTCGAACAGACCTGGTCGATGCGCAACACCCACTGGCATGCCTATGTGGAACACACGTCGCTCGACCACGCGTCCCCTCGGCAGGTCCGGCTCGAGCGCACGCCTGAGGAAGTGCTGACGTCGCCGGCCGAGGTGGCGGCGTGGCTGGAGGTCAACCTCCGCAGCGCCACCCGGCCGGAGGAGACCGGCAAGAAGCGCGTGAAGGACGAGCGCGACTTCACCGACTCGAACCGCGTGCACGCGTCGCTGGCCTCGCGCGGTGAGTCGATCTACACGGGCGTGAAGGGCGAGCTCACGCTGGCCGTCGAGGCGGTGACGCCGGACGAGTGCCGCACTTCGCACGACGGTGCGGACGTTGCGCCCTTGAAGTCGGGTCGCCGCCGCTAGATCGACCCTCAGAACGTGCTCTGGGGGAGTTTCGTGAGGTTCGTGCAGTTCGACGAAGTCGGCGGAACGCGTCTAGACGGTTGATTCCAAGGGT
>NZ_JYJG01000123.1 GCF_000955955.1 Lentzea aerocolonigenes
CCAACGTCCTGGGTCGCGCCACTAGCTGAGCCGCCGGTGGTCCTCGGCGATCCGCTTCAACAACGCCTGCAGCTCCTCCCCCCGCACCGCCAGCCGCTCCAGCCGGCCGAACAGGCCGAGGTACTCGCGCACGTCCAGCGGGTCGGTGATGGTGGCGTTGCCGGTGAGCACGCTGACCGTGACCACGCGCTCGTCGTAGATGTGGAACCCGTGCAGGGCGACCACGTTCGCGTCCGCGTTCCAGGGCACGACACCCAGGCGGACGTTCGGGCGGCGCTGGATCGCGGCCAGGTGCTCCACCTGTTCCGCCATCAGGTCCGCCGAACCCATCCGCCAGCGCAGCGCCCCCTCGGACATCAGGAACACGAACTGCTTGGCCAGGTCGTCCATCCGGGCGCGCCGGATGCGCAGGGCGGCCACCGCGGCCTCCTGCTCCGACTGCGGCATCGTCCCCAGCACGATCCGCAGGTAGGACTCGGACTGCAGCAACGAGGGCACCAGGTTGACCTGGAAGAACCTCGATGTCGCCGCCCGTGCCTCCACGCGGGTGATCGTCTGCTGGTGGCGGTGCGCTCCTCGGTGCAGCACGACGCGGCGGGTCTCCGCCTCCGCGTGCAGCGACTTGGCGAGTTCGACCAGTTCGATGCGCGTCTCTCTCGTCGCGGCCAGTTCCGCGACAAGACGCTCCACGTCGGTGACGGACGGGAGCAGCATGCCGTTCTCGATCTTCGACAGCTTTGACTGGCTCATCCCGGTGGCACGGGCGGTGGCCGTGCCGGTCATCTTCGCCTCGGTGCGCAACCGGCGTAACTCACGCGAAAGCCGTTCTCTCGCTAATCGCGAACGCTCAGGTGCGGTCATGTTCGCACCGTAACCATCTGTGCACGTGGAGACGATCGGCCATCGGCGGGGATTTGACTCGCAGTTGACACCTCCAGGTGGGTGATCTCACCTACCTGGAATCGCTTTGTGCTGGCGATACGTCTCGATCGGTTGGCCAAATGCACCCGAAAGTTGTAACCGACCTATTCCCCGCCACGTGGAAACCATCCGGATTGTCCAGTCAGGACAACGTGGGTGGTTTTTGTCACTCTTTTGTCCAGGAATTGGTACGGATTTCAATCACGCAGTTCAGACGGCTAAACGCGGCGTTTAGTCGACAGCCTTCCATCCCTCCGCGAGCAGGTCACGGGTCTCCCCGAGCAGCTGCGGCAGGACCTTGGTGTGCCCGATGACGGGCATGAAGTTCGCGTCGCCGCCCCACCTCGGCACGACGTGCTGGTGCAGGTGAGCGGCGATTCCGGCCCCCGCCACGACACCCTGGTTCATGCCGACGTTGAACCCGTGCGGCGCCGCCACGTGCCGCCCCACCCGCATCGCCTTCTGCGTGAACGCGGCGAACTCGAGAGTCTCCGACAGAGTCAGATCCGTGTAGTCCGGCACGTGCCGATACGGCAGCACCATCAGATGACCGGGGTTGTACGGGTAAAGGTTCAAAACCGCGAAGACCTCGGCACCTCGCGCGATGATCAGCCCCGCCGAGTCGTCCAGCTCGACAACACGGCAGAACGGACAGCCCTCGGGCTCATCTCCGAGTGCCTTGCCCTCACCCTTCACATAAGACAAGCGGTGCGGGGTCCACAAACGCTGCAATGCGTCGTGGACCCCGACACCGTCCTGTTCGGAAAACTCAGACGTCACGAGAGAAGTTCCGCCGTGGGCGAGGCGTTCTCACGACGCTGCACCC
>NZ_JYJG01000124.1 GCF_000955955.1 Lentzea aerocolonigenes
ACGCTGCACCCAGTCGACGATCTGCTCGACGGCCCGTTCGACCGGCACGCCGTTGATCTGCGTGCCGTCGCGGAACCGGAACGACACCGCGTTCGCCTCCACGTCCTTGGCGCCGGCCAGGAGCATGAACGGCACCTTCTGCATGGTGTGGTTGCGGATCTTCTTCTGCATGCGGTCGTCGGACGCGTCGATGTCGATCCGGATGCCCTTCTTGCGAAGAACCTCACGAACCGCGAACAGGTGATCGGCGTTGTCGCTGGTCACCGGGATGCCCACGACCTGCACCGGAGCGAGCCACGCCGGGAACGCGCCCGCGTAGTGCTCGGTCAGCACGCCGAAGAACCGCTCCACCGAGCCGAACAGCGCGCGGTGGATCATGACCGGGCGCACGCGCGAGCCGTCGGGCCCGGTGTACTCGAGCTCGAACCGCTCCGGCAGGTTGAAGTCGAGCTGGATCGTCGACATCTGCCAGGTGCGGCCCAGCGCGTCGCGGCACTGCACCGAGATCTTCGGGCCGTAGAACGCGGCGCCACCGGGGTCCGGCACGAGCTCCAGACCGGACTCGCGGGCCACCGACGCGAGCGTCTCGGTCGCCTCGTCCCAGATCGCGTCCTCACCCACGTACTTCTCGGGGTTCTTGGTCGAGAGCTCCAGGTAGAAGTCGTCCAGGCCGTAGTCGCGCAGCAGGTCCAGCACGAACGTGAGCAGCGACTTCAGCTCGTCGCGGATCTGGTCGCGGGTGCAGAAGATGTGCGCGTCGTCCTGCGTCATGCCGCGCACGCGGGTGAGGCCGTGCACCACGCCGGACTTCTCGTAGCGGTACACCGAGCCGAACTCGAACATGCGCAGCGGCAGCTCGCGGTACGAACGCCCGCGCGACTTGAAGATCAGGTCGTGGAACGGGCAGTTCATCGGCTTCAGGTAGTAGTCCTGGCCCGGCTTGCGAACGGTGCCGTCCTCGTTGAGCTCGGCGTCGAGGTGCATCGCCGGGTACATGCCGTCCTTGTACCAGTCCAGGTGACCGGAGACCTCGAACAGATTTCCCTTGGTGATGTGCGGCGAGTACACGAACTCGTAGCCGGCCTCGGTGTGCCGCTGCCGGGAGTAGTCCTCCATGGCCTTGCGGATGATGCCGCCCTTGGGGTGGAACACCGCGAGACCCGAACCGATCTCGTCCGGGAACGAGAACAGGTCCAGCTCGACACCGAGCTTGCGGTGGTCGCGGCGCTCGGCCTCGGCCAGGCGCTCCAGGTACGCGTCCTGCGCCTCCTGCGACTCCCACGCGGTGCCGTAGATGCGCTGCAGCTGCGGGTTGTTCTCGTTGCCCCGCCAGTACGCGGCCGCGACACGGGTCAGCTTGAACGCCGGGATGTGCTTGGTGGTCGGCACGTGCGGGCCGCGGCACAGGTCACCCCACACCTGCTCGCCGGTGCGCGGGTCGAGGTTGTCGTAGATCGTCAGCTCGCCGCCGCCGACCTCCATGACCTCACTGGTGTCGACGTCGCTCTTGATGTCGACGAGTTCCAGCTTGAACGGCTCCTTCGCGAGTTCCGCCTTGGCCGCGTCCACCGACTCGACCACGCGACGCGAGAACCGCTGCGAGCCCTTGATGATCTGCTTCATGCGCTTCTCCAGCGCCTGCAGGTCCTCGGGCGTGAACGGCTTCTCGACCTGGAAGTCGTAGTAGAAGCCGTCCTTCACGGGCGGGCCGATGCCGAGCTTGGCGTCGGGGAACTGCTGCTGCACCGCCTGCGCCAGCACGTGCGCGGCGGAGTGGCGGATGACGCTGCGGCCGTCCTCGGTGTCCGCGGCGACGGCCTCGACCTCGACGTCGACCTGCGGGGTCCACGACAGGTCGCGCAGGTGGCCCTCGGCGTCCTTCACGACGACGATCGCGTCGGAGCCCTTGCCGGGAAGACCGGCCTCGCGCACCGCCGTGCCCGCCGTCGTCCCAGCCGGAACCACCACGCGAGGCGGGTTCTGGGCGACTGCTGGGCGCGGTTCGGACACGATGACTCCTAGATAGAAGATTGGGTTTGCGGATCAGATGTTATCGGTGCTCAAAACCGACATGGCGATCGAGTCGTAGAAGACGCCGTCCCAGAGCAGGGCGTCGCGCAGACGGCCCTCCTCGCGGAAGCCGAGCTTCTTGTAGACGTGGATCGCCCGGTCGTTGAACTCGTACACCTCGAGGCCCACCCGGTGCAGGTTGCGCTCCTTGAACGCGTGGTCGAGGACGTGCTGCAGCGCGATGGTGCCGTAGCCCTTGCCGAAGCAGTCCCACAACGCGATCCGCACACCGGCCGACCTGTTGTGCTCGTCGATGGTCAGCACGACCTCGCCGATGAACCTGCCGTCCTCGGTGATGGCGCGGGTGTAGCGGTTCGGGTCGTTGAGGGTGCGCTCGATGTACGCCTCGTAGTCCTCAAGGGCGAAGGTCGCGTGCGTGCCCGTGAACCGGTTGACCTCGTCGTTCTGAGGGCCACCGGCGAGCATCTGCGGGGCGAACTCCTTGCGGAGCGGTACGAGTTCCATGGTCCTATCGAACCTGGCGCGGCAACCGGTTTCCTGCTTAGCGTGCAGTGATGCGGTTACTGTTGGTCCTGGCAATGGTGCTGGGCGCGCTCTCCGCGCCTGTGGTCTCGGCGGCTCCTGCAGGCCCCCGAGACGTGATAGTTCAGCTCTTCGAGTGGAACTGGCGGTCCGTCGCCGCCGAATGCCCACGGCTCAGTTCGTACGGCTACGTGCAGGTCTCGCCACCTCAAGAACACGTGACCGGCCCCCAGTGGTGGACGCAGTACCAGCCGGTCTCGTACCAGATCGAGTCACGGCTGGGGACGCGCGCCGAGTTCGCGTCGATGGTCACCGCGTGCCACAACGCGGGCGTGAAGGTGCTGGTCGACGCGGTGATCAACCACACGACCGGCGGCAGTGGCACGGGCTGGGCCGGGTCGCCGTACACGCACTACGACCACCCCGGCACGTACGCGTCGTGGGACTTCCACCACTGCGGACGCAACGGCAACGACGACATCGTCAACTACGGCGACCGGTGGGAGGTCCAGAACTGCGAGCTCGTGAACCTCGCGGACCTGGCCACGGACACCACCTACGTGCGCGACAAGATCGCCGCGTACCTGAACGACCTGCTGTCGCTCGGCGTCGACGGGTTCCGGCTGGACGCCTCGAAGCACATGCCCGCTGCGGACATCGCGGCCATCAAGTCGCGCCTCTCGCGGTCGGCGTACATCGTGCAGGAGGTCATCTACGGCTCCGGCGAGCCCATCGGGCCTGGTGAGTACACGGGCAACGGCGATGTGCACGAGTTCCGCTACGCGCGGGACC
Organism: Lentzea aerocolonigenes; assembly: GCF_000955955.1. Classification (GTDB taxonomy): domain Bacteria; phylum Actinomycetota; class Actinomycetes; order Mycobacteriales; family Pseudonocardiaceae; genus Lentzea; species Lentzea aerocolonigenes_A. The sequence continues at coordinate 3,346 of NZ_JYJG01000124.1, forward strand.
TGAAGCGGGTCTTCAACAACGAGAAGCTCGCGTATCTGAAGAACTACGGCGAGGGCTGGGGCTACCTGCCGTCGTCACAGGCCGTGGTGTTCGTGGACAACCACGACACGCAACGCGACGGTTCGACCCTGTCCTATCGGGATGGACGCCGGTACACGACCGCGAACACGTTCATGCTCGCGTGGCCGTACGGAACGCCCGCGTTGATGTCCGGCTACGCGTACTCGTCGAACGACCAGGGCCCGCCACAGGACTCGTCGGGACGCATCACGGACGTCTCCTGTGGATCAACCTGGCTGTGCGAGCACCGGCAGTTCGAAGGAATGGCCGGCTTCCGGAACGCAACGCGCGGCACGAGCGTCACAAACTGGTGGGACGACGGGAACGACGTGATCGCGTTCGGACGGGGCAGCCGCGGCTACGTGGTGATCAACGACTCCGACCAGGCCGTGACCGGCAGGTCTTTCCAGACGTCGATGCCATCGGGGCAGTACTGCGACGTGTCCGGCTTCGGCGGGTGCACGACCGTTGGCTCGTCCGGGTGGTTCGCGTTCACCGTCCAACCACACTCCTCGTTCGCGATTCATACGTAGACGCTTCTAAGTGGTTTTTCGGATGCGTCCGGGTGGGCCGGGCGAGCACGCTGTTGGCCCGGCCCGCCGTTAGGAGCTCCGATGCACGACCTCGTCATCGAATGCCCGGTCCACCTGACCGAGTCCAACCGGGACGAACTGCGCCTGCTCTACGCCGACCTGCGCGACCACTACGCCCGCCGCGACGACCGTGACGGCACGCGCACCACGCTGCACTTCGTGTGGTCGGGCGACCTCGACGCCGAACTCTTCGGCGCGACCTACGCGGACCAGCGGCACATCTTCACCGCCTCGCGGCCCATCCTGAACTCGACCCAGAACGGGCTTCAGGAAACGAACAGGCGGCTGTCAGGCTGCTATCAGCCGAACGGCGCATCGTTGTAGACATGAGCGAGCAGGGACAGGCGCCTCCACCGCAGGAGCCGTCGAAGAACGATCCGCAGGCAGCCCAGCCTGCACCGGACCAGGCGACGACCCCGCTGCCCGCCGACGCACCGGCCACGCCTGGTCAGCAGCCCGCACCGGAACAGCCGGCGGCGACAGCAGCAGAACCACCCCCGGCAGCCGCACCAGTCGCCACCCCCGCCCGGCCCGGCCGCGCGAGGCGGTTCGCCGGGCACCGCGCCACCCAGCTCGTGGCCGTGGGCCTGCTGGGGCTCGTCCTCGGCGGCGGCATCGTGGGAGCGGTCGCGGCCAACCGCGCCGATCACGGCGGACCCGGTCACGTCCGCATGTACGAGCGTGGTGACCGCGGACCCGATCGCGGTGACCGCGGGGGTGACCGCTTCGAGCAACGCGGTCCGTTCAACGACCGCGGCGACCGCTTCGAGCGGTAACCCGGCCGAGCGCGCGGCCCGCGCAGAACCCGAGTCCCCGACGGTGTGGGTCGCGCGCTCCCTTACGCCAGGAACGCGCGCCACGGCTGAATAACCCCCTCGTTCCGCCGTGGCGTGCGTTCCGCCCTAAATCCTGTGCACTATGCCTGCGGTCCCAAGCGGATCGCCAGCAGCTGGCGCCGCAGCACCTTCCCGGTGGCGTTGCGCGGCAGTTTCGGCACGACCACGACCTCGCGCGGAACCTTGTGCCGCGCCAACCGGGTGCGCACGAACTCGCGCAGCTCCCGCACGTCGATCCGCGCCCCCGCCACCGGCACCACGAAGGCGCGCAACCGTTGCCCGTACTCGGGATCCGGCACGCCGAGCACCGCCGCGTCGCGCACCCGGTAGTGCGTCATGAGCAGGTTCTCCACCTCGACCGGGTACACGTTCTCGCCGCCGGACACGATCATGTCGTCCTGGCGGCCGTCGAAGTACAGGCGTCCGCTCGGGTCGAAGTGGCCGAGGTCGCCGGTCGCGACCAGACCGTCGATGGTCTCCTTCGCCGAGCCGTCCGTGTAGAGGTCGACCGTCAGCGAGCCGCGCACGAAGATCCGGCCCGTCACGAACGAGCGGGTGATCCGCGCGCCGTGCTCGTCGTAGATCCGCACGATGCAGTTGTGCGGCGGCATGCCCACGCTCGACGGCGCGGCCTCCAGGTCCTCCGGGGTGGCCACGGTGGCGACCGCGACCTCCGTGGAGCCGTAGAGGTTGTAGAGCACCGGTCCGAGCACGGCCTGGGTGCGGTGCACGAGGTCCGTCGGGATCACGGCGCCGGAGCAGAACACCACGCGCAGGTGCGAGAGGTCGAACGAGTCGATGACGGACCGGTCCAGTTCCATGATCCGTTGCAGCATCGTCGGCACCAGCACGATCGTCGTGCAGCGCTGGCCCTGCACCGACCACAGCGTCTTGCGCGGGTCGAACCGGCGCTGCAGCACCGCGCGCGAACCCAGCGACATGGCGAGCGTCAGGTGCGAGTAGCCGACCGAGTGGAAGATCGGCGCCGCGATGAACGTCGACTCGCCGGAGTGCATCGGGATGCGGTCGAGGAAGTCCGACGCGGTGAGCACCGACTTGATCTCGCGCGGCGTTCCCTTCGGCACCCCCGTTGTCCCTGACGTCAGCTGGATGACGACACCGGGCTCGCGCGGCGGTTCCAGCTCTCCGCGCGGCGCCTTGGCCACCAGCTGGTCGAGTGTCGGGGTGCGCCGGTCCAGTCCGTCGCGCGACCAGGCGAGCCAGCGCGGGATCGACGGCGGCAGCTGGTGGAACAGCGGAGTGAACTCCTCATCGTGAATCACGAGCGACACGCGTTCACGTTGAAAGAGATCCAGCACGACCGGGGCGCCGAATCCGGTGTTCACCAGCAACACCCGGACGCCGAGCTTCGCGCACGCCAGCAGCGACTCGACCATTCCGCGGTGGTTGCGGCACATCAACGCGACGATGTGCGTGTGCTGCACCCCCAGCGCGCGCAAACCCTGCGCGATCGCGTTCGATCGCCGGTCGAGTTGTCTGTAGGTCACCGAACCGCGTTCGTCGACAACCGCGACACCATCCGGATTCAGCCGGACGGAACGGCGCAGCGCCGTGACGTTCGGCCCCCAGACCTTGACCTCTTTCAACGCCTGCACGGACATCTTGAAGTTCGTGAGACTCACCATGCCCGCGGCGGACAAGACACGGAGTGAGTGCACCCGGCCCATGGCGTCGCGAAACACCTTGCGCAACCCTGGCATCAACAGCTCCTCGCGCTGCAAGTCCCCGAGGTATTCGGACGGTAACGGGCCGATTGCCTCCCGCCAAGAGTTGTTCCATGCGGAATTCGCATGACAACGGGACAATTGAACCTGTAAACGTTTTCAGGTTGCAAGGGGTCTGACCGGTCAGACCAAAAAACCTCTGAGCAACGACGCGGTTCCGTCCAGGTGCTCGGCCATCGCGAGCCTCGCGCCGGCCGGGTCTCCGTCCAAAATGGAGGCGATGATGCGTTCGTGCTGGGCGTTGGAGTGCGTGAGGTTCGGTTCGAGCAGCGGGATCGTGTCCAGCAGCTCGTTCACACGCATTCTGGAGTCCGCGACGGCCGCCGTCACGGACGCGGACCCGGTCGCCTCGGCGATCGCGAGGTGCAGCCGCGAGTCCTTGCGCCGGTACTCCACCAGTGACGCCGTCGAAGCTTCTTCCAGACGTGCCCGCAACCCACGGCGTTCGGCAGGGCCCAGCGACCGGCCGGCTGCCGTCTCCGCGGCGCCCGTCTCCAGGACTTTCCGCAGCGTGAGCGCGTCGTGGATGTCGCCGAACTCCTTGCCGGGCGCGGACTTCGGGATCACGTCGTTGACGAACGTGCCGCCGTACCGGCCCCGCCGCGACTCGACGTAGTTGTTCTCCTGCAACGACCTGATGGCCTCGCGCACGGTCACCCGGCTCACGCCGAGCCGGGTGGCCAGGTCTCGTTCGGACGGCAGCCGCTCACCCGGCGCGACGACGCCGAGCCGGATGGCCTGCATGAGCCGTTCGACGGTCTCCTCGAAGGCGTTGCCCGCCCGCACCGGGCGGAACAACGCCTCCTGCGCGTGTTCCATCATCTACAGCGGTGTCACGTACGCGCCGGCGATGCCGCCGTCCACGAGGAAGTTCGACGCCGTCATGAACGACGAGTCGTCGGACGCCAGGAACGCGACCGCGGCGGCGATTTCCTCAGGTTCCGCGAACCGGCCGAGCGGCACGTGCACGAGACGGCGTGCGGCCCGTTCGGGATCCTTCGCGAACAGCTCCTGCAGCAACGGCGTGTTGACCGGCCCGGGGGAAAGCGCGTTCACGCGGATGCCCTCGCGGGCGAACTGCACACCGAGCTCACGGGACATCGCGAGCACGCCGCCCTTCGACGCCGTGTAGGAGATCTGCGACGTCGCCGCGCCCATCGTCGCCACGAACGACGCCGTGTTGACGATGGAACCCTTGCCGTTGGCCTGCATGTGCGGGATGGCGTACTTGCAACACAAATAAACCGACGTGAGGTTCACCTTCTGCACGCGGTCCCACGCCTCGATGCCCGTGGTCAGGATCGAGTCGTCGTCGGGCGGGGAAATACCGGCGTTGTTGAACGCGATGTCCAGCTTGCCGTAAGTGTCCACAGTGGTCTGGAAAAGGGCTTTGACCTGTTCCTCGTCGGTCACGTCGACCTGGACGAACAGCCCGCCGGCCTCGTCCGCGGCCGCCTTGCCGCTCGCGGGGTCGAGATCGGCGACGACGACCTTCGCGCCCTCGTTCGCAAACCTGCGCACGGTCGCGAGTCCGATGCCGCTAGCGCCACCCGTCACGACGGCCACGCGGCCCTCGAGTCGCTGCACCATCTGATGTTCTCCTGTCAGGTAGCGATGAAGACGTTCTTGACTTCAGTGAACGAGTCGAGCGCATCGGGGCCGAGCTCACGACCGAGACCGGACTGCTTCACGCCACCGAAAGGTGTCCAGTAGCGCACAGAAGAATGCGAGTTCACAGACAGGTTTCCGGCCTCGACGGCCCGCGACACCCGGATCGCCCGGCCGACGTCGTTCGTCCAGATCGAACCAGAAAGCCCGTATTCCGAGTCGTTCGCGATCCGGATCGCGTCGGCCTCGTCCTGGAACGGCAGCACGACGACGACCGGTCCGAAGATCTCCTCGTAGACCGTCACGTGGTCCGCAGGTGGCGTGAGCACCGTCGGCGGGAACCAGAACCCCGGCCCGTCCGGTGCGCTTCCCCGGAACGCGACAGGGGCGTCGTCTGGCACGTAAGACGCGACCTTGCTGAGGTGCGACGCGGTGATGAGCGGCCCCATCTCGGTCGCCTCGTCGCCGGGCTCACCGACGACGACTCCCTTGACCGCGGGCTCCAGCAGCTCCATGAACCGGTCGTAGACGCTCGCCTGCACGAGGATCCGCGACCGCGCGCAGCAGTCCTGCCCGGCGTTGTCGAACACCCCGTACGGCGCCGTCGCGGCGGCCTTCTCCAGGTCGGAGTCCGCGAAGACGATGTTCGCCGACTTGCCGCCGAGCTCCAGCGTCACCCGCTTCACCTGGTCCGCGCAGCCGGCCATGATCTGCTTGCCGACCTCGGTAGAGCCGGTGAAGACGACCTTGCGCACCAACGGATGCGTGACGAACCTGTTGCCGACGACGCTGCCCTTGCCAGGCAGCACCTGGAACACGCCCTCCGGAATGCCCGCCTCCAGCGCGAGCTCGCCCAGGCGGATCGCGGTGAGCGGCGTGACCTCGGCGGGCTTCAGCACGACCGTGTTCCCGGCGGCCAGCGCGGGCGCGAACCCCCAGCCCGCGATCGGCATCGGGAAGTTCCACGGCACGATCACGCCGACGACGCCGAGCGGCTCGTGGAACGTGACGTTCAGCCCGCCCGGAACCGGGATCTGCTTGCCGAACAACCGTTCCGGCGCGGCCGAGTAGTACTGCAGCACGTCCCGGACGTTGCCGGCCTCCCACCGGGCGTTGCCGATGGTGTGCCCGGAGTTCTCGACCTCGAGCAGCGCCAGCTCCTCGTTGTGCGCGTCGACGATCTCCGCGAACCTGCGCAGCAACCGGGCGCGATCACCGGGGGCGACGTTCCGCCAGCTCTCGAACGCCTGCTGCGCCCGGACGATCGCCGCGTCCGTCTCTTCGAGGGTCGTGTGCGGAACGGACCGCACCACTTTCTCGGTAGCCGGGTTGATGACGTCGAAGGTCACGCTTTTCTCCTTGCAGCGTCTACAAGCGCCTCGAACAACCTCAGGTCCTCGATGTCCTGCTCGGGGTGCGACTGCACACCGACGACGAACCGCGCGCCGTCCAGTTCGACGGCCTCGACCGTCCCGTCAGGCGCTTGGGCAGTGACGCGAAGCCCGTCCGCGATCCGGTCCAGCGACTGGTGGTGATGGCACTGGACTCCTGTGTGGTCGCCCAGGATCTCGTGCAACCGAGTGCCCGGGGTGACGGTGATGTCGGTGTGCCCGAACACGCCCGGCGCCTCGTTGTGGCCCTCGATGTGCTGGTGCAGCGTGCCGCCCAGCGCCACGTTGAGCACCTGCATGCCCCGGCACACACCGAGCACCGGCAGGTCCAGCTTCAGCGCGGCCTCGACCAACGCGAACTCCGCGTCGTCGCGGTCACGTCGTGGCTCACCGGTCAGCTCGTGCGGTTCAGCGCCGTAGGTCGCGGGGTCGATGTCCGCGCCGCCCGCGATCACCAGCCCGTCCAGGAACCCGATCGTCTCGGCGGTCCAGGTGCCGACCGGCGGCAGCATGACGGGGTTGCCGCCCGCCTTCACCACGCAGTCGAGGTAGCCGCGGTAGAGCACCGCCGCTTCCACGTCCCAGAGCCCGAAACGCGTGCGTTCCAGGTAGGTGCTGATGCCGATGAGGGGCTTAGAGGCGCTCAAAGCAGCGCACCTTCTCCCAGTCCGTGATCGCCGCCTCGAAGGCCTCCAGCTCGACCTTCGCCGCGTTCAGGTAGTGGTCGACGACCTCCTTGCCGAACGCCTCCTGCGCGATCTCGCTGGCCGCGAAGAGATCCGCCGCTTCCCGCAGCGTCGTGGGCACGTTCGGGCGGTCCGAGGCGTAGGCGTTGCCGACGAACTCGTCCTCCAGTTCCAGCTTCTGCTCGACCCCGTGCAGGCCGGCCGCGATCAACGCCGCGACCGCCAGGTACGGGTTCACATCGCCGCCCGGCACCCGGTTCTCGAACCGCAGCGACTGCCCGTGGCCGACGACCCGCAGCGCGCACGTGCGGTTGTCGCGGCCCCACGCGACGGCGGTCGGCGCGAACGAACCCTTCACGAAACGCTTGTAGGAGTTGATGTTCGGCGCGAGGAAGTAGGTGAGCTCCCGCAGTGCCGCGAGCTGCCCGGCCAGGAAGTGCTTCATCAGCTCGGACATGCCCTGCCCCTCGGCGAACACCGGCTCGCCTTCCTTCGAGCGCACGGACAGGTGGATGTGGCAGGAGTTGCCCTCACGTTCGTTGTACTTCGCCATGAACGTGAGCGACTTGCCCTGCTGTGCCGCGATTTCCTTCGAGCCGTTCTTGTAGATGGCGTGCTGGTCGCACGTCCGCAGCGCCGTCGTGTAGCGGAAGGCGATCTCGTGCTGGCCCGGGTTGCACTCGCCCTTGGCCGACTCGACGACCATGCCCGCGCCGGTCATTCCGTTGCGAATGGCCCGCAGCAACGGCTCGACGCGCGCGGTGCCGAGCAACGAGTAGTCGACGTTGTACTGGTTGGAGGGTGTAAGCCCGCGGTAACCGGAGTTGAAGGCCTGCTCGTAAGAATCTTCGAAGATGATGAACTCGAGCTCGGTGCCGACGTACGCCTCCAGGCCGAGAGCGGCCAGCCGGTCGAGCTGCTTGCGCAGGATCTGCCGCGGCGAGGCGACGACCGGGTCGCCGTTCTCCCAGACGAGGTCGCACATGACGAGCGCGGTGCCCTCCTGCCACGGGACGCGCCGGAGGGTTTCGACATCCGGCTTCATCACGAAGTCGCCGTACCCGCGGTCCCAGCTCGACATCTCGAAGCCGCTGACCGGGTTCATCTCCACGTCGACGGCGAGCAGGTAGTTGCAGCCCTCCGCGGAGTGGCCGAGAACCTCGTCGAGGAAGTACTGGGCAGCGCAGCGCTTGCCCTGCAGGCGGCCCTGCATGTCCACGATCGCGACCAGGACGGTGTCGATCTCACCGGTGTCCACGGCCGCGCGCAACTCCTCGACGGTCAGCATCCCGACGGTCCTCCAAAGGTATGTCTGCGAGCCATTGGCCGCACCATCTTGACACCACCGGGTGGCGAGCGCCACCCTCAGCCACCGTCTAAAGGACTGGACGGAGTCCAAATGAGGAGGACCCCGATGAGTCACGAAGCAGACAGTCCCCCCGCCGCCTCCCGGTCGGCCGACGAGCAACGGCTGCACGAGCTCGGCTACGCCCAGGAGCTCTCCCGGACCATGTCCGGGTTCTCCAACTTCGCCGTGTCGTTCACGATCATCTCGATCCTGTCCGGGTGCCTGACCCTCTACGGGTTCGGCTTGAACACCGGTGGTCCCGCGCTCATCGTGTGGGGCTGGCCGTTCGTCGGCCTGATGACCCTGATCGTCGGTCTCGCGATGGCGGAGGTCTGCTCCAGCTTCCCGACGGCGGGCGGTCTGTACTACTGGGCGGCGAAGCTCGCACCGAGCAACGGCGCCGCCTGGTCGTGGTTCACCGGCTGGTTCAACTTCCTCGGCCAGGTCGCGGTGACGGCGGGCATCGACTTCGGTGCCGCGTTCTTCATCAACGCGTTCCTGGATCTCCAGTTCGGTTACGCCGCAACACCTCCGCACACGATCCTGATCTTCGGCGTGGTGCTCGTGCTGCACGGCCTGCTGAACACGTTCGGCGTCAAGCTCGTGGCGCTGCTGAACGACATCAGCGTGTGGTGGCACATCGTCGGTGTGCTCGTGATCGTCGGCGCGCTGGTGTTCCTGCCGTCGGAGCACCAGTCCGCCTCGTTCGTCTTCACGCACTTCGTCAACAACACCGGCTGGTCGTCCGCGTTCTACGTCGGCATGCTCGGATTGTTGCTGGCGCAGTACACCTTCACGGGTTACGACGCCTCGGCGCACATGACCGAGGAGACGCACGACGCGGCCCGCAGCGGTCCGCGCGGCATCGTGATGTCGATCGTCGTGTCGCTGATCGCGGGCTGGGTGCTGCTGGTCGGCATCACGTTCGCCATCCGCGACTACGACGGCGCCATCGCGAGCTCGACCGGCGTGCCCCCGGCGCAGATCTTCATCGACGCCCTGGGTGTGACCGGCGGCAAGCTGTTGCTGCTCATCGCGATCGGCGCGCAGCTGTTCTGCGGCATGTCCTCGGTGACCGCGAACTCGCGCATGATCTACGCCTTCTCCCGCGACGGCGCACTGCCCGCCTCGTCGTTCTGGCACAAGATCAACAAGCGCACCAGGACGCCCACGAACGCGATCTGGCTCGCCGCGGGTGGCGCGTTCGTGCTCGGCCTGCCGTACCTGTGGAACGCGACCGCTTACGCCGCTGTCACCTCGATCGCGGTGATCGGGCTCTACATCGCTTACGTGCTGCCGACTCTGCTGCGGTTGTTGCAGGGTGAGAACTTCCAGCGCGGACCGTGGCACCTGGGCAGGTGGAGCAGGCCGATCGGGGTCGTGGCGGTGGCCTGGGTCGTGTTCATCACCGTGTTGTTCATGCTGCCCCAGGCGAGTCCCGTGACGGCGAAGACGTTCAACTACACGCCGATCGCGGTGCTGGTGGTGCTCGGGTTCGCCGGCGTCTGGTGGCTGGTGTCCGCGCGGAAGTGGTTCAAGGGCCCCAAGGTCCAGGGCACTCCGGAGGAGCTGGCCGCGATCGAACGGGACCTCGACTCCGTCTAGTCTCGGTCGCATGCCACGCGCGTTGATCCTCGGCGGCACGGGCCTCATCGGCCGTGCCGCCGCCCGCCGTCTGCGAGCGAGCGGGTGGACCGTCGACGCGCCCGGCCGCGAGGTGGACCGCGAAGATCCTCGTGCTCTGGCGCAGGCGTTGGGCGACGGCGCCGACCTCCTCGTCGACTGCCTCTGCTACACCGCCGAGCACGCGCGGTCCCTGCTCCCGTTGGCGCGCAACGCCTCCTCGACGGTGATGATCTCCGCCAAGGCCGTGTACGCCGACAGCGAGGGCCGGCACGTGAACTCGCCAGAGCCGCCGCGGTTCACCGGTCCGGTCACCGAGGACCAGCGGACGATGACGCCGGGCGATGGCGACTACATGACCCGTGAAGGTTACGGCGCCAACAAGGTCGCGGCCGAACACGTGCTGCTGGACAGCGGTCTGCCGATCACCGTGCTGCGACCGTCCAAAGTGCACGGACCGGGCAACAAGCGCCCGGCGGAGTGGTACTTCGTCGAACGGATCCTCGCGCGGCACCAGATCGTGCTGCTGGCGTCGCGCGGCGAGGGCGTCGACCACCCGAGCGCCGCGGCCAACATCGCGTCGCTGATCGAGACCGTCGCCGCGCACCCCGGCACCCGCGTCCTCAACGCCGCCGACCCGGACGCCCCCAACGGCCTGGAGATCTCCCGGATCATCGCGCGGGCGTTCGACCACCACTGGCGCGAGGTCCTGCTCGACCACGACGAGGCGGGCCGCCATCCGTGGCGCCGCGGGTTCGTCCTCGACACCTCCGCCGCTGCCGCACTCGGCCACCAACCGGCCGGCGACTACGCGTTCACGGTGCAGGAGGCTCTCCGCGACCTGGTTTCGACCAGGTCGTGGCAGGATCGGGCGCGTGAGTGACATTCAACGTGTGGGAGTCGTCGGTTCCGGCCTCATGGGCTCCGGAATCGCCGAGGTGAGCGCCCGCGCCGGCCTCGACGTCATCGTCGCCGAGGTCAACGCGAGCGCGTCCGAGGCAGCCAAGGCGCGGATCGCGTCGTCGCTGGCCAGGGGCGTGAAGTCGGGCAAGCTGACCGAGGAGGACCGGGAGGCGGCCATCGGGCGCATCCGGTTCACCACGGACATCGGCGAGTTCGCCGACCGGCAGTTCGTGGTCGAGGCGGTCGCCGAGAACGAGCAGATCAAGACCGAGGTCTTCACCGCGCTCGACAAGGTCGTGAAGGACGAGGACGCCATCTTCGCGTCCAACACGTCGTCCATCCCGATCATGAAGCTGGGCATGGCCACCGGCCGCCCCGAGCAGGTCATCGGCGTGCACTTCTTCAACCCGGTGCCCGTCCTGAAGCTGGTCGAGATCGTGCCGTCGCTGCTGACCGGCGCCACCACCCAGGTCCGCGCGGAGGCGTTCGTGCGCGCGACCCTGGGCAAGGAGGTCATCCGCTCGCAGGACCGCGCCGGTTTCGTGGTCAACGCGCTGCTGATCCCGTACCTGCTCTCGTCGATCCGCATGCTGGAGTCCGGCTTCGCGTCGGCGGACGACATCGACAACGGCATGGTGCTCGGCTGCGCCCACCCGATGGGCCCGCTGCGCCTCACCGACCTGATCGGCCTCGACACCACGAAGGCCATCGCCGAGTCGATGTACGACGAGTTCAAGGAGCCCCTGTACTCACCGCCGCCGCTGCTGCTGCGCATGGTGGACGCGGGCCTGCTGGGCAAGAAGTCGGGCCGCGGGTTCCACAACTACGCGAAGTAGGTCAGAGCCGCCGCCGGACCCGCACCACGAGTTCGGCGGCGGCGTCCTTGAGCAGCTCGGTGAACGTCTCGGCGGCCGGATGTGCTCGTCTGACGACCGCCGTGGTGCGCACCGCTCCCGGGTGGTCGATGCGGGCCACGGCGATCGACGGCGGCAGCGCGGGCACGGCCAGGCCCGGCACGACCGTGACGCCCAGGCCCGCCGCGACCAGGCCGAGCTTCGCGACCCAGTCCCGCGCCACGTAGGCGATGTCGGGGTGCTCGGCCCACCCGCCGAGCAACGTGGTGTCCGGCTCGGCGCTGCCCACGATCCACCGCTGGCCCGCGAGTTCTGTCGCGGTGACGGTCTGCCCGGCGAGTGGATGCGCGAGCGCGGTCGCGACGAACAGCGGGTCCTCCAGCAGTGGTGTCATCTCGACGTCCTCGGCCTGGGGTGCCTGGGTTGCCGTGACCACCGCGAGGTCGAGCCGTCCGCGTTGCACGGCCTTGACCAGGCCGGGACTCAGCCCTTCCCTGATCGTCACCCGCGTCGGTCCCGCCGCCGCGATCGCCGTGGGCACCAGCACCGCCATGGCCGTGGAGAACGCGCCGACCCGCAGCCGCGTGGCCGGGCGTTCCTTCAGGTCCTGCAGGTGCTGCTGGGCGGCGCTGAGCTCGCCGAGCACCGCCTCGGCGTGTTTGGCGAGCAGGTGCCCGGCCTCGGTCAGCCGCACGCCGCGCGCCTGCCGTTCGAACAACGCCTGCCCCGCCGCCTGCTCCATGAGCGCGATCTGCCGCGACACGGCCGACTGCGTGTACCCCAGACGCTCGGCCGCCGTGGAGAACGACCCGTGCCTGGCAGCCTCCCGCACGACCCGCAGCCCGACCACCGTGAACTCACCCATGCTCAAAACTGATACCACACATGCCAGACAGTCGTTTGTCGCATAGCTCGGACGCTCTTAGCGTTGTCCGCATGGGAGCAGCCGAGAACAAGAAGCAGATCCGGGAAGTCTTCGACCAGATGGCTCACGGCAACACGACCGCGCTGAGCGAGGCAATGGCGGACGACTTCAGCTGGGTGTTCCCCGGCGGCTGGTCGTGGTCGGGCAGCTGGGGCCCGAAGCCGGTCGCACTGCGCGGGTTGCTGCGGCCGCTGATGGCCCAGTTCACCGCCTACCGCTGCGAAGCCGACTTCGTGCTGGCCGACGAAGACCGCGTGGTCGTCCAAGCGCGCGGCCACGGCACGACGACGAGCGGCGCGCAGTACGAGCAGATGTACTGCTTCATCCTGCGCATGACCGACGGCAAGATCACGGAGCTGATCGAGCACTGCGACACCGCACTCGTCGAACGCGTGCTGGACCGTCCCGCGGCCTGAGCCGGTCGTGCTTGTGTTGATCACATGCCTGGGGGTCCGAACGTCTACAACGCCTACTAAGAGCGGCCCGCGATGCCGGCACTCGCCGGGGACGTGAGCGGCCGCCGGATCCTCGACGCGGGCTGCGGCTCCCGGAGTGCCGGTTCCGGGGCGGGTTGGGTGTAGTTAGAGGTGATTTGATCAAGAGTTGGCGGTACTTGCAGACGCCGACAGAGCCACCGCCTAGACAGCCGCTTCCAGGCGGTTCATCGAGTGCTGGATCAGCCCGACCAGCACCGCCTTCGACGACTCCCGGTCCCGCGCATCGCACAACATCACCGGAATCGCGTCGTCGAGATCCAGGGCGTGCCGCACCTCGTCCACCGTGTACGGCTGCGCCCCGTCGAAGCAGTTCACCGCGACGACGAACGGGATCCCGCGGTGCTCGAAGAAGTCGATCGACGGGAACGACGAGTCGAGCCGCCGCGTGTCCACCAGCACGACCGCGCCGATCGCCCCGGTCGCCAGCTCG
>NZ_JYJG01000125.1 GCF_000955955.1 Lentzea aerocolonigenes
ACCAGAACCGGTTCTGCCCCGGCGTCCCGAACAGGTACAGCACCACCTTGGTGTTGATGGTGATGCGCCCGAAGTCCAGGGCGACGGTCGTGGTGTCCTTGCCCTCGATGCCGGCGAGGTCGTCGACGTGCACGCCGGCCTCGGTGAGCAGTTCCTCGGTCCGGAGGGGCTCGATCTCGGAGACCGACGCGACCATGGTGGTCTTGCCGGTGCCGAAACCGCCCGCGATGACGATCTTGACCGCGGTCGGCACGGTCAGCTGGTCGTCAGATCCCACGAACACCATCCAGTACGGCCTGCAGGAGATTCCGGTCGGGAATCTGGGGGGAGGAGTTCTGCACGAGCACGTCACCGCGCTCGATGAGGTCCGACAGCAGGACCTTCACCACCACGAGCGGCACGTCGAGGTAGGCGGCGACCTCGGCGACCGACAGCGGGCGTAAGCACAACGCCATGATCTCGCGATGCTCGACCGTCAGCGACGTCTGGTCGGACGCAACCGAGGACGCTCGGACCTGCGTCACCAGGTGCAGATCAGGCGCGTTCGGCCGGGTGCGGCCGCGCACCATGGCGTACGGCCGCACGAGCGGCCCCGCGGCCTCGTCGTACCACCAGTCCTCCCGCGCGGTCATCAGCGCGACTCTCGTGCTGTGGGCACGGTCGCCTGTTCTGCGCGCGGGGCCGACGACAGGTAGGTTCCCACCCGCTTGACCAGCATGTTCATCTCGTAGGCGATCATGCCCATGTCCGCGTCTTCCTCACCCAGAACCGCGAGACACGCGCCATGGCCGGCAGCCGTCACGAAAAGGTAAGCGTGCTCCATCTCCACGATGGTCTGCCGCACCGCGCCGCCGCCGAAGTGCCGTCCGGTGCCGCGGGCGAGCGACTGGAACGCCGACGCCATCGCGGACAGGTGCTCGGAGTCGTCGCGGGACAGCCCGGCGCTGCGGCCGAGCAGGAGTCCGTCCGCCGACAGCACGACCGCGTGACGGGCGCCGACCACGCGCTGGATGAGGTCCTCCAGCAACCAGTTCAGTTCACCGTGCTGGCTGGTGTTGTCCTTCATGACGAGGGGGCTCCTTCTGATCTCCAGTCGTCGGTCAGCCGGGCGTCACGGGTGCCGCGCTGGAACGCGGCGAGCCCGTCTCGGATCCGCTCGGCCGGCCTTTCGCCGGTCACCGGCTCGGCGTGGGGTACTTCCTCCGAGGACTGCATGAGCTGCGGCGCGAGGTTCTGCCGCTTCTTCCTGCGGGGAAGGGGAGCCTTCCCGTCCGGCGGAGGAGGAGGTGCCTGAGGTTTTGGTTCGTCCACCGATGCATCTGATTCGGAAACGGCTGAGAGGGCCCCGGAGTTCATCGAGGCGTTCAGCGCCGCCTGCACCTCGGGCGCGAGCGTCACCGGGAAGCTCGGGTGTTCCTCGACGTGGCCGTGGTGGTGGTCGTGGAACGACCGCACCGGCATCTGCGTGGTCTCGGTGATGTCGCCGGCCTGGCTGTGCGGGGCGACGATGTTCGGCGGCAGGATGCACAACGCGACCGTGCCGCCGTACGGCGAGTCGCGCAGCTCCACCTTGATCCCCCGCCGCGCGGCGAGCCGGGCGACGACGAACAGGCCCAGCCGGGACTCACCCCGGAACGCCATCGTCTCGAAGTCGGGCGGGTTGGAGAGCTTCGCGTTGGCCTGGAGGCGTTCCTCCTGCGTCATGCCGAGCCCGTGGTCCTCGATCTCGATCACGATCCCGTGCGGCACGGCGCTGGAGTGGACGATCACCTCGGACCGCGGCGACGAGAACGCCGTCGCGTTGTCGACGAGCTCCGCGAGCAGGTGGATGGTGTCGGCGACGGCCACACCCACCAGCGCGCGGTCCGGCACCGGGTTGACCCTGACCCGGACGTACTGCTCGGTCTCGGCGACCGCGGAGCGGATGACGTCGCTGAGCCGCACCGGTTTGCGCCACTGCCTGCCCGGCTGCTCCCCGGCGAGGATGATCAGGTTCTCCGCGTTGCGGCGGGCACGGGTCGCCAGGTGGTCGAGCTGGAAGAGCGAGTCGAGCTGCTCGGGGTGCTCTTCCTCCCTCTCGAGCTTGTCGAGGATCTTGAGCTGCCGGTGCACGAGGCCCTGGTTGCGGTGCGCGATGTCGAGGAAGACCCGGTTCACTCCCTCACGGGCCTGCGTCTCCTTCACCGCCGCCGCGACGGCCGTGTACTGGGCGGTGTTGAACGCGTCCGCGACCTGGCCGATCTCGTCGTTGCCGTAGTCCAACGGGGGCATGTCGCGGTGGACGTCGACCTGCTCGCCGCCCCGCAGGCGCGCCACGATGTGCGGCAGCCGTTCCTGCGCGAGCCGCAGCGTGTCTTCTCTGAGCGACGCGAGCCTGGTGACCAGCGCACGCGACACCAGCCGGTTCGAGATGCGCAACGCCAGCACGATGCCGACGACGACCGCGAGCAACGCGATGAGGCTGCCGATCAGCACGGCGGTGAACCGGCTGTTGGCCTTGGCGAGACCGAGGTCCGCGCCGTCCTGCGCCTGCTGGGCCGCGATCTGCACGAGCTTCTCGTGCACCGGACCGGCCGCCGCGCGCCACTGCTGCTCGGTCACGCTCGCGTCGCCGTTGATGATCTTGCCCTCGAGGTCGAGCAACGTCCGGTACTCGGAGCTGGTCCGCAGCGCGTCGTACTGCGTGCGCGGCTGCTCCAGCGCGAACGGGATCGTGGCGTCGACGGCCGAGTGGTAGGCGCCGACGAGCCGGGCGAACTCCACCCGTTCTGCCGGCGTGAACTTGCCGTTGAGCAGCCCACGCGAGCCGATCGTGGCACCGCGGGACATCCAGTCGGCCGCCTGGAAGATCGTCACGGCCTGGACGTTGGCCTGGCTCGCCTCCGCGTCCGGCACGAGCCGCGCCTGGTGGCCGAAGAGCGACACACCCGCGTCCATGAGGCTGTTGTAGTAGTCGTAGACCGCCTGCGGGTTCGCGGTGCCGGCCTCGACCCCCGCGCGTTGCTGCGGCAGCTCGTTCAAAGCGGAGTCGAGCGCCTTGATCCGGTCGACGACTTCTTGCGGCGAATTGTCCTGAAGTTCCGTGAAGGCGTCTTTCATCTTGCGCAGCGACTCGTCGGTCCTGCCCTGCTGGGCATCCAGCGCCGCCTTGTCGACACCAGGTGCCCTGCTCAGCAGCACGAGGCTCAGCTGGCGTTCCTGCTGCAGCCCCGCGAACGCCTCCGCTGACGGAATCGCCGATTCACGCACGCTCAACGCGATGGACCGCATGTAGAAACCGTCGAAAACGGTGTAAGAGGAGAAAACGGCCCACATGACCAGCAGGACGACGCTGGGTACGACGACCACTCCGGCCAGTCGCGACCGAATCGTCCGGTAGTTGGTCGGTGTGTAACCGCTCTTCTCGTTCACAGCGCTCTCACGGTCTCCTGTGTCCCACGGCTAGCGCTGCGGGCAACCCGAGTCACTCCTTCGGCTGCAATACGGTAACAAGCAGAGATCATCGTTACCCAATGACAGCGATCACACGCAGTACGCGGTTGGCAGGCTACCCAGTCGAGTGAGCGGTGCAACACCCGGTCCGGGGGTTCTTGGTATGCAGGAACCCCCGGACGGGCTAGTTCTCATGCACATTCAGCTATGGACGGTCCACCGCGACGACGCTGTAGGTCGTCTCGGGCGTGGGCGGGGTCGAGAACCGGGCATTCGGCAGGTAGAGCCGTTTGCCGAACGCCGCAACCGTCGTGGGAACGTCGAACCGCACATCTGTGCGTTCCGCGGCGAGCGTGGCGCCATCGCGGCTCAGCGTGTAGCGCGCGACTTTGTTCAGCCTGTTTTGCACCACGTACAACTGCCGTCCCTCACGCAACAGACCATCACCATTGGTGAGTGTTTGACCGTGCAAATCAACGTTGATGGTTTTGCCGGTCCTGGCGTCGATCCGGAACAGCTGACCGGTGTTGCTCTGCACAGCCAGCAACCCGCCGTCGAGCCCGGTGACGATGCCGTTCAGGTTGGTCGCGCCGGGCGTCACGACGAGGTCGCCGGTCAGCGCCAGGGTCCGGTGCGGCTTGAGGTTGAGCGGCACCTCGTAGAGCACCGCCTTGCGCGAGTCGGTGAACCAGGCCGACCTCTCGGTCAGCACGACGTCGTTGACGAACGTGTCCGTGGTCGCGAACTGGAACTTGGCCAGCAACGCGCCCGTGCGGGTGTCGTAGACCCGTCCGTCGCCACCAACACCACCCGCGACCCACAGCCTCTTACGGCTGTCGACCTTCATGCCGAGCGACGGCGTGCCCGGCCCTTTGGCGAGCACCGCGCCCAGGCCGGTGCGCAGGTCCGCCGCGTAGATCGACCCGTCGGCCCGCGACCCGAAGTAGGCCGTGGTGCCGCTGATCGCGATGCCTTCCGGTTGCCACCCGTTCGGCAGGGAGAACTCCGTCGGAAAGTGCTTGTGAGACGCGTCTGCGGTGGCCGGAGCGGCAGTTGTGAGCGTGACGCCCAGGACTGCCGCGAACAGGACACCGAATCTGCGGTACATGCCGCCTCCTAATCGGATTGGGGTGCGTCCCCGATCCTTCTCCGTACGGCGGCCGAACCGGAGTTTTCTCAGGAATCCGACATCTCCACAGCTGGTGGGCCGAACCACGTCGTGAGGGCGGTCCGCAGAGCGCCCAGGTCTGGCCGCTCTCCGGCGCGGGTGACCCAGGCGACGTGTCCGTCGGGACGGATGAGTACGGCGTCCGCACCGAGATCGGAGCCCCCGGCAGGACGGACGCGGACGAGATCGACTCGGTCTGCCCAGCCGGTCACGACGGCGTCGAGCGGAGGGAGACCACCAAGATCCAGCAGAACCGCACGGGTGTGGTGCAGAAGCTCGTAGACGCGGCCGTGTCCGATGTCGAGATCCGGAATCCGCCTGCCGAGGAGGTCGTCCGTCCCTTCCACCGGATACCTGATGTCGGTCGCGGTGACCGCACCGGCGAAGCGCAGCCGTACCTCATCGATGCCGATGAGATCGCCCAGCACGTCGCGCAGAGCGGAGGTGTGATCGTCCACCCGCCAGAGTGCGGTCTGGGCGCGGGTGTTCTGCAGGACACGGGCGGCGACCGGGTGGCGTTCGGCCTCGTAGGTGTCGAGCAACCGGTCCGGGGCTCGGCCGCGGACGACGGCGGCGAGCTTCCAGCCGAGGTTGACCGCGTCCTGCATGCCGGTGTTCAGGCCCTGACCGCCCGCCGGGAAATGGATGTGCGCGGCGTCACCGGCGAGGAGGACCCGGCCCTCGCGGTAGCGGTCGGCCTGGCGCGCCGCGTCGCCGTGCCGGGAGAGCCATCGAGGCGAGTGCATCCCGTAATCCGTCCCGGCGATCTTGAGCAGGGCCTTGCGGAGGGTCTCCAGGGTCGTCGGTTCGTCCCTGCCGGCGACGTGATCGAACTCGTTGGTCAGCACCCGGTACCAGTCCGGGCCGAACGACAGCACCGAGAAGCTGCCGTGCTCGCGCCGTTCCTGGAAGATGTCTTCTGCCGGCGGCTCGGCGAGCTCGACGTCGCCGAGCAGGGCCGTCATCGTGGCCGGGGTGCCGGGGAAGTTGATGCCCGCGCGCCGGCGCACGATGCTGCGGCCGCCGTCGCAGCCGACGAGGTAGTCGGCCCGGACGCGTGACCCGTCGGCGAGCTCCACCGTGACACCCGTTTCGTTCTGGGTGAATCCCGCCACCTCGGCGCCGCGTCGCAGCCGTACCCCGACCTCCTTCGCACGTGCTTCCAGCAGTCGTTCCACTTCGGACTGCATGATGACGAGAACGTACGGGTGCCGTGTCGCCGCATCGGACACGTCGAGTCGGAGGGCGGAGAAGTGCACGCCCTGTCTCCTCCGTCCGCGTTCGAGAAACCGGTCGAGGAGTCCCCGCTGATCGAGTGTCTCCATCGTGCGGATGTGCAGACCGCCGGCCCGCGACTCCACCCGTGCGCGGCTCCGGGAGGCGTTCGAGCACGAGCACGTCGACCCCGGCGAGCCCCAGCTCGCACGCGAGCATCAGCCCGGTCGGCCCCGCCCCGGCGATCACCACCTGTGTGTCGGTCATCGTCGACTCCTTGGTCGTCGTTCAGTCGAGTTGCTCCTGCTACCGGCTGATCCGACGCGGGACCGTCGCGGTGACGAGTTTGTCCGGGTTGCGGATGGCGTAGAAGTTGGTGATCTTCCCGTCCACGATCTCGACCAGGAAGACGCCTTCCAAGCGGTCGCCGCGGTAGGCGACGATCGCGGGGGTGTTGTTGCAGTTGGCCATCTCGATCCGCAGGTTCGACGTCCGCCGTCCCCTGTGGAAGAGGTCCATGAGGACCGCGGCGACCTTTTCCGCGCCCACTACCGGCCGCCGCGCCGCGGTGGTCTTGCCGCCGCTGTCGGCGGTCCAGGTGGCGCCCGGCGCGAGCAGCGAGAGCAGCCCCGCCAGGTCACCGGTGGCCGCCGCGGTCATGAACTGCTCGGTGATCCGCGCGGCTGTCGTGGGGTCGGCGGGCTCGAAGCATTTGCGTCGCGCCTGCACGTGCTTGCGGGCGCGGTGTGCCACCTGGCGCACCGTCACCACGGATTTGCCCACCGCCGATGCGATGTCGTGGTGGTTGAAGCCGAACACCTCGCGCAACACGAACACCGCGCGCTCGTCGGGGGTGAGCGTTTCGAGCACCACGAGCATCGCCATCGAGACCGACTCGGCGAGCACCGCATCGGCCGATGCGTCGTTCTCGTCGAGCAGCAGCGGTTCGGGCAGCCACGGGCCGACGTAGTCCTCGCGGCGGCGGGTGCTCGCCCGTACCGCGTTGAGCGACTGGCGGGTCACCAGCCGCGCCAGGTACGGCTTGGTGTCCCGCACCGTCGCGAGGTCGACGTCGGCCCACCGCAGATAGCTGTCCTGCAACACGTCGTCGGACTCGGTTGCCGAGCCGAGTATCTCGTAGGCGATGGTGAACAGCAGCGGCCGCAGAAGAGTGAACCGCTCGGCGTGCTCGTCGGTGGTCATGCGGACGTGGCCCGTGACGCGGAGGCCGGCTGCTCGGGCCGCGGGCCGCCCTTGGGCCAGCCCGTGGAGCCCGGCTCGCCGGCCTCTCGGCGGATCCGCTTCGACACGACGAACCTGCAGGTCAATTCCTTGATCACCGCGCCAAGGCGGCCGCCGATGAAGACGTCTACCGCGGTGTCGTCCTTGCGGGCGATCTGGCGGATGCCGGCGTGCCGGCCGAGGCTGACGCACGCCCCCGTGAAGGCCAGGTCGATCACCGCCGGTTCGGTTCCCGCGATGCGGCTCAACACGGTGTCGGCGGCCTGTGCCCCGAGCGGCCCGGCGGCATAGCCGCTCATCCGCAGCGGCCGGCCCGATGGCGCGGCGGCGTCGCCCGCCGCGACGATGCGGTCGTCGTCGACACTGGTCAGCGTTTCGTCGGTGAGCAGCCGGCCGAGCTCGTCGGTGCGCAGCCCGCTCGCGGCCGCCAGTTCCGGCACGCCGAAACCGGCCGTCCAGATGGTGAGTGCGCTCGGACGCACCGCCCCGTCGGCGAGGACGACCGCGTCCGGCCGGACCTCGGCCACCGCCTCGCCTTCGAGCACGGCGATACCGTGCCGGGTCAACCACTTGGCGACGTATCGGCGCCCCGACGCACTCAGATAGGGCGCGAGGGCACGGCCGCACACCAGCGTGACCACACGTCCTCGTTCGGCCAGTTCGGCGGCCGTCTCGATGCCGGTCAACCCGCCACCGACCACGGTGACCGGAGCATCGAGGGGCAACGCGTCCAACCTGACGCGCAGCCGCTGCGCGTCCTCGAACTCAGCGATCGGCCAAGCGTGTTCGACCGCGCCGGGCACCGCTGACGATGTCGCGGCGGTGCTGCCGACCGCGTAGATGAGGTAGTCGTAGTCCAGGGCGCGGCCCGACGCCAGCAGCACGGCGCGGGCGGCGGTGTCGATTCGCGTGGCGCCGTCGACGACCAGGTGAACGTCCTCGCCGAGCAGTGTGCCGTAGTCGATCGTGGCGTCGCCGGTATGGGCCACGAACTGGTGCAGCCGGATCCGCTCGACGAACTCCGGGCGGGGGTTCACCAGCGTGATGTCGACATCGGCGCGCATGCGCAGACGGTTGGCCGCGAGCGTTCCGGCGTAACCACCGCCGATGACCACGACCTTGTGGGGTGTGTTGTGTTTGGTCATGCCTCCCAAGACACCGCGGCTCGTTGAGACGTGACCTGACGCGACGTGACACGCGTCACTCCGTCTCCCGTGCCCGGCCAGGAGCTGCTCGTCGACGCCCGGCACGCGCTGCGCGAGCGGGTGTGGAGTACCTGCTCAAGGCCGAGCCCGCCGGCGCAACCCTAGAGCTCGGCGGCGGCCTCGGCGATGAGCTCCAGCGACTCCCCCTCACCCAGTGCGAGCTGACGCAGCCCCGCGAACCGCTGCGCACACTCCTCGGTCAACGCGGGATCCTCGACGTACTCGCCCCTGATGAACGTCTCCAGATACGCCACGTCGTTGTGCTGCCGGTGCGGGAAGCTCAGCAACGTGAACGGCGACCCCATCGCCGGATACGCCCCGGCACCGCGCGGCACGACCCGGAGCGACACCGTCGGCTGCTCGCTGACCTCCATCAGGTGCAGCAGCTGGGCCTTCATCACCCGCGGCCCGCCGACCACCTGCCGCAGCACCGCTTCCGGGAACACCGCCTGCACGGTCAGCGGGTCCTTGTCACCGAGCCGCGTCGACCACGCCTCCCGCGCCATCGCGAGCCGCGCCGTCCGCACCGGATCATCGGTCTGCATCGCCGCGTGCGTGTAGCCGGCGAGTTGAAACACCGAAGGCACCAGATCCGTCGTGAACACCCGCAGCAACGTCGACTCGAACACGAGATTCGCGAAGTCCGCCGCCGGATCAAAACCGACACCACAACCCAGCGCGCGCGTACGGACCTGTTCCGCGTACTGCGCGCGCAACACCACCGCTTGCCATTCCGCAGTCGGCACCTTGTAGACGTAACCGAGCGCCATGATGTCCACGGCCGCCGACGGCTGCACCGCGTTCTCCATCATGGACAGCTTGGCGCTGCTGAAACCCACGCGCTGACCGGCCTCGGTGAGGCTGAGCTCCCGCTCGGCGCGCCACCCGGCCAGCTGCCGCCCGATCGCGCGTTCGAGCGCCGTGGCCCGGAAATCCTTCGGCATGAGACGAAGGATATGACCAATTCGGATCACCGAAAGGGACCACCCGCTGTGGACAACCCTTTACCGCAGGCTTTTCCCGTTTATCCGAGCTTTATCGCGTTAAACGCACTAACGCATTGTTAGCGTTTCGTGCGCGCATGGGCACGCACGAGCTCATGGAACCTGAACGCGTCGCCGACCTCCGTCAGCAACGACTTCTCGACCAGGTCGTCCAGCGCGTCCTCGACGTCACAGTCGGCCTCCCCTGCGATCGCCGCCGCCACCGGCACGTCGAACGGGCCGGGCTCCCACGCGCAGAGCCGGTACAGCCGCGCCTGCCGTTCCGGAAGCTCCACATAGGACAGATCGAGCAACGCGTCGAGCCTCGGGTCGTCCACGAGCGGTTCGACGTCGATCTCTTGAGCTTGCTCCAGGTTCAGCCGCTCCCGCGAGGTCACGAGCACGGTCCCGGACGCGGGCAGCAGCGGCGTCACCTGCTCGGCGGAGTCCGCGTTGTCCAGCAACAGGGTGAACTGCCTTCTCATCGCGAGACTGCGGAACACCGCCGCCCTCTCGGCGGCCGGCACCTCGATCAGCCCGAACGAGCGCAGCACGTCCGCGATCGGCTCGCGCGTGGCCAGGTCGACGTACAGCTGGTCGCCGGATCCCCTGTCCTGCAACCACTTCAGCGCCAGCGCGGTCTTCCCCACCCCGCCGGGCCCGCTCAGCACCGTCACCCCGCCGGCCCTGATCGCGGAGAGCTCCTCACCCCTGCCCACGAAGTGCCGCGGCGCCCTCGGAGGGCGAAACTGCGGCGGGACTTCGTTCCTACCTCTGTACCTGATCGCGCCTGTGGTGGTCTCAGAAGTGCTCACGGTCAACACGTCACCCATACCCGTACCTCCCCAACACGTTGAAGCTACGGGCTTTCGTCGTCTTGCGTCAGACGGCCATCGAGTGATCGCACGCGAGTGCGGCACCCGTGGTCGAGGTCGCGGACCGCACCTCACGCCCGTTGATGATGATCTTGCACGTGAGTTCGCCGTGCACTCCCTCCGCCCGGATCAGGACCCGCCCCTCGCGCGCCCCCACGCGCTCGAAGGGCAGGTCGGGGTTGCGCAGCGTCCGTTCCTCGTCACCGGGAAACGAGTAGGTCAGGCGGTCCGTCGTGCCTGATCCCTCGACCACCACGCGGATGTCGGGCACTGCCGCACAGCCGGCCGAACCGACCAGCAGCAGGCCCACCAGTAAGGCGCTCTTCATGGCGGGAACGGTAGGAACCGGGAACCTCCGCCGGCATCAGCCTGAAGGCTCGAGAGATATCAGCCGTTAGATGGACAACCCGAGACGCCTCAGGGTCTCCTCGACGCGAAGCCGCTCGATCTCGCGGTCCATGCCTTCTGGCAACGAACGCAGCCGATGCTCGACCTCCAAGGCAGCGCATGCCTGCACGAGCAGCGCGTCGTAGGCCTGACGAGCCGCGAACTTCTTGACCGCCGAGACTCCCGGTTCGAAGCCTGCCAGCGTCCGGCGCACTCGACGGAGGTCGGCCGCGATTCGTTCGATCGGCCGATGCTCGGCCACCGCTATCCCGCCTGCAACGCCAGGAAGAGGTCCACGCGGGCCTCGAACTCGGCCAGGTCGACGCCGAGCAACTCCTCCACCCGCCCCACCCGGTATCGCAAGGTGTTCACGTGGACGTGCAGTTTGCCGGCCGCCGCCGTCCACGAGCCGGAACAGTCCAGGAACACCTTCAACGTCCCCACGAGATCCGAACCGTGCTCGGAGTCGTAGTCGAGCACCGGGCCGAGGAGCCGGCGGCGCAACGACGTCCGCAGCTCCTCCGGCACACCCGCGAGCAGCAGCTGGTGCAGCGCGATCTCCTCGCCCGCCACCACACACGTGCGACCACCACGCCGTTCGCCCAAACGACGCGCGTGCGCCGCCTCCTCCGCAGCGCCACGCAGTCCACGCCACTCGACCGGCGAGCTGATGCCGACCAGCACGCGCGACGACCCGAGCCCCGGCTCCATCACCCGGATCGCCTCGCGCACGTCGTCCGGCATCGAGTCGCCGGCCTTCGCCACGGCGTACACCGTGTCACCCACAGGCGTCACCAAAGCTTGAGGCAGGGTCTCCTCGATCACCGCGGCCGCCAGCTCGGTCCGTTGATCCGATGTCACCGCACTGATCACCCGGAGCCGGGTGTTCTCCAGCCCGGCAGCCGCCAGTCGCGACTCCACGTCAGCCGACCCGCTCAACACCGCGGCCACCAACGGCCCGGCGGTCCGGTTCTCGATCTGACGGCCCTGCGCCTGCCTCAGTCGCTCCAGGCCGACCAGCGAAGCGAGCTCCGCGGCGGCCTCCTGCTGCGGCTCCCCGCCCACGACGAGGATCCAGCTGGTGAGCCGGTTGCCGCCGCGTTCGGACACGGGCACGAGGGTCATCCCCCGCACGGTCCTGGGCAGCCGGTCGGCCTGCAGGAACTCCTTCACCAGCGTCACGCGATCAGGCAGCTCCCCGCCGGCGACCACGCGTCCGGTCGTCGAGAGCACCCAGCACGGCGCGCTCAGCTCGTGCCCGCCCGCCAGCAACAACGCGGGCAGCCCGGAGCCCTCCGCCACGACGTTCAGCAGACGACGGTGGCGCGACAGCCCCACCAGTTCCATCGAGACGCGCTCGGTGATCGTCGCGAACGAGAGGTCGACCGGCACTTCCAGCAACGGCACGTGGTGGCGTTCGCAGGCGTCGACGAGGTCCGGAGGCAACTCCCGGTTCTCGGTCTCGGAAGCAGCCAGCCCGGCCACGCGGGCGGAGGCGAGAGAGCGGACGAACGTCTCGGAGTCCTGCGGGCCGTGGTGCCAGAGCAGGCCGGACAGCACGAGCTCCCCGCCGGACAGGTACCGGCTGGGGTCGGGCAGCTCCGTTCCGTACACGCGGGTGACCGTGCGGTCGAGCTGGTCCTCACCGGTGTGCAGGCTCAGGCGCAGTTCCGGCATCTGCAGCAACGTCCGCAGCAACAACATGGCTGGTCACTTTCGTCCATTCGTGTTTGTAGGAAAGCACAAATTCGTTACGTGTAGGAGCCTGCTGATTCATGCGTCCCGCCGTAGAGGTTCGGACCTGTGGCTATGTGTACTGGCTCACAACCAGATGGGAGGGCGAGTGACGATCTCCACGCACGTGCTGGACGCGGCACGCGGCAGGCCGTTCGCGGGCATCACCGTGTCGTTGCAGCGCCGCGACGGGACCGAAGTGTGTTCCGCTGAGACGAACGCCGATGGCCGGATCACCGGATGGGGTGAAGGCTTGGCTGCGGGGGTGTACCGGCTGGTCTTCGACACGTCGGAGGCGGCGCCGTTCTTCCCCGAGGTCGTGCTCACCTTCGACTACTCCGATCCGGCGCAGCACTACCACGTGCCGTTGCTGCTGTCGCCGTTCGCCTACTCCACCTACCGAGGTAGCTGACGATGGACTTCCTTCGACCGGAAACGCTTGCGGAGGCGTTGGAGCTGAAGGCTTCAAGGCCGGATGCCGTGCCGATCGCCGGCGGCACGGACGTCATGGTGGAGCTCAACTACGACCACCGCCGTCCGGCCGCACTGCTCGACCTCACGCGCATCGCCGAGCTCCGCGAGTGGACGCCAGGCCTGCGGGTCGGTGCCGGCGTGCCGTACGTGCGGATCATCGACGAGCTGGGTGCGGAACTGCCCGGCCTGGCCATGGCCTCGCGAACGGTCGGGTCGCCGCAGATCCGCAACCGCGGCACGGTGGGCGGCAACCTGGGCGCGGCCTCGCCCGCCGGGGACACGCACCCGGTGCTGCTGGCGTCCGGCGCGGTCATCGAGGTGGCCTCCGTGCGGGGGACGCGGATGATCCCGGCTGCCGACTTCTACCTGGGGGTCAAGCGCAACGCGCTGGAGCCGGACGAACTGATCGTGGCGGTGCACCTCGCGCCTGCCAAGGGGCCACAACAGTTCTCCAAGGTCGGCACGCGCAACGCGATGGTGATCGCGGTGTGCTCGTTCGCGATCTCGCTGTTCCCCGAGGAGAACCGGGTCGGCGCGGCCGTTGGTTCTGCCGCCCCGACGCCGCGCCGGGCGCACCAGGCCGAGGAGTTCCTGGCTTCCGCGCTCGACTTCTCGGCGCCCAAGCCGTTGCTGGACTCGGTGAAGCGCGAGTTCGGTGAGCTGGTCTCGCAAGCCGCTTCACCGATCGACGACGTGCGCGGGTCGGCGGCGTATCGCAAGCACGCATTGGCAGTGATGGCTCGCAGGACGCTTGGTTGGGCCTGGCAGGAACTTCTCGACGGGGAGCAGCAATGCGCGTGAATGTCACAGTCAACGGCGAGCAACGCCAGGCCGACGACGTGTGGGAAGGCGAGTCGCTGCTGTTCATGCTGCGCGAGCGGCTCGGGCTGCCCGGCTCGAAGAACGCCTGCGAGCAGGGCGAGTGCGGTTCCTGCACGGTGTACCTGGACGACGTGCCGGTGTGCGCGTGCCTGGTCGCGGCCGGTCAGGCGCAGGACCGTTCCGTGCGGACGGTCGAGGGGCTCGCTGACGGCGACTCGCTGGACCCGGTGCAGGAGGCGTTCGTCGAGGCGGGCGCGGTGCAGTGCGGGTTCTGCACGCCCGGCCTGGTCGTGCAGGCGCACGATCTGCTCGACCGCGTGCCGAACCCCTCCGACCCGGAGATTCGCGAGGCGCTCGCCGGAAACCTGTGCCGCTGCACGGGTTACGAGAAGATCCTGGACGCCGTGCGATTGGCGGCCTCGCGCCGATGATCGTCCTCGACCGCTGTGCGGTGTCCACTGTGGATTCGATGTCTCCTCATTTGGCTGGAACCGAGCACGCTTCCGGTCACGTCGTCGTCGACAACGGCCGGATCGTCTCGGTCGGTTCGGGGCCGGCGCCTCGCCCCTACGAGTCGCACACCTACGTCGACGCGTCGTCGTGCCTGGTCACGCCTGGGTTCATCAACACGCATCACCACCTCTACCAGTGGGCGACGCGTGGACTGGCGCAGGACGCGACGCTGTTCGAGTGGCTGACCACGCTGTACCCGGTGTGGCGCGGGCTCGACGACACCGTCACGCACGCCGCCGCGTCCGCCGGGCTCGCGAAGCTGGCGTTGACGGGCTGCACCCTGGCCGCCGACCACCACTACGTCTTCCCTTCTGCCGGCGGCGATGTGTTCAACGCGCTGGTGTCGGCGGGGCGCCGGGTCGGGATCCGGCTGGAAGCGATCCGCGGGTCGATGGACCGGGGGCAATCTGATGGCGGGCTGCCGCCGGACAACCTGGTCGAGGACACCGAAGCCGCGTTGATCGCGACCGAGCAGGCCATCGGCGACTACCACTCGACCGCGGACGACGCGCTGATTCGCGTGGCCGTCGGGCCTTGCTCGCCGTTCTCGGTGTCGCGTGAGCTGATGACCGGGGCTGCTTCTTTGGCGCGCCGTCACGGCGTTCGGCTGCACACGCACCTCGCCGAGACTCTCGACGAAGAAGAGCAGTGCTTGGCGGAGAACGGTTGTACGCCGACCGAGTACGCCGAGCAGCTCGGCTGGCTGGGCTCGGACGTGTGGCTCGCGCACACCGTGCACCTGTCGTCGGACGCGGTGAAGCGCCTTGGAGCCACCTCGACGGGTTCCGCGCACTGCCCGACGTCCAACGGGCGGCTCGGTACCGGCATCGCGCCCGTTCGCGATCTGCTGGACGCCGGTGCACCGGTCGGGCTCGGGGTCGACGGCGCCGCGTCCAATGAGGACGGTGGGCTGGTCGTCGAGCTGCGGGCCGCGTTGCACCAGGCTCGTCAGCGGGGCGGGCCGCGAGCGTTGGACGTCCGGCAGGCGTTGTGGATGGCCACGATGGGTGGCGCGCGGTGCCTCGGCCGGGACGACTCGCTGGGCTCAATCGAGCCGGGCAAGGTCGCCGACCTCGCGGTCTGGGATCTGTCCGGAATGGACTACGCGGGAATCGCGGACCCGGTCGCGGCACTGGTTCTGGGCACTCCCCCGCCGTTGAAACTGTTGATCGTCGGCGGTCAGGTCGTCGTGCGGGACGGGGTTCTGCAGACGGCGTCGACCGACGAGCTGGCCCGTGAGCTTTCCTCGGCCAGCGCCAAGCTTCAGGAGGCAGCGCGATGACCCTCACTCCCGCCGAACTCACCTCCGCGGTGTCGGGTGGCATCGGGACGTCGCCGCAGCGCCCGGACGGCAACCTGAAGGTGCGCGGCGAGTTCGCCTACGCGTCCGACCTGTGGCACGAGGACATGATCTGGGGCGCGACCCTGCGTTCGCCGCACCCGTACGCCAAGATCGTGTCGATCGACCTGACCGAGGCGTTGAAGGTGCCGGGTGTGTACGCGGTGCTGACCCACTCGGACGTACCCGGGCGGAACCTGTACGGGTTGGAGCACAAGGACCAGCCGGTGCTCGCCGTCGACGTCGTGCGCTACCAGGGCGAGCCGATCGCGTTGGTGGGAGCGGACCACCCGGAGACCGCGCTGCGGGCCATGAAGAAGATCGCCGTGGTCTACGACGTGCTGGAACCCGTGGTGGACATGGAAACGGCGGTCGACGACACCCCTTTGCACCCTGGCGGCAACCTGGTGCGTCATGTACCGATCCGCCGTGGTTCGCAGGACGTCGAGGCCGAGGTCGTCGTCACCGGCCGGTACGAGGTCGGCATGCAGGACCAGGCGTTCCTCGGGCCGGAGTCCGGGCTCGCGGTGCCGGCCACTGACGGCTCGGTCGACCTGTACATCGCGACGCAGTGGCTGCACGTGGACCGCGACCAGATCGCCGCCGCCCTGGGGTTGCCGCAGGATCAGGTGCGATTGACGCTGTCCGGCGTCGGTGGTGCGTTCGGCGGCCGCGAGGACCTGTCGATGCAGGTGCACGCGTGTCTTCTCGCGCTGTACACCGGCAAGCCGGTGAAGATGGTCTACAACCGCGAAGAGTCGTTCTACGGGCACGTGCACCGGCACCCGGCCGTGTTGTACTACGAGCACGGCGCCGACCACACCGGCAAACTGGTCTACGTCCGCACGCGGATGTACCTGGACGGCGGTGCTTACGCCTCCTCGACTCCGGCTGTCGTGGCCAATGCGGCGACTCTTGGGGTTGGCCCGTACGAGGTCGACAACGTCACGATCGATGCTTACGGCGTCTACACGAACAACCCGCCGTGCGGTGCGATGCGTGGATTCGGTGCTGTGCAGGCAGGTTTCGCCTACGAGACCCAGATGGACAAGCTGGCCGAGGCACTGGGCATGTCGCCGGTCGACGTCCGGGTGCGCAACGCGATGACCGAGGGCTCGGTGATGCCGACCGGCCAGGTGGTCGACTCGGCCGCGCCCGTCGCCCAGCTGCTGAAGCTGGTGCAGGACAAGCCTTTGCCCGCTGGTACTTCGTCGGACATTCGCGAACTGCCTGGTGGCGTGTCCAACACGACCCACGGCGAGGGTGTGGTGCGTGGCGTCGGTTATGCCGTCGGCATCAAGAACATCTGCTTCTCCGAGGGGTACGACGACTACTCGACCGCGCGTGTGCGCGTCTCGATGGTGCAGGGCGAGTTGGCTGCCGCTGTGCACACCGCTGCCTGCGAGGTCGGCCAGGGCCTGGTGACGATCATGCAGCAGATCGTGCGGACCGAGCTGGGCATCGAGCGCGTGACCGTGCTGCCGATGGACACCACGATCGGCAACGGCGGCTCGACCTCGGCTTCGCGCCAGACCTATGTCACCGGCGGTGCGGTGAAGGCCGCGTGCGCGTTGGTGCGCGACAAGCTGGCCGGCCGCACCGACATCGGCTCGGAAGTGATCGATGAGACCACCGAGTGGCGGCATCGCGCCACCGAGTCCTTGGATCCCGTTACCGGACAAGGAAATGCGCACGTCCAGTACGGCTTCGCGGCGCACCGTGCTGTCGTCGACGTGGACGTCGATCTCGGTCTCGTGCGCGTGGTTTCGCTCGACTGCGCCCAGGACGTCGGTAAGGCGCTGAACCCGCAGGCCGTGGTGGGACAGATCCAGGGCGGTTCCGCCCAGGGCCTCGGCCTCGCGGTGATGGAGGAGATCCAGACCTCCGGCGGCAAGGTGCGCAACCCGTCCTTCACCGACTACCTGATTCCCACCGTGCTCGACATGCCGCCGATGAGCATCGACGTGCTCGAGCTCGCCGATCCCCATGCCCCGTACGGCATCCGGGGCGTCGGCGAACCGCCCACCATCTCGTCGACCCCGGCGATCGTGGCGGCGATCCGCGCGGCGACCGGCCTGGCGCTCACCCGCGTCCCGGTCCGCCCGGAACACCTCACCGGTACCTGAGTTCCTCTGGAGTTGTTGCAGTGAACGCACATCTGCTCGCCACCATCGACCTGGCCACCCGCAACGTGGCCTCCGGCGGCGGCCCGTTCGGCGCGATGATCGTCCGCGACGGACAGGTCATCGCGACGGGCGTCAACCAGGTGACGCCCACCCTGGATCCCACCGCCCACGCCGAGGTCGTCGCGATCCGCGCGGCCTGCCAGGTGCTCGGTGACTTCAAGTTGACCGGCTGCACGCTGATCTCGTCGTGCGAGCCGTGTCCCCTGTGCCTGTCCGCCGCGCTCTGGGCGCGGGTGGACAGGGTCGTCTACGCCGCCGACCGCCACGACGCGGCCGCGGCCGGGTTCGACGACCGCGAGTTCTACGAGCTCTTCAGCAAGTCCCGTTCCGAGTGGGACCTGCCCGTGCTTCAAATCTCCACAGGCGAGGACAACGCCCCGTTTACCGCGTGGACGTCGCTCGCGACTCGTATCGATTACTGACGGCCAAAAGCCTGTCTTGCTGACCGGAGCTGTAGCTAAACGCGTTCCGGCGTTGGAACGCGCCCACCGGCATGGGAAAGGCCGTCCACCATGACCCAACTGCGGAGCCGACAATCGACGTCGGCCCTCGACCAGTTCTTCCGCATCACCGAACGCGGCAGCTCGTTAGGCCGCGAAGTACGGGGCGGTATCACGACTTTCGTCGCGATGTCGTACATCGTGCTGCTGAACCCGCTGATCCTCGGCGCGTCCGCCGACATCACCGGCGCGAAGCTCTCCATCGCCGAGATCACCACGGCGACCGCTCTGGCCGCCGGCGTCATGACCGTCCTCATGGGACTTGTCGGCAACGCTCCTCTGGCTCTGGCGGCCGGCTTGGGCGTCAACGGCGTCGTGGCGTTCCAGATGGCGCCGACCATGACGTGGGCCCAGGCCTTCGGCTTGGTGGTGCTCGAGGGCCTCTGCATCGTCGTGATGGCGGCCTCCGGCGTCCGTGAACGGATCATCAACGCGATCCCCGAGCCGTTGAAGATCGCGATCACCGTCGGCATCGGCCTCTACATCGCTTTGGTGGGCCTGGTTTCCGCGGGTTTCGTGACCCGCACGCCCGACGCGGTGGGCTCGACCGTTCCCGTGCGGATGGGCCTCGACGGCCACCTCAGCGGCTGGCCGATCGTGATCTTCTGCCTGGGCCTGCTGCTGATGATCGTCCTGATGGCGCGCGGCGTGCCCGGTGCCGTCCTGATCAGCATCGTCGTCGCGACCGTCGTGGCCGTGGTGGTGAACTCGGTCTTCACGATCAAGGGCTGGGGTCTGGTGACTCCGTCCTTGCCTTCCTCCGTGGTCAGCTCGCCTGATTTCGGGTTGTTCGGACGCGTGGACCTGTTCGGCGGCTTCGTCTCGGCCGGCGTGATCGCCGCGACGATCTTCCTGTTCACCCTGGTGCTGTCCGGCTTCTTCGACGCCATGGGCACCATCACGTCGGTGTCCGACGAGGCGGGCCTGACGCGGGACGGCCGCGTGGAGGGCATGGGCAAGATCCTCATGGTGGACGGCGCCGGCGCGATTGCCGGTGGCGTCACGGGTTCGGCTCCGAACACGGTGTTCCTGGAATCGGCCGCGGGCGTTGGCGAAGGCGCCCGTACCGGTCTCGCCTCCGTGGTCACCGGCGGCTTGTTCCTGGTAGCACTGCTCTTCACCCCGCTGGCCACCGTCGTGCCCGCCCAGGCGGCCGCGCCGGCACTGGTGGTGATCGGCGGCCTGATGATGACGCAGATCCGCCGAATCCCTTGGCACGAAACGGACTTCACCATCCCGGTGTTCCTGACCGTCGCCATCATCCCGTTCACCTACTCGATCACCAACGGCATCGGCGCCGGCCTCGTGTCCTACGTCGTGCTGCGCGTCTGCAAGGGCCGCTGGCCCGGCTGGCTCATGACCGGGCTCGCCCTGATGTTCGCCGTGTACTTCGGCGTGGACGTGATCACCGGCAAGTGATCCCGTGTGGTTCGGCCAGGCGGCCACCTGGCCGAACCACCTTTCCTCTGGAGGTCTCATGCGCGACCTGGCACCGGCTCTGCTGTCCTGGGAACGCTTCGCGGTCGCCTCGGTGGTGGCCGTGCGGGGCAGCGCACCCCGCCCGGTCGGCGCCGCGATGGCGGTCGGCCCCTCCGGTCAGGTGATCGGCAGCGTGTCCGGCGGCTGCGTGGAAGCCGAGGTCTACGACCTGGCTTGCGAGGTGCTTTCGTCCTCGGTTCCGGCTCTCGCTTCCTTCGGCTACTCCGACGACACTGCTTTCGCCGTCGGCCTGACCTGCGGCGGTTCGCTGGACGTCCTGGTGCAGCGGGATTCTCCCGGGTTGCGCGCGGCTCTGCAGGCCTCTGTGGACGGTTACCCGGTGTCGGTGCGGTTTTCCTGTGAGGATCGAGTCTTCACCAAGTCCTGGATGCCCGCGCCACGTCTGCTGGTGTTCGGTGCCATCGACCACGCGGCCGCCGTGGCCGAGATCGGCAAGTTCCTCGGCTACCACGTGACGGTGTGCGACGCCCGCCCTGTGTTCGCCACGCCCGAACGCTTCCCGGCTGCCGACGAGGTCGTCGTCGACTGGCCGCACCGCTACCTCGCGTCCACCCACACAGACTCCTCGACCGCCGTCGTCGTGCTGACCCACGACCCGAAGTTCGACATCCCAGTTCTTTCTTGCGCGCTTTCGATGCCTTTGGCGTTCGTGGGCGCCCTGGGTTCCCGTCGCACGCACGCCGAACGTCTCTCGCGCCTTCGTTCAGCGGGTGTTCCTCCGTCGGCCCTGGCCCGCCTCCGTTCCCCGATCGGCCTCGACCTCGGCGGCCGCAGCCCGGCGGAAACCGCGGTGTCGATCGCGGCCGAACTGGTCGCTCTGCGGCACGGCGGCACCGGCCTGCCGCTGTCCGACCTGTCCTCCCCCATCCACCGAGACCAGGAGAGTCATGGCACTGATCTTTCTCAACGGCGGCGGCATGCGGGGCGGACCGCTGCACTCGCAACTGCAGGGCACGCCGATGGTGTGCCGAGCCCGCAGTGCCCCGAAGTACCGGTACTTCTCGGTGCGGGGCAAGTTCCCCGCGATGCACGAGTCGGGCTCGGCCTCGGTCGTGGGTGAGCTCTACGACCTGCCGCTGCAGGTCCTCCGCGACCACCTCGTCCCCGCCGAACCCCCAGAACTCGAGATCGGCGTCATCGAACTGGAAGACGGCAGCGCCGCCCTGGCCACCGTGCTGCGCGACGCCGTCCTCGACGACGCCGCGTTGCTCCAATCGGGTGACATCCGGGACATCTCGTATTTAGGCGACTGGCGCGAGTTCCTACAACGCGAGGGGTGAGGGAGTGGCAAGGGGGAGTTGCCGCAGGCGGCGGGACCAACCGAAGTGGTCCCGCCGCGGGGGAACCTCCGCTCAGCGGTCCTGCTCAGTTCAGCGCCGCGCTCACCGCGGCCAGCCGCTCCGGTGCGAGCGCGTGTTCGTTGTACGGACACCGCGGGCTGTAGTCGCTTTCGCAGATCCAGACACCATCCCGCTCGCGCCACTCGGCCTGACCCGCCATCCCCTGCTGCTCCAGCAACGCGATGGCCAGCTCGCGCGGCGCCCCCACCTCTGCGAGTGCTGCGGCGACCAGATCAACCGCGTGATCGGGCACCGACAGGTCGCCGAGCATCGGGAACAGCAACAACAGATGTTCAGGCAATCGCTCCAGCTCGTGCCAAGCCAGCCCAGGTCCCTTGAAGGAGCCTTCGGCGAGCGTCAACTCCTCGCTCCAGCTCGGCGTGGAGAACAGGTAGTCGACGCCCATGTCGCCGTCGAGGTTGCGGTACACGACGTGGATGGCATTGCCGTCCGACAGCTCCGCCGTGATGACCGGCCACTCGTCATGTGACGCCATCCGCTCCAGGTAGAACTCCTCGGCGTCTTCCCAGTCCGCGCCGAATGCCATCTCCTGCACGCCATCGGGCATGCAACCTGCCAAGTGGTTCAGCCAGAACAACGGCTCAGGCAGCAGCTCCGCCCCGTTCACCAACGGCTTGTCGCGGTACCACTCCGGCACCATCACCGCTCCCGCGTCTTGAGCAGTCCGCGCTCGTACGCCACCGCCACCGCTGCCGCCCGGTCCGACACCCCGAGCTTCGCGTACACGTGCAGCAGGTGCGTCTTCACCGTCGCCTCGCTGATGAACAACGCCGCCGCCACCGCCCTGTTCGTGGAGCCGCGCGCGACCAACCCCAGCACGTCCAGCTCCCGCGCCGACAACGGCTCCTCGGCAGGCTCCCGCACCTGCCCGAGCAGCCGCGTGGCCACCGCGGGCGAGAGGACCGCCTCACCCGCGTGAGCAGACCGGATCGCCCGGTGCAGCTCGTCGCGCGGCGTGTCCTTGAGCAGGTAGCCCGTGGCGCCCGCCTTGATCGCGGGCAGCACGTCGCGGTCCGTGTCGTAGGTCGTCAACACCAGCACACGGCACGGATGGGTGCGCAGCCGTTCGATCGCGGACAGGCCGTCGGAGCCCGGCATGCGCAGGTCCATCAGCACGACGTCGGGCGACACCGCCGTCACGACCGCCACGGCCTCGTCGCCAGAGGCCGCCTCGCCCACGACCTCGAAGTCGGGCGAGGCCAGCATGCCGCGCAGCCCGTCGCGCACCACCGGGTGGTCGTCGACGATCACCAGCCGGATCACGCGGGCACCTCCGCCAAGCCACGCGCAGACCACGCGCCGCCGCCCACCACATCGCTCACGCGGCCACCCCTCGTCGCCCAAGACCACGCCACGCCAGCACCTGCGCCGCCTGAAGGCCGCTGACACCTGGCACCGTCACTCATGCGGCCACCCCCGCGACACAAGGCGCCCCGCACCGTCGCCCGCAAAGCCCCGCCCGTCACGCCGGCACCCTCGCCGAGATCGCCGTGCCCGACCCCGGCTCCGACTCCACGAAGAGCGCGCCGGACAGGCGGTGCACGCGGTGGCGCATCGCGGGCAGGCCGAAGCCCGACGACGGGGAGGCCAGGTCGAAGCCCACGCCGTCGTCGCGCACGTCCAGGGTCACCACGTCCTCCATGTAGGACAGGGTCAGGCCCACGCGGGAGGCCGAGGCGTGCTTCGCCACGTTCGCCAGGGCTTCCTGGGCGGTGCGCAGCAGGGCCACCTCTACCTCCGGGTGCATCATGCGCACGGCACCGGTCAAGGTCACCGACACCGGCACGCCGTACACAGTGGACCAACCGGAGGCCACCTCGTCCAGCGCCTCGGGCAGCGCAGCGGAGTCCAACGCGGGCGGGCGCAACGCGTGCACCGAGCGGCGAGCCTCTGCCAGGTTCGACCGGGCCAGCGACGCCGCCACCGACACGCGGTGCTCCCAGTCGGCAGCGGAGGCCGCCGACAGTTGCGTGATGATGCCCGTGAGGCCCTGCGCCAGCGTGTCGTGGATCTCGCCGGCCAGGCGGTGGCGCTCGTCCTGCACGCCCGCCTCGTGAGCCTGCACCAGCAACTGGGCGTGCAGGCCCTCGTTCTCCTCCAGCAGCTCTTTGCGCAGCCTGGCTTGTTCGGTTGTCACGTGGCCCACGAACGTGAAGGTGCACGCGACCACCACGAAAACGAGCAGCAGCAACCAGAAGGCCGCCTCCTCGCCCGCCGGTGGGTAGCCGCCGAACAGCGACAGCGTCGCCAGACCGGCGGTCAGCGCCACGACCACGAACATCCAGCGGCCGCGCAGCAACTCGCTCGCGTAGATGTAGACCGCGTACGACACCGCGCCGAACCAGTGCTCCTGCAGGCTCAGCACTCCGTAGAACGCGACCATGCCGCCGATGAACACGGCCATGAGCTCAGGACGGCTGTGCCACGACGGGTGCAGCGTGAACCACCACAGCATCCACACGAAGCCGAACGCCACCACGCCGTAGGTGAACCAGCGCTCAGACGCCGACTGCGACGTGAAGATCGAGTACAGCACCGTGGTCACGGTCAGCACGAAGTACGGGATCACGCGCCCGATGAAGCCGAGCCTGTGCTCCCACCTGTCCAACGCGGGCATGTCCACGAGCTACTCCCAGCGGAAGGTCCTGGCCGCGACCGTACCCGCCACGAGGCTCACCAGCCCCATGATCGCGAGATGCCTCCAGTCCGGCGCGGTGCCGAGCCACGCCTGTTGCAGCGCCTCCACACCCGGAGGCGAGTACGAGCCGATCTTCACCACAACCGAGGGCAGCATGAACCTCGGCAGGTACACGCCGCCGACGAACATCAGCAGCATGAACACCACCGTCGCCCAACCACCGGCCGCTCGCGCGTTCGGGGCCAGTGCGGCAATCACCAGACCCAGCGCCAACGTCCCAGCCCCTCCCAAGAGCACGGCACACGCCAGGCCGAGCGGATGGTGAGGCAGGTCGACGTCGAAAACGACGTATGCCACCACGATAGTCAGCAGCACCGACAAGATCGCCGCGGCGAAGTTGACGACCAGCTGCCCGACGAGCAACCGGGCCGGATGCATCGGCGTCGTGGCCAACCGGCGCAGCACGCCCTTCTCCCGGTAGGTCGCCACGACCGCCGGCACGCGCTGGATCCCGATGAACACCAACGTGAACACGACCACAGACGACACATAGCTGTCGATGAACCGGAGCCCGCCGAACTGCGGATCGGGCGTCCGCAACGCCGGAATCGCCCCCAGCCCCAGCAACAGGAGAGACGGAAACACGAGGGAGAACAACGAGTTCAGCCGATCGCGAACGAACAGCCGAGCCTCGATCTCAATGATCCGCAACATCTGAAGAACCCCCAGTCAGCCGAACATAGGCGTCGTTCAGCGAAACCTGGTCGACCCGGAGCTGCCGCGCCACGATCTGCTTGCGCGCCAGCAGGGAAGTGACCGCGTGCAACAGGTTCTCCGACCCGCTCACGACAACCTGCTCCCCCACCACAGAAACCGACGACACCTCCGGCAACGCCTCCAGCACCGCGACGTCCAAGGCAGCGGAAGGCACGAACCGCACCCGGCACGAACCGTCCACACGCGACACCAACCCGGAAGGCGTGTCCGCAGCGGCGATTCGCCCGTCGCGGAACACCGCAACCCGGTCGCACAACCGCTCGGCTTCCTCCATGAAGTGCGTGACCAGCAGAATCGTCACGCCCGCCGCCCGCACGTCCTCGATCACCGACCACGTGTCCCGCCGCGCCTGCGGATCGAGCCCGGTCGTCAGCTCGTCGAGAATCGCCACCCGCGGCGACCCCACCAACGCCAAAGCGATCGACAACCGCTGCTTCAGCCCACCCGACAGCTGCCCGAACTCCGCCTTCAGATGCCCGGACAACCCCAGCCGCGCAGACCAGTCGGCAGGAGCGGGGTAGAACGACGAGAACAGCGACAACGCCTCGCCCACCCGCATCCGTTCGGGCAGCTCGGAGGCCTGGAGCTGCACCCCGATCGCGGCCCGCACGTCGGCAGGCGCCTGCCCCAGCACCGACACACTCCCGCGGTCCGGCGTCCGCAGCCCGGACACGCACTCGACGGTCGTCGTCTTGCCCGCCCCGTTCGGCCCGAGAATGCCGAAGATCTCCCCCTCGGCGACCTCGAACGAGACGGAGTCCACCGCGACGCGGGGCCCGTACCTCTTGCCGAGGTCGCGCACTTCGATGATTGCCATAAGACAAGACTCGAAGAACACACCCCGAAGATCATCGATCGAGCAGCGACACCCGGATCAACCGATCGGTTGATGCCGCTGCTCCACCACACCAGCCCGCAACACAGCCGCCAACCGTGCCAGAGGCTCCGGCATCGGCCCAGGCAGCCGAGCCAGCAGGATCTGCCGCTGCTCGGCAGGCCCGCCCCGCACCGGCAAGATCCTCACTCCATCGGGTACCACTGACACCAGGGCCGCGGGAGCCGTCGTGATCCCGAGCCCCGCCGCGACCAGCTGCAGCTTCGCCAGCCAGTCCCGAGCCGTGTGCGCGACCACCGGCCGTTCGTCCAGCCCGGGCCACACCCCCATCACCATCTGGTCGCCGGGCCCGGAGATCCACCGTTGCCCCCGCAGATCAGCGATGTCCACGAAGTCGTTGCGCGCCAACGGATGCGCGGCCGGAACCGCCACCCGCAGACTCCGCTCGGCGAGCACCTCGACCTCCAGCGCGGGCGTCTCGTCATCAGGCGCCCTGAACGGCGGCGACGACGAGATCACCGCGATGTCCACCGTGCCTGCTCGCAGCGCGCGCACCAACGCCGGTGTGCTGCCCTCACGCGTGACGACAGTGATGGACGGATGAGTGCGCTTCAACTCCACCAACGCCTGCGGCACCAGCCACGCCCCGGCCGTCGCGAACCACCCGAGCCGCAACGTGCTCGCGTCCTCCTCCGGCAACCCCGCGAGCTCTCGTGCAGCAGCATCGACCTGATCGACCACCACGGCCGCACGGCGCAGCACGAGCCGTCCAGCCGCCGTGAGCCGCACGCCGTCGTACCGCCGCTCCAGCAACGGCACCCCGGCCGCCCGTTCCAGCGCCGCGATCTGCCGCGAGACCGCCGACTGCGTGTACCCCAGCGCCGAGGCGGCCGCTGTCAACGTCCCCCGCTCAGCCACCTCGCGAAACACCCGCAGGGCAACCAGCGAAGCGTCGGTGAAGGACATGACGTCTACGCATACCCTGGTTGCCGAACTTTCGCTACCCGCATGGCCGGACCGAGCCTAGCGTCGAAGACGTGATCAAAACTCAGTTCGGATTCAGCAGCACCGCGGCCGAGGTCGCCGAGGGCATCGACCTGACCGGCAGGCGCGCGATCGTCACCGGCGCGTCCTCCGGCATCGGCGTCGAGACCGCGCGGGCGCTGGCCGGCACGGGCGCCGAGGTCACGCTGGCCGTCCGCGACGTCGCCGCGGGCGAGAAGACCGCGAACGACATCGGCGGCAACGTGAAAGTCGCCCACCTCGACCTGACCGACCTCGCCTCCATCGCGGAATTCACCCGGAAGTGGGAAGGTCCGCTGCACGTCCTGATCAACAACGCCGGCGTCATGGCGACCCCGGAGCAGTACACCGGCCAGGGCTGGGAATGGCAGTTCGCCACCAACCACCTCGGCCACTTCGCGCTGACCACGGGCCTGCACGAGGCGCTCAAGACGGAGGGTGCCCGCATCGTCGCCGTCACGTCCACCGCCCACATGCAGTCCCCCGTGATCTTCGACGACGTGAACTTCGCGTTCCGCCGCTACGACCCGTGGCTCGCGTACGGCCAGAGCAAGACCGCGAACGTCCTGTTCACCGTCGAGGCGACCCGGCGCTGGGCAAGCGACGGCATCACCGCGAACGCCGTCATGCCCGGCGTCATCTTCACGAACCTGCAACGCCACCTCGACGGCCGGAGCACCGTCGACCCCGCCCTCGTCAAGTCCGCCGAACAGGGCGCCGCGACGTCGGTCCTCGTCGCCACCTCACCGTTGCTCGAAGGCATCGGCGGCCGCTACTTCAACGACTGCGAAGAAGCCCAGACCGTCGACCGCCGCGGCGAGGCCCCGCCGATGCGGGGTGTCGCCCGCTACGCCCTCGACCCGGACGCCGCCGAACGCCTGTGGACGTACTCCGAAACCCTCCTCGCGAAGGCCTGAAATGACAGTCGCACTCGTCACCGGTGCCACTCAGGGCCTCGGGCTGGCTCTGGTGGAAGGCCTGGCCCAACGCCTGGAGCCCACCGACACCGTCTACCTCACCGGCCGCGACATGAACCGCGTGACGACCGCCGTGCAGTGCATGCCCGGCGGCGGCGCCAAGGTCAGGGGCGAACTGCTCGACGTCGCGGACCCCAACGCCGCAACCCGTGTCGCACAACAGATCCAGCAACGCCACGGTGGCATCGACATCGTCTTCGGCAACGCGGTCATGCGCGTCGGCCCCGACGACGATCCGCGCGAGATCGTCGACCACTACACCCAGGTCAACAACTTCGGCACCACCAGGCTGCTCAAGGCGTTCGCGCCACTCCTCAACGACAACGGCAGGCTACTCGTTGTCGCCAGCTCACTCGGCACCCTCCACCACCTGGCCCCGGTGCTGCACAGGAGGTTCACCGGACCGTCCACTCTGGACGAGATCGACGAGCAGATCGCGCTCTGGCGCGACGAGGTGAAGGACGGCCGCGCGAAAGCGACCGCGTGGCCCGGCTTCGTGAACATCCCGTCGAAGATCGGCCAGGTCGCAGCCGTCCGCGTGCTGGCAGCAGAACGTCGCGCCGAAGACCTCGCGAGAGGCATCCTGATCGCGTCCGTCTGCCCAGGCATGATCAACACGCCGACTTCCGCGCTGTGGTGGGACGTCAGCGCCGCCCCCACTCCGGCCCAGGCCGCGACCGCACTGCTCGATCTCGCGGCAAACCCCGTCAAACCCGAGCACTACGGCGAACTGGTCCGGCACGGCAACACCGTCCCGTTCAGCTAGAGACGCTGATCGAGCCCGTGCACGACTTGGTCGAGCAACGTCTGGATGACCGCTTCGTTGTGGTCGGTGCGCCCCGGCGTGATCATCCGCGACGTCGCCTCGACCATGGCGTGCACGAGCATCGCCCGCAGCTGAGCCCGTTGCACCCCAGCGGTCTTGAACACCCCGACCAGCGGTGCCAGCAACCGTTCGTGCTCGGCCCTGATCTGCTCGCGCGACGAGTCCGGCAACGTGTGCGCGGACAGGGCCACCACCGCCCCGTGGCTGCCGTCGGTGATGATCGCCAGCTCGGTGCGCAGGTACGCCTCGATCTTCGCGGCCACGGTCGAAGCGCCGTTGACCGCGTCCTCCAGCTTGTCCGCCCACTCCGGCAGCGCGTCCGACACGATCGCCGCGACGAGCTCCTCACGTGACCGGAAGTACTCGTAGAGGCTCGGCCGCGACAGCCCGACCCGTCTCGCCAGCGACGCGAGCGTCAGCGCCTCCGCTCCCTCGGTCGCCACGATCTCGCGCCCCGCGTCCAGCAGGGCGCGCAACCTGTTGGCGCGGTGCTCGGCCACGGTGTCTGCGCTGATCCTCGGCACACCCGGATCGTATCGCGCTTGATTTCCCGACGGAGTGTTGGAATAGTTTCCGACAGAGCGTCGGAATCACGGAGGCCAGCATGTTCATCGCGACCAACCGGATGTTCGTGAACCCGGACATGTCCGAGGAGTTCGAGCGCTACTTCCGCGGCAACATGCGCACCCACCTGCCCGGAGTCCCCGGCCTGCTGCGCAGCACGCTGCTCAAGCCGACGCAGGACGACCAGCCGTACGTCTCGGTCAACGAGTTCGAGTCCGAAGAGGCCTTCCGCGCCTGGGTCGCCTCCGATGCGTTCCGCGAGGCGCACAAGGGCCACCGCACGATCGCACGCCTGGTCACGGGCAACGAGCCGGAGCGCTTCACCCACTGCGAGGACCTGGTGCTGCCTCAGCAGCGCACCGAGTAGGCGATAATCCCCCTCGTGGGGAATGTTCGCTTCCTGGTGCTCGGCCCTCTCACGATCGAAGTCGGCGGGCGGTCGATCGAGCTACCGCCCGGCCGCGGACGCGATCTTCTGGCAGTCCTCGTGGCCAACGCGAACCACGTCGTTCCACTGCACGAACTCGGCGAGACCCAAGCCGTGCGCACCGCGATCAGCAGGCTCCGGCGCGCGCTAGTTGAAGCCGACTTCATACACACCTACGTGACCGGCTACCTCGCGCACGTCACCGACTCGGACCTGATCGACTTCCGCGCGCTGAGCAACCAGGGTCGCTACGCTGAGGCACTCACGCTGTGGCGTGGCGAGGCGTTCGAAGGCATCGACGCCGTGCGCGCGACGGCGGTGAAGCTGGCCTCGGAACGAAGAATCGCCGAGACGCTCGTGCCGGTACCCCGCCAAGTCCCCGCGCCGCTCGCTCAGTTCGCCGGCCGTGATCGCGAGCTCGCCGTGCTGCGCCGGACCGGCCCGGTCACCCTGCTCAGCGGTGTGGGAGGGGCCGGTAAGACGGCGCTCGCGCTGCAGTGGGCGAACGAGGCCGACTTCCCGGCCGGGCAGCTGCACGTCAACCTGCGAGGCTTTGACACGACCGCGCCGGCACGTCCCGAGGACACCGTCCGCAGTTTCCTCGGCGCGCTCGGCGTTCCGCCGGACAGCATGCCCCCCAGCATCGGCGAACAGTCAGCGCTCTACCGAAAACTGTTGCGCGGTAAGCACATGTTGCTCCTGCTCGACAACGCCCGTGACGCCGACCAGGTCCGCCCGCTGCTCCCCGGCGACCCCACCTGCCACGTGGTGATCACCAGCCGCGACCGGATGGACGACCTCGCTGTCACCACCAGGCTGCGGATCGACGTGCTCGGCCAGGCTGAAGCACGACAAGTGCTGACCCTGCGCATCGGCGCTCGCGCCGCCGCCGAGCCCCATGCGCTCTCCCGGCTCGCCGCACGCTGTGGCGGACTGCCGCTCGCACTCGCGATCGTGGCCGCCCGTGCCGATCCGCACCACTCCCTCACCGCGCTCGCCGACGACTTCACACATGACGACGTGCTCGACTTCCTCGACACCGGCGAGGAAACGACCAGCGTCCGCTCCGTGTTCGACTGGTCCTACCAACGGCTTTCCGCCGCCGCACAACGCCTCTTCCGGCTGCTCGGCGTCCATCCCGGGCCGGACGTGTCCGCCGCGGCCGCGACCAGCCTCGCGGGCTCCGCATCGCCCCTGGCCGAACTGGTCGCCGCGAATCTGATCACGGACGCCGGAGGAAGGTTCGAACTGCACGACCTCGTCCGAGCGC
The DNA here is from genome assembly GCF_000955955.1 of Lentzea aerocolonigenes. Taxonomy (GTDB): domain Bacteria; phylum Actinomycetota; class Actinomycetes; order Mycobacteriales; family Pseudonocardiaceae; genus Lentzea; species Lentzea aerocolonigenes_A. Next base: position 30,274 of record NZ_JYJG01000125.1, read on the forward strand.
ATGCCCACGACCTCGTCGGCGAGACCGAAGGACGCGAAGCCCTGCACCGGCTGCTCGACCACTATCTGCACAGCGCCTACGAGACGGACACGCGGCTCTACTCACACCGCCGGCCCCTCACTCTGCCGCCGCCGGTCGCGGGCGTCGCCGTCGAACGTGTGCAAGGCGACGACGCGTGCCTCCAATGGCTGGCTGACGAGGCCGACGTGATGATCGCGTTGAGCCGAGAAGCCGCTGACAAGGGCTTCGACCGGCACGCTTGGCAGCTCACCTGGTGCTTGGGCGTCCACCTGAACCGGTCCGGCAGATGGCACGAGTGGATCGCCGTGGCCAACTCAGGACTTGCCGCCGCACAACGACTCGAGGACGACCGTGCGGCGGCGCGCCTCCATCACACCCTCGCCCACATCCACGAGCGGATCGGCGACCTCTCGTCGATGTCAGCGCATCTGACCGAGAGCCTCAGCCTGTACGAACGCCACGGCCTGACAGACGGACAGGGCCGAATCCATCGCGCCCTCGCGTTCCTGAACGAGACCAGGGGTGATCTGGTCCAAGCGCTGCACCACGGACGACGCGCCGTGGAACTGGCCACCTCCGAAACCGAACGCGCCGGAGCTATGAACCAGGTCGGCTGGTTCTACGGACTGCTCGGCCGTCACGTCGAAGCACTCGAGCAGTGCCAGAAAGCGCTTTCGCTGAGCCGAAGCGGCGGCGACCGGCTGAGTGAGGCCAGCACGCTCGACAGCATCGCCTACAACCTGCACCACCTCGGCGACTTCGCGGGCGCGATCGAGCACTACCGGGTGTCGCTGCAGGTGTTCACGGCCATCGGCGAGCAGTACGAGGTCGCCACGACCCTGGTGAACCTCGGCGACACCTACCTCGCGACCGGCGAGCGTGATCAGGCCCGTCAGGCGTGGGAAGAGGCGCTCGAAATCTACGAACGCCTCGGCCACACCGACGTCGCCAAGGCGCGTGATCGTCTCACACAGCGGGAAGCAGGGCCTTCATCCGGTTGATCTCGTCGGTCTGCACGGCGATCACGTCGTCCGCCATCTCCTCGACCTGAACGTTGACACCGGCACCCTTCACGTCCGTCGCCATCTTGATCGCACCCTCGTGGTGCTTGATCATCAGCTCCAGGAACATCCGGTCGAAGTCCTTGCCCCGCGTGGCACCCAGCGCGTTCAGCTGGTCCTGCGTCGCCATGCCGGGCATCGAACCGTGGTCCTCGTGCCCGCCCACCGCGTTGAACGTCCGCTGCCACTGCTTCATGGCGCCGATCTCGGGCTCCTGGCTGTACCGGATGCGGTCCGCCAGGCCTTTCACCGTCTCGTTCTGCGCACGGTCAGGGGCGAACCGCGTCATCGCCAGCGCCTGTTCGTGATGCACGATCATCATCGCCACGTAGAGCTTGTCGGCGTCGTTCGGCGGTGGCGGAACGGCTCGGGAAGCGTCCGATGGCGCCAGCGTCTGCGCCGATCCCCCAGGCGTGTCCGGCGCGATGACCGGCGCTGCATCAGGCTCCGATGTACAGCCCGTGATCAGCGCGAACACGACGACAAGCCCCACCACCCCAGAACGCATGAACCGCACAATACCCTCCGAAAGACGCTGGCCCTTAGCAAGGCGAACGGGTCATACTCCCCCTCATCAACCCGTTCTGAGGGGGTATGAGCAGTGACTTCACGCGAAACGGCCCGGCGGCGCAGAACGCCTTTCGCGATCCTGGGGGCGCTCGTGCTGACGCTGTCAACGTTGACAGCGACCGCGTCCGCCGAACCCGACCTGCCGTCCGACGGCGCTGGACTGAGCGAGGCGCAGCTCGAGTCGCAGGCCGAAGCGGTCAACGGCATTCCGGGTGAGAACGAGATCAGCCGAAGCCGCAACATGGTCCTGGTGTCGCACCTGGACAAGGTGGCTCCGCTCGACCAGACGCAGACCGACATCGCGTTCCAGGACAACTACGCGTTCGTCGGCAACTACAACGGCTTCACCATCTACGACATCCGCAACCCGCGGGCGCCGAAGATCAAGAGCTCGGTGCTCTGCCCCGGCTCGCAGAACGACGTCTCGGTGTACGGGAACCTGCTGTTCCTGTCGACCGACTCGTCGCGCAACGACAACTCCTGCAACAGCACTCCGCAGCCGGCGACCGAGAAGTCGTCGTGGGAGGGCATCAAGGTCTTCGACATCACGGACAAGGCGGCTCCGAAGTACGTCGCCGCCGTCGAGACCGACTGCGGTTCGCACACCCACACGCTGGTGCCCGGCAAGAACAAGAAGGACGTGTACCTCTACGTCTCGTCCTACTCGCCCAGCGCCACGTTCCCGGACTGCCAGCCGCCGCACGACAAGATCTCGATCGTCAAGGTTCCCGTGAAGAACCCGGCGGCGGCCTCGCTGCTCAAGGCGCCGGTGCTCTTCCCGGACGGCGCCAACCCCGGCGTCCCCGGCGACATCGAGCACGGCTACACCTCGGCCACGACCGGTTGCCACGACATCACCGTCTACCCGCAGCTCGACCTCGCGGCCGGCGCGTGCATGGGTGACGGCGTCCTGTGGGACATCTCCGACCGGGAGAACCTGGTGGAGATCAACCGGGTCCAGGACAACGCGCACTTCGCGTTCTGGCACTCCGCGACGTTCAACAACAGCGGCACCAAGGTCGTCTTCACCGACGAGCTCGGTGGCGGTGGCGCCGCGACCTGCAACGAGAAGATCGGCCAGACGCGTGGTGCCAACGGCATCTACGACATCGTCGGCAAGGGCAAGAACCGCAAGCTGGTGTTCAAGTCCTACTACAAGATCCCGCGCATGCAGGCCGACTCGGAGAACTGCGTCGCCCACAACGGCTCGCTGATCCCCGTGCCCGGCAAGGACATCATGGTGCAGTCCTGGTACCAGGGCGGCGTCTCGGTGTGGGACTTCACGAACTCGAGCAAGCCGCGTGAGATCGGCTTCTTCGAGCGCGGCCCGATGCCGAATAAGCAGTCCGGCGGCACGTGGTCGACCTACTGGTACAACGGCTACATCTACTCCTCGGAGATGGGCCGCGGCTTCGACGTGATCGACATGCGCGACCCGCGCACGTTCGTCGCGAAGTTCTTCCGCACGGACGAGCTGAACGTGCAGACCCAGGGCAACTTCTACCGCGGGTAGTGGCTGTCTGATTCAGCGCGGCTGCCGGCGCTCGGCAGCCGCGCTGATCGCTGTCAGGACCAAAGTCACTGCCACACCACCGAAAACCGCCCAGATCGGCGAGCCGGCGTCCAACGCCCACGCGGCGACGACAGCGGTGAGGCCATATCCCGCACCGGTCACCGCGTACATCATCGAGAACCCGGCCGCGTGCGCACCGACGGGAAGCCGTTCGCGCAGCACGAGACTCCGCGTCACCAGCACCCCGGACTGGAACAACCCGGCCGCCAGCAACGCACCCGCGATACCCGGCAGGTTCGGGAACAACGCCACCGCGCCGACGCACGTCGCCGTGATCACCAGCAGCACGAGTCCCTGGGTGCGCAACGATCCCGGCCACGGCCGCAGCCCGTACAACACCGCACCGAGCGCACTGCACGCCGCGAAGCCGGTCAGCAACGGCCCGATCCAGCCGATGCCGATCCCCCGGTGCTCCAGCAACGCCGGCAGCACCAGCTCCGCGACCGCCAGCTGCGCCAGCGCCGCCGCGCTCACCAGGTAGATCGGCCACGCCGACGCGACCACATGCGGTTTCGCACTGCCGGAACGGGACGTCACGTGCCCGCGCGGCAGGATGAACACCAGCCACGCGGCCACGACGATCAAGCTGACCGACACCACCACGGGTGCCCGCCGGTCGACGCTCAACGCCAGCACGGTCACGAGCGCGGGCGCCACCGCCCACACCACCTGCGTGATCATGGCGTCGAAGCCCATCGCCTTGGGCACCAACGCGTCCGGCACCAGCCCGAGCAGCATCGCGCGCAGCCCGCCCGGTGTCGTCGACGGTCCGGCGCCCGCGACGAACGCCGCGATCACGAGCACCGTCACGTTCGTCGTCAACGCCAGCGTGGTGAACGCGCCCGCGCCCACCACGAGCCCGGCCGCGAGCTGGCCGCGCATCCGCGACGGGTCGAGCAGCAGCCCGAGCAGTGCCGCGCCGAGCAGTTCTCCCAGCACGTAGACAGCGGTCAGCGAAGCCGCGAGCACGAAGCCGCCGGGCAGGTCCTTGGTCAGGAACACCATCATCAGCGGCGTCATCGACATCGGTAACTTCGCGGCGACCGTGACCACGGCGCACGCGAGCACGTCCCGGTTCGCGAGATCGCGGTAGCCGGCAGCGGAGATCGTCACTCGCCCAGCTCCTGGAACAGCGTCAGCTGCAGTCCGGCCGGCGCTCGCAGCCGGGCGTTCAGCGAGTTCCACGGTGTGCGCGTGGGTTCCGCGATGACCTCGGCACCGGCGGCTGCAAGCTCACGCGTAGTCCGTTCGGAGTCGTCGACCTCGAACGCCACCCGGATGTGCCCGGCGACCCGCGACCCGACCTCGACCTGGTCGATGAACTCGGCGTGCGGCGGGTCGGTGATCTCCAGTGTGGCCCGCCCGGCCTCCAGGATCGTGACCCGTCCGCCGTCGGACGCGAACGCCGCCCGTTGCTCGAGGCCCAGCACGTCTCGGTAGAAGCGCAGGGCCTCGTCGTAGTCGGCAGCGGTGACGACTAGGCGGAGTTCACGAACACCGGTCATGTGCTGATCATCGCACCACGCGTGTGAGGATCACGAGAACCAGGGTGATCCCCGCCGTCACGTGGATCGGCGCCGGTCCGAACGTCGCGGCGAGCACCGCGACAGCCCCGAGCGGCAGCAGGTACTTGCGCGGCCCGGCCTGACCGGGGCAGTCCTGCACGTACCAGACGCACAGGAAGAAGATCGCGAGCGGCACCGTCGTGAACGGTGCGATGGCGATCCCCGGCGCGTGTGCGAGGTGCAGGTCGTAGTCGACGCTCGCCGCCAAGCCCGCACCCAGAGCCGCGATCGACCCGAGGATGAAGAGGTGGGCGTATCCCCACAGGAACGCCGTCTTCATCGAGAGCAGGTGGGTCGGCGCCTCGAAGTAGATCCACCACACCGAGAACACGATGATCAGCGACGCCACCGCGAGCGAGACGAGGTTGACCCCGCTGTCGAACCCCTTCTGGAACGCCATCGTGGTCGACAGGATCGACTCGCCGAGCACGATCAGGGTGAAGAGGCCGTGCCGTTCCGCGATGTGGTGCGGGTGCCAGGTCGTCGCCTCGGCGCGCTCCGCCCAGACCGGCACCAGCAGCTCGCCGATCATGAACACGACCCAGAGCGCGATCGCGAAGCTCGGCGGCGCGACGACGACCCACAGGACCCACAGCACCTGCATGCCCGCGATGCCCATGGCGTACCTGGTGGCGCACTTCTTGTGCGCCGGGTTGTCGCGCGCCGCCCGCAGCCAGTGCACCACCATCGCGAGCCGGATGACGACGTAACCGGCGACCACGATGCGGTAGTCGTCGTGCTCGAAGACGCGCGGGATGCCGGCGGCGATGATGAGCACGCCGGCGATCTGGATCATCGTGATGATCCGGTACAGCGTGTCGTCGTTGTCGAAGGCGCTGGCGAACCAGGTGAAGTTGAGCCACGGCAGCCACAACGCGAAGAACGCCATGCAGAACGCGAGCACGCCGTGGCCGATGTGGTTCTCGGCCACGGCGTGGTGCAGCGAGGCGGCGGCCTGGGCGACCGCCACCACGAAGCTCAGGTCGAACAGCAGCTCCAACGGCGTCGCGACCCGGTGGGCCTCCGCCGTGTCGCGCGCGAGGAGCTTTCTGATCATCCAGGCACCACCATGATCCGTGACTCGCTGAGGTCGAGCGCGACCCGAGTTCCCGGCTGGTAGGCGGCGGCGGTGTTGGACGGCTGGTCGACGCGCAGCACCTGCTCGCCCACCCTCACCGAGATCCGCGTGACCGGCCCGAGGAACGACTGGGTCAGTACATCACCGACGATCTTGCCATTCGAGTCGCCGTCGTGTGCGGAAACACCGATGTCCTCCGGCCGCACGATGACGCGAACGTCGCTTCCGGACGGCTGGTCGTGCGTCGCCGGCAGGGTGACGCCGTTGACCACGACGGTCTGGCCCTCCGCCTTGGCCTCCACCGAGTTCGTGACACCGACGAACTGCGCCACGAACGCGGTCTTCGGCTCCCGGTACACCACAGAAGGCGTGTCGAGCTGTTCCAGGCGGCCGTGCGACATCACGCCCACGCGGTCGGAGACGGCGAGCGCCTCCTCCTGGTCGTGCGTGACGAACAGCGTCGTCATGCCGAGCTCCGTCTGGATGCGACGGATCTCGTCACGCAGGTTCACGCGAACCTTGGCGTCCAATGCGGACAGCGGCTCGTCCAGCAGCAGCACGCGCGGCTGGATCGCCAACGCGCGCGCCAACGCGACACGCTGCTGCTGACCACCGGACATCTGGTGCGGGTAACGGCCGCCCAGATGCGCCAGACCCACCAGTTCCAGCAGCTCGCCGGCCTTCTTCGAGTCGCCCTTGCGCAGCTTCAGGCCGAACGCGACGTTCTGCGCCGCGGTCATGTTCGGGAAGAGGCTGTAGGCCTGGAAGACCATGCCCATGTCCCGTTTGTTGGCGGGCACGCGGGTGATGTCCTTGCCGCCGACGGTGACCGTGCCGGAGTCCGACGTCTCGAAGCCCGCGACGATCCGCAGCGCCGTCGTCTTGCCACAGCCAGAAGGCCCGAGCAGCGACACGAGCTCGCCCTCGGCCAGTTCCAGGTCGAGCCCGTCGAGCGCGGTGTTGCCGCCGAAGGACTTGCGCAGTCCCGTGAGTTCCAGGTGACCCATCTTCTACTCCTCGACCACGGTCTGACGGCGCCGCTGGCCGACGTAGGAAAGTGCGAACAGAAGGACGAACGCGAACAGCAGGCACAGCAACGACACCGCGATGGACACACCCGCGTTGCGCTTGCCCAGCAGGTTGACCTGCACCTGCAGCGTGTCGAAGTTGAGCAGCGACGCGATGGTGAACTCGCCGAGCACCAACGCGACCGACAACAGCGACGCACCGATCAGTGCGACGCGGATGTTCGGCACGACGACCTTCCACAGCACCGTGAACCACGACGCGCCGAGGCTGCGCGCGGCTTCGGCGAGCGTCTTCAGGTCGATCGCGGCGAGTCCGGCGTCGACCGCGCGGTAGGCGAACGGCAGCACCAGGATCGTGTAGGCGAAGGTCAGCGTCAGCGGCGAGTCGCCCAGGAAGTAGTTCACCCACGCGTAGAGCGGCGCCATGCCGACCACCAGCACGATCGCGGGGATCGCGAGCGGCAGCAGGCACAGGAACTCCACGAGCCGCTGCAGCTGCGGCAGCCGGAGCCGGATCCACGCCATCGTCGGCACGAGCAGCACCAGCATCAGGACCGCTGAGGTGACCGACAGCAGCAGCGAGTTGACGAGCGCCTCCATCAGGCCCTCGTCGTCGACGATGCCCGTCCACGACTCGAGGCTGCGGCTCCCGCCCTTGCCGCGCGTGGAGAACTCCGCCATCGCGATCAGCGGCAGGATGAAGTAGACGCCGAGGACCAGCAGGATGATCGTGCGCAGAACACGCTGCTTCACTAGCGAACCCACTTGGCCACCCTCCGCTGCAGCAGCACGTTCACGCCCATCGCGATGCTGACGACGATCACCATGCCGAGGCCGAGCGCCTTGCCGAGGTTCTCCTGGCCGAGCACGACCTCGCCGGTGAGGAAGCCGCGGATCTGCAGCGGCACGATCGGGCTGCCCTGCGAGACGAGCGCGGCGGCCGTGGCGTAGGCGCTGAAGGCGTTGGCGAACAGGAGAAGCAGCGCACCGAGGAACGGCGGCGTCAGAATCGGGCCGCCGACGTGGCGCCAGTACGTCCAGCTCGTGCCGCCGAGCGACGCGTTCGCCTCACGCCACTGTGGACGGAGGCCGTCCAGCGCGGGCAGGAACACGATGACCATCAGCGGGATCTGGAAGAACGTGTAGACGAGCGTCAGGCCCGGCAGCTCGAACAACCACGCGCTGCCGGCGAAGATGTCGATGCCAACGTTGTCACGCAGGTACTTCGTGACCAGGCCCTCGAAGCCGATCGTGGCCAGGAAGGCGAACGCCAGCGGCACGCCACCGAACTGGGCGAGCACTCCGGACGCGGCCACGACGACCCGTCGCACCATGCCCTCCTGCTTGCCGACCGCGACCGCCCACGTGAGCAGCGCGCCGAAGATCGCGCCGATCACCGCCGTGAGCGCGGAGAGTTCGATGCTGCGCACGAACGCGTCGAAGACGACGCCCGTGAACAGGGTCGTGAGGTTGCCGAGCGTGAGCGCGCCGTTCGAGTCCTGGAAGGCACCGAACAGCACGAGAACCGTGGGGTAGACGAGGAAGATGCCGACGAACGCGAGGAACGGCACCGCGACGAGCCAGGCGGCCACAGATGGCCGACCGGCGGCTCCACCCCTCTTGGCAGGGGTGGAGCCGCCGGGCGTCGTCGCTACGGGAGCGACTGCGGTCATCCGATGGCCTGCGCCCAGGTCGCGGTCAGGACGGCCTTGGCCTTGTCGGCCTGGGCCTGCGTCTGGAACACCTGCTTGCCCTCGGTCTTGGGCAGCTTGTCCTTCGCGGCCTTGTCCGCCTTGTCGCCCATCTTCTCCAGGCGAACCGGGCGGGACATGCCCTTCAGGTAGAGGTTCTGGCCCTCGTCGGAGTAGAGGAACTCCTGCCACAGGCGCGCGGCCGCGGGGTGCGGCGCGTCCTTGCTGATGGCCTGGTTGTAGTAGGCGCCGAGCTGGGCCTCGGCCGGGACGACGACCTTCCAGTCCATCTTGCCCTTGAGCTTCTCGGTCTGGGCGGCGTTGGTGTAGTCCCAGTCGATGACGACCGGCGTCTGGCCGGACTCGATCGTCGCGGGCGACGGGTCGACCGGCTGGAAGTTGCCGGCCTGCTTGAGCTGCTTGAAGAAGTCGACACCGGGCTTGATGTCGTCGGCACTACCGCCGTTGCCCAGCGACGCCATCACGACGCCGGAGAACGCGGCACCGGCCTGCGTCGGGTCGCCGTTGAGCGCGACCTTGCCCTTGTACTCGGGCTTGAGCAGGTCCTTCACACTCGTCGGCGCGGGCACCTTGCCGGCGTCGTAGCCGATCGACATGAAGCCGCCGTAGTCGCCGTAGTAGGCACCGTCCGCGTCCTTGAGCTCCGCGGCGATGTCGTCCCACGTGCTGACCTTGTACGGCGCGAACAGGTCCTTGTTCGCCAGGGCCACGTTCAGGCCGAGGTCGAACACGTCCGGCGAGCGGTCGTTGCCCTTGAGCTGCTTCGCGGCGTTGATCTCGTCCTGGGAGGACGCGTCCGGCTGGGCCGAGTCGACCTTGACGCCGTACTTGGCCTCGAACGCCTTGATGATCTCGCCGTAGTTCGCCCAGTCCGGGGGCAGCGCGATGACGTTGAGCTTGCCCTCCTTCTTGGCGGCCTCGACCAGCTTGTCCATGCCACCGAGCTCACTCGCCGACTTGGCGGTCCCGGCGGCTCCGGTCTGCGTCTCCTTTGCGGGCGGGGCGCCACAGGCGGCCACGGCCAGCACCAAGGCGCCGACACCGATCAGTTTCGTGGTGACGTTCCCTCGCTTCAGCACAGGCGGAGGATTCGCGCGGACGGCTTTCGTTGTCAAGCCAGCCGCGCCGGTTGAGACCTTCTCGACTCCTACGGTGAATTCTCAGTGCACTACGGGTTGCTGCTGAATGCTTTCCGAGCTTCGCCCAAGTGCCGCGCGGTGATCCCGGTCGCGGGGTCGACGTGGATGAGAGCGGTGGTCAGGTGCCGTCGCTTGTGGACGAAATCCCGGTTCCGGTCCCGGTGCAACCCGAAGTCGTCGTCGAACCAGACGAGGGGCCGTTCGTAGGCGTGGCGGGCGACGGCGGGGTACTTCCAGCCGTGCTCGTCGTGGAAGTCGATCACCCTGAGTGGCGGGAGGTTCAGCCGCGGCCCTATCTCGGTGTTCGCCCGGTGGGACCAGCTGGTGGCCCACGCGAGCTCGGCCCCGGTTTCGTCCGCCAGCCGTCTCAACTGGTCACCGTGATCCGGGTCGAGCCAGATCCGGAGCTTGCGCCACCAGCCGACCCTGATGTCGAACGGGCGGTAGTTCGCGGGCTTGGTCTTCGCCGCCCACGGGTTGAGCGGGCCGTCGACGTCGAGCACCACGAGTGGCTTCATCTGCGCAAGACTGCCCGTTTCCCAGGCGCGGAGCAGCGCTTTTCCCTAATCTCCCTGACATGAGACGGTTCGCCCTGTTCGTCCTGCTGTGCGCCGCGCTGACCGGCTGCGCCTCGCTCGCCGACCTGGCCACGCTGCAGTCCCGCATCCAGCACGAGGGCTACCAGAAGGTCTCGGTGTACCACCGCTCCAACAACGGCACCGACACCCTGGAGATCAGCGCGTCCGGCTCGGACCCCGACAAGGTCGCCGAGATCGTCTGGGACACCTACCCCGAGCACCTCGACCGGCTGGTGATCACGCTCGACGGAACCGGTAAGCGCTACACCGAGGCCGACCTGCGCGAGGCGTTCGGCGAACGCCAGGTCACCGAGAAGCCGGACGACGACGCCGACGTCACGAAGACCATCGTCACCGGGGTGGTCGTCGCCGCCGTGACGTTCCTGCTGCTCGGCGCGGGCGCGGTCGTCCTCGTCGTGGTGCTGATGCGCCGCGCCCGCCACCGCAAGGCCCAGCAGTACCTGCAACAGCAACAGCCGTACTACCGGCCACCCTCCGGCCCCGCCGCTTAGGACACCACGTTGACGCAGCCGCCGAACCAGCCCGGACCGAACCAGTACGGACCACCCCAGTACGGACCACCGCAGTACGGACCACCCCAGTGGGGCCCGCCGTACCCGGGCCCGCCACCCGTGCCGCCGAAGAAGAAGTCCCCGGTGGTCTTCCTCGTGCTCGGCCTCGTCGTCCTGCTGGCCGCCGCCGGTGTCCTCGGCACGGGGCTGGTCTGGCCGGGCTGGCTGAAGTCGCGCCCAGCCGTCGCCGTCGACCAGTCCTCGCCGGACAGCACCGCGAAGGCCGTCGAGGCCGCGCTCAACCGGCGCGACGTCGACCAGTTCGTGAACGTCCTCACGTGCAAGGACGGCCGCACCAAGGCCGACGGCAAGGACATCTCGCGGGCCGAGGAGATCCTCTACCGCGACATCGAACCGCTGAAGCCCAAGAGCAAGAAGGCAGACGTCCAGGCCACCTTCAAGGTCGACGAGGTCCGCAAGATCAAGCCCAGCGACCCGATCTACAACGACGGCAACAAGGACGCCACCGTGGCCATCATGTCCGTCGACTACCCGAAGGACAGCGGCCTCTCCAAGCAACGCGGCGTGCTCGCCATGTTCGAGGAGGACAACAAGTACGTCGTCTGCGAAATGGGCTTCGTCCCGGTCACCGACTCCCAGGAACCACCACCGGACCCGGACCCGGACAGCGCCACCGGCCGCATGCAGGCGTTCGCGAAAGCCGTGAACGACAAGGACATCGCCTCGGCCCGCAAGTACATGTGCTCCACCGCGCGCGCCGTCAACACGTGGGCGGAGAAGGCCATCGCCGCCGGCGGCAAACTGCGCCTGCACGACAAGGTGCAGACCACCAAGGCGAACGACGGCGGCCAGGTCCGCATGTGGTACACGCTCAACGGCACCGAGACGAAGGCGGGCGGCTTCCTGCAGAAGGAGTCCGACGGCTGGTGCCTCTTGTCCTTCAACAACGACGCCAAGTAGATCAGGACGCCCGCCGGGCCGAGCACACCGCCGATCCTCCCCACCGAGCGCCGTACAGGAGCCCTGGGAGCAGCCGCCGGAACCTCAGGTGGATCTCCCCTGCCCGGTCCACCGCGTGCTGGCTCCCGTCCGGCTCGCCGTCCGACCGCTGCAACACCCCGTCGAACGTCCGCACGAGCCGCCTGCGGTCGTGCTCGAACCGCACGCGCAGGTCGAACACCTCGCACGGCCGTTCGGGCACGTGCAGCACGCACGGGCGCATGACGTCGCGGTTGACCAACCGGTACCGGATCGCGAAGTCGTGCGTCTCGCCGCGGGCCAGCGGTTCGGCCGGCACGAGCACGAAGCCGGGGCGTTCGTGCGACGCCGAGCGCTCCTGCAGCGTGCCGCCGTAGAGCAGGTGCACGTCCACGTCCCGCCGGTGCACCGGGAACACCGCGGCGAATTCCAGCCGGTCCACCCCGTCCTGGTCGACGACGACCTGGTAGCGCTCCAGCACCTCTGGCTGCCCCTGGTCGAGCGCCACGGCCACGGCCAGTTCCGCGGTGTGCCAGCCGCCGGCGTCGCGCCGCGTGGTGGTGGCGGCCAGTTCGGCCAGCTGGTCCACGGCTTCGTCGACGCGCCGGCGCACGGTGCGGGAGTCGCGGTCGATCGCGGCCGCCACCCAGGTCACCCGGTCCTGGTAGAGCGGATGACGCACGTCGGGGATGAGCCCGAACGCCGCCCGCGCGGCGAGCTGGAGGTCCTCCGGGAGCTGTTCGACCAGCTCGGTGAGCCTGGTGACGAGCTTCTGGCGAGCTGCCGACGGCCCGTCCGCCCTGGTGATCCCGCACGCGGCGGCCAGATCCGGACCCACCCGGTCCGCGATCTTGCCGTGCACGCCCCTCCCCTTCCGCAGGGTCTTCAGCTCACGGACCAGCTTCGCGTGCGTCGTCGTCATCTCCGCTCTCCTCCCTTGCGCGCTCACGTGCGGCGGAGGCAGGTTGCGTCGGGCGTGTGGACGAGAAGTGGACACGCCGTGGATCGGACGGGTCGTGGAAACACCGCTCAGGTCAGACATGGGTGCGACGTGATCGGACACCATCGCGAGGTGGTGGCACAGTCAGACGTGGTCCGGCCGCAGGACCGTCCGCGCCACCGAAGAGGCGAGGGCGATGCCGATCCGGACACCGTCGCGGCCGAGGAAGACCCGCGAGGTGCTGATGCGGTCCAGTGCCGGCGGGTCGACGGCACCGAGCCCGAACGCGATCATCTCCGGGCACGACGCCGTGGCGGTGAGCCGTGCCAGCGCCTCGGGCCAGGCGTGATCGGTCGCGTGGCCGTCGGAGATGAAGAACAGCACCGGCCGGCGCACGCGGATCCGCTGTGCCTTCAGGCTGTGCACATCGCGCTCGATCACCGTGCGCAGCAGGGTGAACGCGGATCCGAAGTCGGAACCCGATTCCTGCTGCGGTGTAATAGTTTCGGATGGGTCGATCGCCGCGCGCAACGGCTGGACGACCTGCGGGCTGTCAGCGAAAACGACCACGCAGAGCCGAATCTGGGCGGCGGCGCGACGTTCCGCGTGCACCACCCCGCGGAACTCGCGCATTCCGGCGTTGACCTCGGCGATGTGGTCGGTCATCGAGCACGACACGTCGCAGACCACGTAGCAGGGCAACACGTCCAGCACCATCGGCTTCCCCCTCAGCACCAAGCGTCACCGGGGAAACGGTTACCGAATCGTGTTGATCGTTCGTGGACAAAAAGATGATTCGCTGACACATCAACGGGCCCTTGCGCGACATTCCTCCCGGACAGAGGGTCGGACACCGAGGAGGACGGCGTGGATTTCCGGATGCTGGGTCCGCTGGAGGCGTGGCACGACAACACCCCGGTGTCCTTGGGAGACCAGCAGCAACGGTTCATCCTCGTCGTGCTTCTCTTACACGCGAACAAACCCGTGTCACCCGAACGGCTCACCGAGACGGTGTGGCCGGAGAACCCCGACCGCCGAAGCCTCGTCCGCAGCTACATCAAGAGGCTGCGCACCGCGTTCGAAGGCACCGACGCGACGATCGAGACGACCGCGACCGGGTACGTGCTGCGCGTCGACGAGGACCAGATCGACGTGGTGCGGTTCGACCGGCTGCGCGAGCAGGCGGCACGAGCGTTGCAGGACAACGACCAGCGTGGAGCGATCGAGCTGCTGCGAGCGGCGGTGGCGCTGCGGCGCGGGCGGTTCCTGGAGGACATCGACATCGACCGGGTCGGTGGCACCGAGGTGATCCCGCCGGACGAGAGCTACTACGACGCGCTCGGTGACCTGGCCGAGTTGGAGCTGGACTCCGGCCACCACCGGTCGGCCAGAGACCGGATGCGCCGCGCCGTCCGGACCGTTCCGGAGAACCAGAAGTACGCCGAGCTCCTGATGCGCGCGTTGATCGCGTGTCGCGACCGGGTCGGTGCGATCAGGGTCTTCGTCTCCGCGACCGAGGCACTCGCCGAGCTCGGCATCGAGCCGGGAACCGTCCTGCGCAACCTCGCGGAGCGCGCCCGGCGAGGTGACCCGGTCAGCTCGCTGCCGTCACGTCCAGGAGGGTTCACCGGCCGGTCCGGCGAACTGGACACGATCGAGTCCGCCGCCGCCGGCTCGGACGAACGACGAGCGGTGTGGATCAGCGGCGCACCCGGCGTGGGCAAGACCGGTCTGGCCGTGGAAGCGGCGCACCGCCTGCGTCACCGCTTCCCGGACGGCCAGCTCATGGTGCGGCTCAACGGGTTCACCCCGAACGTGGCGCCGATGTCCATCTCGGACGCGCTCACGCAGCTGCTCACCGAGCTGGGCGTGCCCGCCGAGCAGATCCCGGACACGGTCGGCCGCAAGTCCACGCTCTACCAGTCCCACCTCTACGGCACGAAGACCCTTCTGGTGCTGGACAACGCTGTCTCACCCGAACAGATCAGGCCGCTGCTGCCCGAGGCGCGGGACTGCTTCGCCGTCGTGACGAGCAGGAGGATGGGCGAGCCCGACATCAGCGAGCACGTCCGGCTCGGGCCGCTGCCGGCGAGCGACGCCACCGCGTTGTTCCAGCGGCTGACCGGTCCGCTCCGCGGTGGCAGGCCGGCGGACATCGCGGGTTTGGTGAAGCGCTGCGGGTACCTGCCGATGCCCATCACGGTGGCCGCGGCAACGTTGCGCAGGCACGACAGGTGGTCGCTGGAGCACCTGCTCACGCTGATGGACGAAGACGGCCCGTGGCGGTTAGACGGCGCCGCAGCCGTGCACGCCTCCTACCGGCTGCTCGACGAACGGCAGCAGGAGGTCTTCCGGCTGTTCGGGCACCTGCCGGGCCCGCACGTCGATCTCGTCGCCGCGGCGGCGCTCGTGGGCCACGACGTCTCCGAGACCCGCAAGCTGCTCGACGACCTGCACGAGGTCTGCCTGCTCGAGGAGATCGCGCCGGACCGCTACCAGATGCTCGACTCGATCAAGGAGTTCGCCGCCTTCGAGCCCGCTCCCGAGCACGCTTTGGCGCGCCTGCTGGACTTCTACCTCGTCACCCTGGCCAACGCGGCCGGCACCGCGTACCCGTTCGACCGCGCGGCCCAGCCGTCCGTGGACCGCGAGAGCCCGCTCAGCCTGCGGTTCACCGAGGCGGGCGCGGCGCAGGCGTGGATCACCGCCGAGCTGGACAACGTGGTCGCCGCGATCCAGCACGCCGCCACGAACGCGTTGCCCGGCCACGCGTGGCAGCTCGCCGTGCTGATCTGGCGGCACTTCAACACGGCGAACCGGTTCGAGGACTGGATCGCCACCCTGGAGCTGGCCAAGGAGACCACCGACAGCTACGGACAGGCGCACGTGTTGCTGCGCCTGGCGATCGCGCACGACCGGCGTGGTCTGCACGCCAAAGCGCTCGAACTCGCCAGGCAAGCCCTGCCGCACTGGACCGGGCTCGGCGACGTGCACGGTGAGGCCGCGACGCTCTGCACGATCGCGATCTGCACGATGAAACTGGGCTCGCACACCGAGGCGATGCGGCAGTTCGAGGCAGCGCTGGAGAAGTACGAGCAGTGCGGGGATCTTCGCGGCCAGGCGCACGCGCTCAGCCAGCTCGGCTATCTGAGCGAGCAGCACCACCAGTACGAAGCCGCGTTGCACCGGCAGGAGGAGTCGGTGCGGATCCTGCGGGAGATCGGGCATCTGCGCGGGCTGGCGCACTCGTTGGACAACCTCGGTGCGATCCAGCAGCACCTGGGCATGCTGGACGAGGCGATTCCCAACCACGTGG
The DNA here is from genome assembly GCF_000955955.1 of Lentzea aerocolonigenes. Classification (GTDB taxonomy): domain Bacteria; phylum Actinomycetota; class Actinomycetes; order Mycobacteriales; family Pseudonocardiaceae; genus Lentzea; species Lentzea aerocolonigenes_A. The sequence goes on from NZ_JYJG01000125.1 coordinate 46,366, forward strand.
AAGCGCACGAGCTCGCGGTGCGGCTGGACGACTCCTGCGTGGCCGCCTACGCGTTGACGAACCTCGCGGACGCGTATCGGCTGCGCGGCCGGTACACCGAGGCCGTGCACCACCTCAAGCAGGCCTCCGACGCTGCGGCCGGGGTCGACGACGCCGACCTCAAGGCCAGGATGTTCCGCGTCCGGGCCGCGACGGCGGGCGACGCTGGTGACCGGGTCGCGGCGCTGCGGCTCTACGAGTCACTGCTGGGCCTGGCGACCGACACGGGCAACCGCACCCACCGGGCGTACGGCGAAATCGGTGTGGCGCAGTCGATGCACGCGCTCGGCAGGCACTCCGACGCCGTGGTGCACTGGGACGCGGCCTCCGAGGTGTTCGCCGAGCTCGGCCAGCCGGAAGCGGAGGAGGTGCGAGACGAGCGCGCCGCACTGACCTGTGCGTGCGGTCAGCGTTAGGCCAGAAGTCGTCTGAGGTCGGGGAAGATCTCTCGCACGGCACCGTGGTTGTGCCATCTGCCCAGGGTTCTGGTCAGCTGGTGCAGGTCCGTCCTGATGGTCGCGGAGTCGACGTGCGCCGCGTCGTCCATGATGCCGGCGAACGTGACGCAACTCTGGCCGACCTCGCCGGACAACGCGTAGGCCAGCGACAGCCTGGTGCCGAAACGAGCCCTGGCGCGACGGGACGAGGCCGGCAACAGCGTGAGCTGCCGGTCCAGCACCGCGGCCGCCTCGACGGTGAGCCCGAGGTCGCACAACGACCACCCCCTGGCCAGTTCCAGCGGATCGGGCGCGCTGGAACCGAGCACGGGGTAGGGACCCTCCTGCTCTACGGCCCCGATCGGTTGTGCGGCACGGTCGAACGCTCTCTCGGCGGCGTACCGGTCTCCCGCGAGCGCATGGCCCTGAGCTTCCCGCCTGGCCGCCAGCGCGAGCACGCGCAAGCCCGCCTGACCTATCCACTGGGCCTGCTGGGCGAGGGTGATCGTGCCGCGGGCGTCCTGCCGGTAGAGCGCCAGCCCGGCCTCGCGGACGAACGTGTAGCTGGCGATGTCCGGATCACCCGCGGCGCGGGACAGTTCCGAGGCCTGCCGGGTCCACCGCAGCGCGTCCCGCTCGTCCCCCGCCTCCTGGCTCATCCAGCCCGTGTACTCGGCGATGCGTGCCGCGAGGCGCAGCAACGTCGTGCCGGCGGGTCCGGTGTTCTCGCGCGCGAGCCCGTGAACCGTGTGCTGCAAGGCTTTCAGCGGTTCGAGGAGCAACGTCGGGCTGGTGAGCAGGCCCAGTCTTCTCAGCTGTTCGAACGAGGCGCGCATCCCGCCGATCACCAGCTCGTCCGGCACCGGTCGCGACCGGATGCCCGCGGCGGCGGCAGGTGGAGAGCTGTACAGCGCCGCCTCGAGCAGCTTGCCGCCGACGCCGAGCACGCCGTCGCACAACCTCGCGACCGTCGGCGTGGGAGGTTTGACGTCATTCTCGATCTTGCTGAGATAACCCTTGCTGTAATGAATCAGCTTCGCCAGCTGACCCATCGACAAACCCGCCGCGATGCGGTATTCCCGCAGCTGTTCACCAAAAGTTCCGGCCACGACTGCCTCCCGCTCCGGCGTCGACCGAGTACACCATCCCGACTCTCCTCAACGCAATCGCCCCGGCCACGCCACAAATGGCCGGGGCGCATTCACGACTTACCTCAGTCGTGCCACGGGTGCCCGCCGCCTTCCTGGGTCTCCGTGGTGGTCGTGGGAGGTGGCGGGGTGGTGTCGTCCGCGTTGGCCGCGACGCCGCCGGAAACGGAGGCGGCGACGACGAGTGCGGTCAGCAACGTGACGACACCGGCGGCGAAACTGGACACGGTTTTGGACATGACGAATCCTCCGAAGGAAATCGCAATTGATTCCGGGATTTCGCCCGCCGTTCTGCGGGCTACTTCGAGGATTCATCTTCAAAAACCGCGAAAACAGGTGTTTCCCGTTGCCCGCCGCAGCGGTCAACGTCCACTCCTCATCCACTTCTGGTCAACACCCGGCGCGGACGCTGACGCCCGACCGGCCGCCGGCCGGTCGCGGAAGAGGAGGTACCGAGTGATCGAGTCCTACGACATCGCGGTGTCGTTCACCGAGGAGCAGCGCGCGGTGGCCGGCGAGGTGGCCGAGGCGTGCCGGCAGCGCGGCCTGACCGTGCTGGAGGGCAACGACTCCCCGGAGGCGCAGGTGCGCTTCCTCGTCCCGTTCGTCTCCACTGTGGACGATCTCGCGGCGGGGAACGAGCACGTGCTGCCAGTCCTGCTCGGCGAGGTGCCGGAGACGTTGCCGCACACGACGTTCCTGCGCGCGGACGAGGGCCTGGTGGACGCACTGGTCAGCCGCGTCGAGGCAGCGGAAACCGCCGGCCAGGACCGGGTCTTCGTCACCGAGGTGATGTCGCTCGAGGCACCGCCGACGACCAGCAACGCCTTGCGCGACCTGGCCGAGCAGTTCGCCGTCGCGTCTCCTGGACTCACCAAGCGCGGCCTCGCCGGCACCGTGCACCTGGGCGACAGCACGATCGCCGTGCGCGTCGAACGATCGGGCGACACCGTGTACGCGGTGGAAGTCCGCGGCGACGACACGGTGAACTTCGTCGTCCTCGGCGGTTCCACCGAGCTGTTCCCCACGCTGTGCCAGCGAATCGAGGACATGCTCCGCTGAGACGCGAAAAGGGCGGTGCCCCGTCCGGGACACCGCCCTCGCCTCACTGCCGGGCTCTCTCGATCACTTCCTCCAGCCGCAACGGACTGGGCGGGTGGTAGCTCAGGCACAGCGGCGCGCGCATCCGCCGGAACCCGAACGTGTCCCCGGTGGCGTAGAACTGCCCGCGCTCCAGCCGCGAGATGTCCGCGATCGAACTCCCCTTGGCCCGCGCCATGTCCGTGGCCGCGGCGATCTGCGCCGGACTGTTCAACCGCCCGAAGAACTGCGTCGTGGCATTGCCGGTCACCTGGTTGTGCACACCCTTGGGCGCCTGCGTGGCCAGCAACAACCCCAACCCGTACTTCCGAGCCTGCGACGCCAGCAGAATCGTCGTCTGCGTACAGGCCGTCACCCCACCGGACGGCGCGATCGTCTGCGCCTCGTCCATCACCATCAGCCCACCGAGCGGCCGATCCACCGCAGGGTTCCGCTTGATCCAGGCGAACACCTCCAGCTGCAGCTGACTGATGAACCCCTGCCGCTGCTCCTCCGACGGCAACCCGATGAAGCTGATCACCGAAACCCGCGCCCGCTTGCCCTGCGCGGGCGTGAGCAGCACCCCGGGATCAGTCGGTTCTCCTTGCCCGCCAAGCAGAGGATCGTTCACCATCGCGGCCCGCAACGTCTCCGCGAGATCAGCCGCCGTGGCCGCCGCGGAATTCAGCTTGCTCACCCCGTCCGGCAACTCGGCCAGCAGATCCACGAACCCGTTGAGATCCCTGCGGTCCTCACGCGCGTACCGCTTGAGCGCCTCCTTGAGCACGGCCCTCGCCCGCACCGCGAACTTCGTCCCGTTCGCAATCCGCGCATGCGGCACCAACCTCGCCACCGCAGCCTCCACCGCGGCACTGAACTCGTCCTCATCCCCACGCACGCCGGCAAAATCCGGCAGCGGATGAAAGGCCAGCGGCCGCCCGCTGGTGCGCCCCGGCGTCCACACCACGACCTCGGTCCCCGCGATGTACTCGGCGGCCTTGGCCTCGTCCCCGGGCCGCCACTCCCCTGGCTTCTCAGGCCAGGCATCGCCGAGGCGCGCCAGGTCGTTGTTGGGATCGAGCACGATCGCCGAGACCCCGCGCAACGCACACTCCTCGACGATCCGGCGCAACAACACCGTCTTCCCGCTGCCGGACCCCGCGAACACGATCGCGTGCTTGCGCAACGACTCCAGCTCGATCCGGATCTCCCCGCCCATCCCGAGCACGATCTCGCTGTCGCTCTCCGGTCGCTGCGGTTGTGGCTGAGGTTGTGGCTGTGGCTGTGGCTTCGGCGGAGGACGTGTCTCCTGGTGGCTTGCCGCGGTCCTCTCCTGCTCCGGCAACACCGAACGCAGGAACGTGGTGCTGCTGGCCGGTTTCCGCGCCACCAGCCACGCCAGCAGCTGGTGGGTCTGCACCGCGCAGATCTCCTTGAGCGCGCTGAAGGTCCGCAGGTCGTCGTCGGTGATGTCGACACACCGGCCGCCCGCGCTCTCGAGCTCGGCGACCAGTCTCTGCGTCACCGCGCCGTTCCAGCCCTTGGCCCCGTTGCGAATGATGACCAGATGCCTGCCGCGACCTCCGCGAGTTCCCTCCGCCGCGTCCCGCGCGTCCCGCAGCTTGCGCAGCACCCGGTTGCCGTGGCTGCTGGCGATGAACCGCATGCCCCAGCGTTCCTGGGTGTCCAGCTCCTCGTTGACGGTGAGCCGCAGACCCGCGTGCAGCCGCATGTCGTCCGAATGCGGCTCAGGATGCCATTTCAGCTCGTCGTTGCCGACCTCGGTGATCCAGGACTTCAGCCCGGCCAGCAGCAACGCCGGCAGCACTTCGTCCTCATTGGACTGTCTGATGTCCACGGCCCGAATCTCCGCGGCCTGCTTCAACCTCTCGAACCTGGCGTCGAACTCCGCCATGTAGTCCGGCTCGGCCCCGACGACGACCGGGGCTTGGACCACCTCGGACGGCGGCTCCTCGCCGAACGAGCCCAGTTCCCTGATCTCGCCGTACAAACAGGCTTCCGCGTGCGCGTGCACCCGCTTGAGCAGCTGGCGCGGAGTGCGGTTCTCCCAGTTGGCCGGGGTGAACGCACTGGGCGCCACCGGCCAGGTCGGGTGCGGCGGCACGATCCCGTTGCGCTGGTAGATGACACCGAGCCAGCGCTCCACCAACCTCCTGCCGATCTCCGGATCGGCGATGGCGGCGAGAATCGGCGTCGTGGTGAAGCGGTCGCCGACGGTGTCGCTCGCGATCGACTTCAGCATCATCCACGTGTCGATCAGGCACGCCACCACGGTGACCGTGCGCCTGGTGGTCTCGCGGAGCTGCATCAGCCCGTCCGAGATGTCCGCGATCTCCTGCACCAGCTCGGGGTTGGTCACCTTCGCCCCGACCTCGTCCTGACCCTTGTTGACCAACGTGTCCAGCTGGTCGACCGCGATGACGCACGGACCGGTCATCGCGAGGACCCGTGACATGTCACGCACCAGCGCACGGGACGGGTTCGCCTCGGACGGCAGACCCCAGCGGCGGCGTTCCGCGCTCGACTCGTCCACACCCTTCAGGTAGGACCTGCCGATGTCCGAGTCCTCCGAGCCGTACAGCACGAGAGCGCGGATGGTGTCCCCGCACTCCACCGCGATCCTGGGGTCGACCTTGCGCAACGCGCTGAGGAACGTCTTGAGGTGATCAGGCGTCAGCGGTGCTTCGCCCACCACAGCACGCGCGATCTCCGGCGACACGTCCGCGCCCAGACACAGCTGGCGCAACAACACCGCGAGCTGGATGTCGCCGTCATCGTTGGCACGCCGCAGCTCACTGCGCATGGCGTCGGCGACGTCGTCCCAGAAGGCCTTGCCCGACGTGACCTCGACCAGGAAGAAGTAGCCGCCCTCCTGCTGGACGATCCGGCGAACCGTGCCCAGCAGGTGCGTCTTCCCGACGCCCTTCTCCCCTTGCAGCACCAGGCCACCGACGCTCGGGCCGACGCTGTCCCTCGCGTCGGCGATGCCCGCCCGGAGCCGGTGTTCTGCCCTGGTGTGCAGGCCGTCGACGTGGAACGGGGAGGCGTGCCATACGTCGTCGGGGGTCTCGGCCGAGTTGAACCGCACGACCGCCAGCGCCTCGCGCAGGTGCTCGGTCATGATTCCTCGATCGCCATGAGGTGCTTGTCCTCGCCGCCGATGCTGATGGCGGCCGCGTGGTCCTCGTCGGTCAGCACCTTGGTGTTCGAGCTGGGCACCAGATGGGTGGAACCGTCGCGCACCATCTTCAGCAGCGTCTCGTCCACCTCGTCGCGGCCGGCGCCGTCAAGACGCGGGCGGAGCTTCGCCAGCCGGACCCAGTCCTGGTAACCGTCGCCCAGCTCCAGGTAGACCTGCCGGATCAGCTCCTCCAGCCCACGCGACCGGATCGCCTCCACCAGCAGGCCTCGATCCCGCAGGAACGGGACCATCCGCCGGAGCAGTTCCTGGTTCACCCGCGCCTGCGGCCCCACCCGTGAGGGCAGGTCGCTCTCGACGAGGTGCGTCATGCACCACTCGATGCCCTTGTCGGTGATCTTGTGGACGAGCCGCCTGCCGTCCTTCGACGTCTCGAGGAGCTTGTCGCGGTTCACCGGGTCGCGATCCTTGGGCACGAGCGAGATCTTGTAGGTGTCCTTCAGCTCCACGTTGGGCACTTCGCGGTTGGCCAGCATCAGGACCATCAGTGCCGACTTGGCGCTGGTTGCGTACTTCTCCGGCATCACGCCGCCTTTCAGTCGGTGAACGCGTTGATTCGTCGCTCGATCCGGGCGAGCAGTGCGCTCACCTCGTTGCGCAGTGCCCCGGGAACCGCCACCCCGGTGCCGTTGCGGTGCGGTTTGCTCAGCAGCAGCAGGTCTGCCGACCGGTCGCGCAGCAGGTCCATGTCGCCGTCGTCGAGCGCACCGGCCATGCCCCGCACCGTTTCCTCGACCAGCACGAACCTCCCGGCGTACGGGAGCTGGTCCGGCACCTCGCGCAGCGCGGCCTCAGCGCTCCTGAACGCTTCCTGGTCCGGTTCCGTCTCGGCGGCGGGCGTGGCCTTGATGAGGTCGTGCAGCTCCCTTGCCACGCGCACTGGTCGTGCGGACGGTTCGAACTCCAGGTGCCGGAGGTTGCGCAGGAATCCCGGCAGCAGCTCACGATCCGTGCCACGGGTCACCACGCAGAACATCTGCCGTTGCGTGCCGTCCGGTCCGAGCGCACGCCGCGCGAACCGTTCCGCCTCGGTCAGCTGCCACCGGCTGAGCCCGCCGTCGATCAGGAGGCAGAGGTGTTCGGCGGGGTCGCCGGTGTGGTCGAGGATCTCCGGATCACCCGACACCGACCTGTCCACCTTCACGCCCAGCAGCCGCAACTCGGTGATCAGCTGGGTCGAGGTGCGCCACAACGGCCTCGGGCTGGACACCAGCAGATCCAGGTCGAACTTCCGGCGCCGCGAACGTGCGGCGGCCACATACGCGTCGCGGTTGTCCGCCAGCAGGTCAGTGCGGTCGAACTCCTGCGCGATCACCGCGGCGACGGTCTCCAGCGCGAACGAGATCTGGTTCGGTGACGGAGACTTCTCCTCCAGCACCGGCAGCAGCTCGCCAAAGCTCCAGTACGAGACGTACGGAACCGTGAGATGGCGCAGCATCAGGTCTGGCTTCACGCTCTTGACCAGCCAGTTGCGGAAGAGCGGTGCCACCACGCCGGCCGACTTCTTCTGCCATTCCGCGGCCCGCTCGTACTCGACCGTGTTGTCCAGCCGGGACAACAGGGGCATCACCTGGTGCCGTGGTCTGTCGTAGGGCAGGCGATCCCTCGCCTGGTCCGCGAGATGGGCGATGTCGACGACGTCGTTGAGGTTCTGGTCGTTGGCGGTGAACACCACCACCAGCCGATCAGGCAGCTGCGCGGTGCAGATGCTCGCGATGTCCGAGACGCCGGTGCGGCTGTCGATCAGCACGAAGTCGTATTGGGCGATCCACTCGGCGCGGCGTTCTTCGAGGAACTCGGCGAACCCGTCCTCGTAAAGCTCCTCCCAGTCGATCTCCTGCATCCGGGGCGCGTAGGAGGGGTCGAGCCGGTCGTCGACGACCTTGCCGGCGGCCATCAGGTCGAGCACGCCGTTCTCGACATCGACGCGCACGGTGTGCGAGGCGGGAGCTTCGATTTTCTGCATGAAGTCGTGTGCGAGATCGACCACACCGCTGTCAGGTGGCTGGGAAAGGTGCGGGCGGAAGTAGAGGTGCAGGCCCGGCGCTTCCAGATCCCAATCGATCGCGAGCACCCGATAGCCCCAGCGTGCGAGCAGCACCGCCGTGTTGGCCAGGGTGAAGCTGCGCCCGACGCCACCTTTGTAGGAGTAGAACGTGATCACGGTTCCGGACATCGCTTGAACCTCGGTAAGGGTGTGCGCGGAGTGACGATCGGATCGGGGCGTTCGACAATCGGCCAGTCCGGCTGCCAGTCGGGCACCTGGTCCACCAGCTCCACCAGATCACGCGCCAGCTGTTTCACTTCTTTGTGGAAGTGGATGTAGTCGACCGTCTGCTGGTAAACCGGATCAGGATGTGCGTACTCCTTGAAGTCGTGCCATTTGCGCATCCGTTCCGCGATCGGGAAGTTCTCCGAGTCCGAGTAGAGAATGGGGTAGATCAACCCCTGGGAGACCTCGCCGCTGGCCAGCCCCAGCATCTCCTCCCGCGCTCGCATGCTGTCCAGTTCCGACATGCACCAGCCGGACCTGAAGTAGTGCGGCGTCATCACCTGGATCATGATCTTGCTGTGACGCAGCGAGGTCGTCAGGTTGTGCGACCACTCCACGGCACGCGGCATGTGGCGGTCCATGTACACCTTGGGCGCGGGCGCACACTCGTCGGCAAGGCACTCGACGAGTTTGTTGTAGAAGTGGTTCAGCAGCCATTTCTGCACACTGCCCTGGCGGCTGTAGCTGATGAAGAAATCGAACTGGTAGCCGGACACAGCGCATAACGGTAGATGCGATTCACTCGCGATAAAAGACAAAAAAGTGGGCATTTGAGCCCGCTTCGACCAAAAATTGGACAAAAACTGGGCGAGCCACAGCGGGGGTCCGGGGGCGCAGCGCCCCGGCTGGGGTCTGGGGGCTTGGCCCCCAGAAAACACTAAGGGGCGAGGTGGTTCGCGCTTTCCGCGAACACACCTCGCCCCTCGGCCCTTATGGACGATACAGGGATTGAACCTGTGACCCCTACCGTGTCAAGGTAGTGCTCTCCCGCTGAGCTAATCGTCCG